>JBBROJ010000012.1:0-60347 GCA_038229495.1 Chthonomonadales bacterium
CATCCGATGGCGGGTTCGGAGCGATCCGGAATCGCCGCCGCTGACGGCAACATTTTGCGCGAAGCCACCTGGTTCCTCACCCCAACCTCTTCAACCGACCCCCAGGCGCTGCAATTGGCGGAGCGAATGGTCCGAGCCTGCGGGGCATTCCCCCGGTTCTGCGCGCCCGGCGAGCACGACAGGCTGGCTGCCGTGCTGAGTCATCTCCCCCACCTCCTTGCGTACGGGCTGGCCCAGGCAGCCGCCGACTCCGTGCCGCCCGAATGGCGGAACGCGGCAGGCGGCAGTTTTCGAGATGGCACGCGTGTGGCCTCGAGCGCGGCGGACCTATGGGCCGAGATACTGATCGATAATCGGGCCTCCGTCCTCGATTCACTGAATGCGCACCACGAATGGATTTCGCGCGCGAAAGCAGTCCTGGAAGCGAACGACCTGAACACCCTTCGCGCACTGCTTTCGGATGCCCGGGAAGCGCGCGCCCACTTCCCCTCCCAGGAACCCAATACTCCCTCCTGAACCCATGACAGATTCCATCGAAATCCAGCCAATCAAGGGACCTATCGACGCCACCATAGCCGTCCCGGGATCCAAGTCCATCACGAACCGGGCGCTCCTGCTTGCAGCGCTGGCCGGCGGTTCGTCACGCCTCGAACACGCCCTCTTTTCGGACGATACGCGGTACATGGCCGAAGCGTTGAACAACCTGGGAATCAGCGTGCGAGGCGACGAAGAAGCCGCATCGTATGAGGTGGCAGGCAAGGGCGGAGAGATACCGGCCGCCGCCGCCGACCTCTTCCTGGGCAATGCCGGGACCGCGACCCGATTTATGACCGCTGCGGTGTCGCTGGGCCACGGAGAATACCGAATCGATGGTGTTGCGCGCATGCGCCAGCGGCCTATCTCCGATCTGCTGAACGCGCTGCGGCAGCTGGGGGTCGACGCGCGCTCAGAGCTCGGGACAGGCTGTCCGCCCGTGGTAATCAGGGCGAATGGGCTGAAAGGCGGCAAGGCCAGGCTGCGAGGCGATGCGAGCAGTCAGTATCTCAGCGCTCTGCTCATCATCGCGCCCTTATCCCGGCACGGCGTCGAGATTGAAATCGCGGGACCCCTGGTGTCCCGCCCATATGTCGATCTCACTCTGCGGATGATGGAACAGTGGAGCAGCCACCTGAAGGTTAAAAAGGTGGGAACGTCGTTGGTGGAGGGCGAGGAGATTTCCTGCCGGTTCGAGGTCCCCGATGCACAGGCGTATCATTCGATGGCATATAGTATTGAGCCTGACGCCTCAACGGCCTCGTATTTTTTCGCTGCCGCCGCTCTTGTGGGCGGTCGCGTGCGGGTTCCGGATTTGGGGCGCGGCGCGCTCCAGGGTGATCTCAAATTCGTGGATGTTCTGGAACGGATGGGCTGCGAGGTCGAACGGGCGGACGACTATACGGAGGTGCGTGGCTCTGGAAAGCTGCACGGCGTTGACGTGGACATGAATGCGATTTCAGACACCGTCATGACGCTTGCCGCTATTGCGCCGTTTGCCGATTCGCCGACAATTATTCGTAACGTGGGCAATATCCGGCTAAAAGAGACCGACCGGCTTCATGCCCTGGCTGTTGAGCTGTCCCGCCTCGGAGTCGAGGTGGAGGAGCGCGCGGATGGGCTCACGATCCTGCCGGCAGCCGCGTTGAACGCCTGCGAGATCGAGACTTATGACGACCACCGCATGGCCATGAGCTTCGCGGTTACCGGGCTTAGAGCGCCAGGAATCGTCATTCGCAATCCGGGCTGTGTCGCCAAGACGGTACCTGACTATTTTACTCGTTTTCGCGCCCTCTACCGCTAAACTGCCAAACGATGGCAGGTCTAACCATCAAAACTGTCTAATAGACTCCCGCACCATTGAGCAGGATGCTCCATTGTTCACGGATTGAACCCATATACATCCCTCGCTCATAGTCTTCTTCTTCAGCGAGCAGTACCGCGCGCTATAGCGGGATGTGCAGCTCGATCCACACACCTGCCGACACACCAGTTGATGAACCATCGAGCGGACTGCCACGATAATGAAGACTGTGCGCGAAGTAATTCGCCGGGCCCCCGTTTGGGTCAACCCGGAGCATACTATAGAATCGGCCATCGTGCTCATGCGAGGCCATAATATCGGCGGCCTGCCTGTAATGGAAGGCAGCCGGCTTGTCGGAATGGTTCTCAATAGCGATCTGCTCGGAGCGTCTCCCTTTCAACGTGTCTGCGACGTGATGACTAATGGCATCCCAAGCGTGGACGCGAACGCGTCCATTCGCGAAGCGGCCGGCATTATGGCACGCGCTTCAGTCGGGCGGCTGCCCGTTATGGACGGCGACCAGCTTGTCGGCGTCGTCACCGATGGCGATCTCCTCCCCGAGTTGGGCCGCAATTTCGATCCCCTGACAGACCTCCCCTGGTCCGACAGCCTGCGCGAATGGGCCATCGACCACCTGAAGCTCGGCGAAGAGATTACCGTCCTCTTCATCGACCTCGACAATTTCGGCCAATTCAACAAGAGATTCGGGCACATCGTTGGCGACGAAGTGCTGCAGTCAACGGCGAAATGTTTGATGTCGCTCACCGACCCCGCTATGGATTTCCTCTGCCGCTACGGGGGCGACGAGTTCTGCATAGTCTCCCTTCGCAGCGCGGAAGAGGCGGCCCGGCTCGCCCAGACTGCAGCGCTCAAGATAGCGGAGATTAATATACTCTCTCTCGATGGCGAGGGAATCTCCTGCTCCGTGGGCCAGTACGGCGGCCAGAGAACGCGCGAGCGCGAACATGTGCACTATGCGGCGACCCTGAACAGCCTGATCAACCTGGCGAGCCGCGCCTGCACCTCGAACAAGAAGCGCGACAGCCGGCTTTCCGATCACGCCGTGCTGTCAATGGGCGGGATGGAGGGCGGCACGCGCCTGCGCCTGACCCGGATAGAGGTTGTATGGGACAACCGGACGGCCCGCGTTCAGGTGGACTTGCAGTCGGCCAGCGACGGTCCGCAGCCGAGCCAGGAGGCGCTCCTCCTCGAAGGAATTAACCGCTATTCGGCAAGCCTTACCGCGGATACGGACGGCGAGGGGGTCTTGAAGCTTGTGGCGGAGGCGACGGTCGCCGCCCTGCGCAGCTTTCTCCCTGCCGGGTACGATCTGACTTTGACGGACATCGTTTTGAATCAAATAGCCACCGGCCAGACGATTGTGACGGCGGTGGGCCAGTTCTCGATTGAGGGACTTTCCATTCCGGTAGCCGGCTCTGCGGTGCTGGGCGACGATCCTTACCGGGCCGCCGCGTCGTGCGTACTGGCGGCTGTCAACCGGCCTCTCAGCCGGGTGGTGGCGCGGCAGCGGATGCAGTCCAGCGCGGGTTAGATGGGATACCCACCCCCCGGCCCCCTCCCGAAACGGGAGGGGGAGCAATGGCGCAGGGTCGCCCCCCGGCCCCAAATGCTGGGGGAGTAGTGGCGGGAGGTGGAATTTACGCGACGTGCGTACAGGATGAATCCTTGCGCTGTCTCAACCCCTCGGACCAGTGGCGGGGCTGAGAACTCTGGCCTTCGGCCGAGTTCCCGCCTGCGCGGTAGCGGGCTAGGCTTATTGCTGCAAATCGGTGGGATTGGGCAGGTCACCTTACAGCTTTGGCCTTGAACCTGTCTGTCATTTAACTACCAAGATAAGTTGCCGGGCCGGCTGCAAGGACCTTGTGTCTCGAAAAGCCGTGATGCCGGCCCGGTCCGCTGCAACGGCTGGTTATTCCGCCAATCGTGCGAGCGGTACGATATTCTCACCTCGGTCGAAATCCGCAGGCTCAGGACCGAGCGGGTTCGGGTCCGCCCATAATGTTCCCCTTGCGCTTCCGCGTACATGCTTCCACCTCAACCGCGGCGCGCCGCCTCGATTGCGGCGATGTCGATCTTCTTCATCTGCATCATCGCATTGAACGCGCGCTTGGCGGCAGCGGGATCGGGATCGGTGATCGCTTTCGTCAGAGCGACCGGCGTAATCTGCCAGGACAATCCCCATCTGTCCTTGCACCAGCCGCACTCGCTCTCCTGGCCGCCATTGCGGGCGATCGCGTTCCAGTAGCGATCCGTTTCGGCCTGGTCAGCGGTTGCAATCTGAAACGAGAACGCTTCGGTGTGCTTGAACGCAGGTCCGCCATTGAGTCCGAGGCAGGGAACGCCCATCACGGTAAACTCGACGGTCAGCACGTCCCCTTTCTTCCCCGACGGAAAGTCTCCCGGTGCGAGGTACACCGCGCCAACGGACGAATCGGGAAAAGTCTGGGCGTAAAACCGCGCCGCGTCCTCGGCGTCGCCATCGTACCAAAGGCAAATCGTGTTCTTTGCTGGGTTCACCATGTCAGTTCTCCATCGAGATGAGCCGCCCGGGTCCGGAGTCAATGATGTGCTCGCAGTTGAAGGGCATTGGCTCGGCGGACAATTCCGCGTCAATGTGATGTGAAGCAACATCCGTACGCTTCCGGTGCTGCCTCACTCTGCTTCGCATAGGCGGGATAACGTTTGCGTTCGGGTGCCTGCCGTAGGCAGGTCGGCTGCAGCAAAGCGTTAGGCCGCAGACTGCCGCATGGTGCGTGGGCGTGTTTCATTTGCCCGAAGGTGGCTGCCACAATTCGACCATGTTTCCCTCGGGATCGAGGACCCAGGCAAACGCTCCATACTCAGATTCGTCAATCTTATCTAGGACGTTGCATCCCTCCTCTTTGAGAACCTTGACAAGACCGTGAAGGTCTTCGACACGGTAGTTGACCATAAAGGATGCCTTACTTGGAGCGAAGTGGTCGCTTTCAGCAGGATCGATAAGCCAGGCTGTGGTCCCAGCGATGGGTTTGCCCTCCGCATCGCTCCAGGTGAAGGCTGCGCCTCCCCATTCCTGAACGTCGATGCCGAGGTGACGCTTATACCAGGCCTGCAAAGCAGGCGCGTCCGCAGCTTTGAAGAAGATGCCGCCGATGCCAGTGACTCGCTTCATGTGATCCTCCGATGTGCAGTGGTTGGGGGGGTGGCGTTTCTTCTGCGGCCTAACGGCCAAAGTGACCTGCCCGGCCCGCTCGGTGAGCTATGAACTCCCAAAAACGTACATGTTGGCCGGATCAGGTGCAGCGTATGGTTAGGCCACTTTCGTTACTCGTTTGGCGGCGGAGTGCCATGTCTTGATGTAGTTGTCGGCGAGGTGCTCTGGCGAGCGTGAGATGAAGTCTAGGAACCAATGAAGCATACCGTCCCACGAAGACGGGTCGCCCGGCGGGAGCAAAGTCCAGCGAAGCTCCGAGAGCGTCCAATTGGACTTGGCGCTGTTGAGCACCATTGAAGTCGTCACCGAGTTGTCTGGCGTGTCGCTGCCGCCCCGGGCTACCGGAACAACGTGGTCAACGGTCGGAAATAGCTCCCAGTAAATCATGTGGCTCTCGCTCATCTTCCAGTTGGGGTGGGCCGGAAACTCTGCTGGCAATAACCGCGACAAAAGCCTGAGAACGCCTGGAAAGACGAGCTGAGTGCCCGAGTAGCGGTCAATAAATCCGTCACGCACGAAAATGGAACTGGCGGCAAACGCACTGAAGGACCGTTTGATGGCAGCCTGTGTCGTGAAAGGATAGTCTCTCCGGGCGATGTCCGACGCCGCGAGCGTATCGCCTGCGGCGAGTGCGCTGCAAACGTCTCGAACAATCTGCGTCTTATCGGCGAGAGGCGTCATAAGTGGCCTAACTATTGATTATTCCGCAGCGCGCGGAATAGTACGGTTAATGAAGGAGATTCTGCCGCAGGCATTATCGCGTTCGCTGGTTTAGGCGGAATGATAGAGAAAAGGACAAATCGTGTCAATTAGCTCGTAGAGAGATGTTAGGCGGACTGGCCGGTTCAGTGATGGGTGGCCTTCGTACTGCGGCGTTTGGAAGAACTTCTCCGAATCCGAGGCGCTCAGGATTGTTGACGGCCTCTTAAACTCTTCTCGATAAACAGGTAAATCACCTCCCGCAGGAGAAGATATGTTCCGATAATCGCTGAGAGTGTGCGCGGAAACGCTCGTGTCGGCTTTTTTTGGACATAATAGAGCTTAGACACGTATCCGCATTTCCCGCTCTCCCGTTTTTTTTTACAATTGGCCACGATATCGGAGGTAACTTATGAGTCAAGCGAACATTGAAAAATCACCCCGGACCGGTTCCGATAAACAGCTGCTAACGCACAGCGAAGTTGAAACGCTAAAGCGCTCCTTTGCCGAGGAGGGCTACTTCGTCGTAAGAGACGTTGTCTCGAAAGAGAAGCTTGCCGAGCTTCACAAAAGTATCGTCGAAGAGTTCGACCGGTCCAAGCAGACCGGCACGCTCTTTTCCGGTGGCGGCCTCATGAGCGGTCACCTTAACTGTTTCCCGGGCGAGGGATCGCGGTTCGTATACGACGCGCTCAAGGAACGGGGCATCATCGACTTGATCCGGGAGATTCAGCCCAAGGCGAACCGCATGCCAAACGTCGGATGCAACTTCAATCTGCCGCACAGCGTAACGCAGCATTACCATGCCGACCGGGATTTTACGAAAGATTTTATGATCGCGAACGTCGCGGTCGTAGATACCGTCGTGGCGAACGGGGCGATAGAGATGGCTCCGGGAACACACAAGAGGTTCTATAAATACTGGCAGTTCGCGGTCGAGAGGCCCCACCGCAACGCCATCCGCGTGCCGATGAATCAAGGGGACGTTATGGTGCGGACATCGAATGTCTGGCACCGCGGGATGCCGAACCTGACGGATGTCGCGCGTCCGATGCTGGCGCTGACCTGGGAAGACGGCGGCAGCGTGCACGAGGATCCATTCTCCGTAGAGGAAGGCAAAATCAAATTTCGACCGAACTGGTTCAAGCCTACGAAACTGGGTCGGATTCGAGAGCGGGTTTTCGTCAAGGTGCCTCTGTCTTATTCGGCCTATCGATTCGTGACTTCGCTTTACACCAACAAGGGTTACTAAATTCGCACGGGTTGAATCCCACAGTTATTGAAGCCGGTTCCAAGCGTGTAATACTTGCAACATACCACAGGTGTAAAACGTGTAACGTACCACGCGTGTAAAACGCGTGTCTGGGGGGCCTGCGGCCAAACGTCCTCCGGACGGTAAACACGTTCAAGATACATTGGATCAGTATTATCCCGACCGTGAGGGCGTTTGGCGGCTGCGCCGCCAAACGCCGGTTTTACGCGTGTGGACTTGGTAGCAGGCCATTTTTGGGAACGACTTCCGACTTCCGACTTCCCTCTTCCGACTTCCGACGTCCCTCTTCCGACTTCCGACTTCCCTCTTCCGACTTCCGACTTCCCTCTTCCGACTTCCGTCTTCCGTCTTCCGTCTTCCGTCTTCCAGTATAATAAGGGTACGTCGCAAATCACCCCGATTCGTGTTAGGAGAAGTCCGGATGCCGCTCCGCAGTGTCGTTACGCCCTTTCGCTTTGCCGCTCTCGCCCTCGTTCTTGCAAGCATCATCCAGCCGTCGATGGCGCAGGCCAGGCATAGGCATGGAGAGCTTTCACGCAGCGCGCCGACCGCAATGCCAGCACTTTCCGCACTTTCCGGGTTGTCCAGGCCGTCCGTGCAGCGGCTGGATCCGGAGCTGCGCGCAGCGATTGCGCGCGCGCCAAAAGCATCGCAGTGGCCGGAAGAGAACTACGCTTCCCTGCTCGATACGGCGGAGATTACGGTAAAGCCGGACGGCGCCACCGTGGCGGACTACCGCTCGACCTACAAGCTGTTTAACGAGCGGGCGCGCGATCTTGCGGAAGTGAGCCTGCCCTACAACAATAGCTATCAGAAGCTGGAGGTGCTTTACGCCCGCACTATCAAATCGAACGGTGCGATTATGACCGTGAAGCCGGGCGACATCCGCACTCAGTCTCCCTATAGCGAATATTTGATGTACGATGACAGCAAAGCGGTGGGATTCTCGATGCCCGGAATCGAGGACAACTGTCTTGTCGACTACCGCTGGCGGCTGACGACGAAGCCGATTCTGGCGGGCCGTTTTTCCGAATCGTGGACGTTTTCTCAGTCTTATCCGGTCGGGTTGAGCCGCCTGATCCTGCACGCGCCCGCGAACAGGCCGTTCCGCTACCGGGTCTACAACGACGGCAAGCTGAAGCCATCCGTATCGACCTCCGCGGACCGACGGACGAAGACTTACACTTGGGAAGCCCGTGACATCCCACCGCTCGATCAGGAGCCGGACATGCCGGAGCTGGCGGACGTGCATTCGTGGATGGAAATTAGCTCGATTCGCGACTGGCAAGACATGGCTCAGTGGTACAACGGTCTTGTGAAATCCCAGGCTGCCCCTAATCGCGCGCTTCGGAAGACTGTTTTGCGCCTGGTCGCTGGTAGGAAGACAGACGAGCAGAAGGCTCGGGCCCTATACGATTTCGTAGCCAATAACGTGCGCTACGTTGGCTTGGAGTTCGGAATATCCGCTTTCCGCCCGCATTCGGCAGTCGCCGTGCATGAGAAGCTCTATGGCGACTGTAAGGACAAAGCGACGCTCCTCATCACTATGCTCGACATGGTGGGTATCAAGGCGCACCCGGCCCTGCTTTATGCGGATACGGGCCAGCTGATTCGCAACCGGCTGCCCTCTCTGGAAGCGTTCAATCATTGCATCGCCGTGGCGGATCTGGGCGGCAAAGACGTATGGCTGGACGCGACCGCCGAGACGTGCGCTTTCGGCGATATTCCCGACGGTGACCGCGGGTCGGACGCGCTGGTCATCAAGAACGGTGTCGGTAAGTTCGTGGTGATTCCCGCGTTCCGGGATGAAGAGAACACGGTCGTCAGCACGAATCGGATCACCATGCGCCCGGATCGAAGCGGGCAGATGGATGTCGAGATCACTTTCAGCGGAGCTTCCGCGCAGGAGTGGCGCGGCTACGCCCGTTCCCTAACGCCGGAGAAGCGCCGCCAGATGATGAATCGGCTTGTGCCCATCGGCGGGACGCTTAAAACCTACTCGCTGCCAGACGGCGTGTCGAAATCCGGGCCGTTCGTGGTGAAGCTCTCGATGGAGATGCCAAAAATCGCCCGCAAGACCGGCAATCTGCTGCTGCTTGGGCTGCCCGCCACGTCGGGGTCGTCCAATCGAAACCCCTACATCCATGATACGCGGCGCTGGCCCATCGTGAACCGCCGGACTCAGTGCAGCCGCTCTACAACCACCATTACGCTCCCGGAAGGCTACGTCGTGGAGGAAATGCCGGATTCGCAAAAGCTCAGCGGCCCCCTGTCGGAATACGGTTACGAGGCGCGCAGGTCCCAGGACGGCAAGACAGTAACCGTATCCGTGACGCGAACCACGCGATCGGGAAGCGTGCCGCCCGCAGATTATGTCAAAATGCGCTCATTTTATGACAAAATTCTGGAGGCCGCGGAGGACCAGATGATCGTGCTCAGGAAGGCAAGCTAGGCTCCTAACAACGTTCATAAATCCCATATAAGCAGTACAATTTTATAGAATAAGGTGAAGACAACGATGTTCAAGAGGACGATGCGCGTTCTTTCAATATGTGCTGTTACGTCAATTCTTGCCCCTCTCCCACATTTAGTCGCGCGAGCGCAGAGCTACGCACCGTCCGATTCGCTGGCGAGTCCGCTCGCGGGGCTTGCGATGCCGCGCAAGGGCACGCCCAAGCACGAAGGAAGCTGGGACCGCAAGGGCGGTAACGGCGACATGCGCGGCGTCGCTCCCGGCGAGACGCTGACGCTGCTGGACTACAAGGGCGCGGGAATCATCCGGCGGTTCTGGGTAACTATTGCGCCGCGTTCGGAGATGACTATTCACCGCCAGGCCATCCTCCGCATGTACTGGGACGACGAGACGACGCCGAGCGTGGAGGTCCCGATTGGGGATTTCTTCGGGGTGGGGTTCGGCGAGCAGAAGGACTACATTTCGCTCCCCCTCAATGAAACGAGTGGCGGATACAACTGCTACTGGCCCATGCCGTTTCACAAGTCCGCGCGATGGACACTGACGAATCTTAGCAAGAAGAAGATCGACGCGTTCTACTACAACATCGACTTTACGGGCTTCAAGTCGCTGCCGAAAGATCTGCGCCACTTCCATGCGCAGTGGCGGCGCGAGAACCCGACGAAGAAGGATGAGAACTACACGATTCTCGATGCGGCCGGAACGGGGCATTTCGTGGGCGTGGCTCTCTTCATGCAGAATCGCAAGGGGAAGGGATTCGGATTCCTCGAAGGCGACGAGATGGTGTACGTAGACGGCGAGAAGACGCCGTCGATTATCGGGACCGGCACGGAGGACTACTTCTCGAGCGGGTGGTACTTCGACCGCGGCCTCTATTCCGCTCCCTTTCATGGCGTGACGATATTGGATCCGAAGCAGGGACGTGTCGCGGCCTATCGGTGGCATATCGAAGACGCGATGCCGTTTCAAAAATCGCTGAAGGTCACTATCGAGCACGGCACCAACAACGATCACGAGGCGGACTATTCCAGCGTGGCCTACTTCTACCAGAGCGAGCCGCACTCGCCCTACCCGCCGCTGCCTACAAATCCCGACGACCTGCTCCCATTCGTACTGCCGCCGCCCGTCAAGTTTCCCGGTGCAATCGAGGGAGAGTCGCTTCTAAAGACCGCAAAAGCGACAAGCGGCCCTATCGAGGAGCAGGGCACGGAACCTTTTAGCGGAAGGTGGAGCGGGGATTCGCATCTGTGGTGGCGTCCGAGTGAGGCCGGCGCGGAGCTGACGATTCAACTTCCGGCTCCAGCGGACGGCGAATACGATGTCACGGGCTACTTCAGCAAGGCGAAAGATTACGGAAAGATTCAGTTGAGCGCGGGCGGCCAGAACATCGGACCGGGGATAAACCTCTACAATACGGAGGTCGTTCCCACCGGCCCCATCAGCCTGGGCCGCGTAACCCTGAAGAAGGGCGACAACCCGATCGTGGTCAAGATCACCGGCAAGGACGAAAAGTCGGCCAGCTATCTCGTAGGAATCGACGCGTTCGTGCTAAAGCCGGTGAAGTAGAGGCGCACCCAGGCTGCCCGTTATTGTCGGGAGGAGAGGGCGCAACGCGGAGCTGACAGCACGCACGGGATGAATCCCTGCGCTGGGTGGCCTACGGCCGAGTACCTGCCTGTGCAGGTACAAACCCCGCCTGCAAAATTACGGGCGTACACCCGCAGGCCATTTGACAGCGGCGCAACGCGGAGGTTGCGCCCTAACCTTGCTTCGTTGCTTGAGACAATGCCCGCCCAGCGTCTATTGCCTTTCGACTGGGAGGTCCATGCGGGAGGACCATTCGTTCCATGAGCCATCGTAGTTTGCGAGAGAAGGAAATCCCAGCATCGACAGCGTAAAGAGCACTGAGGTAGCAGCAATTCCACCGTTACAGTAGGCCACGATGTTTTTGTCCCGCGAAATTCCCGAACCCTGTATTATGCCCCGAAGATCTTCGACCTCTCGAAAGGTTCCGTCCGCATCGAAAAACGCCTCGCGAGACAGGTGGATTGCGCCGGGTATGTGTCCGCCGCGCGGCCCGCGCCTGATCGCGCCGGTATACTGGCCCTCGTCCCGCGCATCGATAAGGCAGCCGCCCGCGCTGTCGAGGCGACTTAGCACCTCTTGCGCCGTTACGCGGAGATCGGACCGGACTCGCGGCGTGAAAGCGCCTGGAGGCGGATGGGCTGGTCCCGATTCTACGGGCAACCCCTCCAGCCGCCACTTTTTCCATCCGCCGTTAAGAACGCGGACGCTCTCGTGCCCGTAGTACCGGAGGACCCACCAGAGACGGGTCGCAAACTGGGACGCCGGATGATTGTCATAGGCGACAACCAGGGTATCGCCGGAAATTCCGGCATTAGTAAATACACGGGCGATTTTGCCGGAGGGCGCAACCTGCGCGGGAACTTCATCGTCAAGATCGACTATGTCCGTGGTCCAATCCAGGTACACTGCGCCGGGTATATGCGAATTTTCATACTCGCCGCGCGCTCCAAGATAGGCGGCGGATTGAACGCCGTCCGGCCCGGTCTCGGATTTGACATAGCCCCGCATATCGACGATTCGAATCGCCGGATCGGTTAGATGCGCTGCCAGCCAGCCTGTCTCGACGAGGTGCCGCGACCGCGAACTGTTGACCGTTTCCAAGGAATCTATCCTCCACTATTCATGTGCGTCCAACTATTGCTAAATTACCGTTCAATTGCGGCTATTGAAACGATGAGAAAAAGGCGACAATAGTTTAACATCCGAGCCGCCTTGCAATATGCTGCTATAACATTTTTGTCTCCAAATTTATAGCAGCTTATAGCAAAGCGGTTCCAGATTCAAGCATTCTTGAAAGGACGTGTTCGTGTTCCGTCAAATTCTTGTTAGCGCCTTCGTCCTCACTTCGATTTGCGCCGGCCTTCGCTGCGCAGGGTCCGGCAATGTGACCTACTACTGCACATTCTCCGCGGGCGTGCCGCTCAAAGTAATCTCGGTGGACCTGAATGACCCGAAGGTCAAGGTGACGGGCGAGATTTGCAAGTACGGGGTCGGTCACGCCGAGCCCTTCTGTCAAATGGTCCGCCGCACGCAGCCGACAATCGCGATTACGGGAACGTTTTTCTCCAACCGGTCGTTGATTCCTGTCGGCGACATTGTGATCGACGGCAAGCTGGCGCACTTCGGCGGACTCGGGACGGCGCTCTGTGTTACCGATAATAACAAGGCGGAGTTCGTGAAGACGGAGCACTATCACCATCAGGACTGGAGCCGGTACGATTTTGTGCTCTGCTCGGGACCGCGGCTCATCACCGACGGCGTTCCCTACGTCGAGCCCTGGTCCGAGGGATTCAGGGACAAGCACATGCTCAACCAGAATGGACGCGTGGCGGTGGGAGTGACGAAGGACAACCGCATTGTGTTTGTCGCAACGCGGAAACCGATCTATCTCTCGAAGCTGGCAAAGGCGATGCGCGGTATCGGAATCGTAGACGCAATCAACCTGGACGGCGGCTCTTCCATCGGCGTCTACTTCAAAGGCAAAATGCTCATCAGCCCGTCTCGGCGAATGACGAACCCCATACTCGTATACGGGGACCGCTGGAGATACGAGGAGATGAAAGAGAAGACCCACGGGATGAAACCCGTGGCTGTTGATGCCACGATCCAAAGGTTGAAACCCGTTGCTGTTGATGCCACGATCCAAAGGTTGAAACCCGTTGCTGTTGATGCAAAGTCGGCCTACGCCGACTCCAGAGGGATGGTCCGTTCGGTCTCGGGCAAATAGTGTTACCCCGGTCAGGGTAACCATAATCGGTAACTATGGAAGTTTCGTCCGTGAAGCTTTCCAAGAGTTCGGATGGCGAAGTAGATGGCAGACCGCGTTATTGCGGAAATTGATCTCGGTGTAGTACGGCAGAACGTAGCCGAGATCCGGTCATTTGTGGGGATGCGCGTCGAAGTAATGCCGGTCGTAAAGGCAGATGCTTACGGCCACGGCATCACGCAGATCGCCGGCGTTACTCTCGAAGCGGGGGCCGAATGGCTTGGCGCGGCCACTCTTGATGAGTGCATTACGCTGCGTAAGGCATTTCCACGCCCAAACATTGCCCTCTTTACCCCATTTGCCTACCAGGACGCCGACGAGATCATTATTAACCGGCTCACTCCGTTTGTCGGGGAGCTGGAATCGGCGCAGGTCCTGAGCCGGGCGGCGCAAAAGCTGCGCGGAGCCGCAAAAATTCATCTGGACATCGACACAGGCATGGGCCGGAGCGGTGTGCTGCCGGAATCGGCCGCGCGCCTCGCGGGCCATATCGGTCGCATGTCGTCCATCGTTATTTCAGGCTTGACAACCCACTTCCCATCGGCGGAACAGGATTCCGAGTTCACGATGGGGCAGCTGGCGAAGTTCCTGCGGACTGCGGAAGCGGTGAAGGCAACCGACACGGTCCTGCCACATATCCACTGCGCGAACAGCGCGGCCCTGCTCGCGCACCCCACGACGCGCTTGAATATGGTGCGGCCGGGCCTGCTGATCTATGGTATCGTTCCCGCTGTTAAGGAAGGCACTCCCCTCCCATCGATCGCTCCAGCCCTGACCCTGAAGACCTCAATCGCGCAGATTCGCTCGCTGCCGGCAGGCCACACGATAAGCTATGGCCGCACCTGCACGCTGTCACGGCCAAGCCGCATAGCCACTCTCCCGGTGGGTTATGGCGATGGATATCCACGCTCAATCGGTAATCGGGGCTCGGTTCTCATTTGCGGAAAGCGCGCGCCCATTCTTGGGCGTGTCTGTATGGACGTCACGCTGGTCGACGTGACCGATATTCCGGAGGCGGAGAGGGGCGCTGAAGCGATACTGATCGGCAGCCAGGGCATGGAGCGGATTAGCGTAGAGGAGATCGCGCGCCTCACGGACGCCACGGAACACGACGTTACAACTCGGCTTACCGAGCGGGTGCGCAAGGTCTATAAGGACTGCAAAAAGACCGGCGGATAGCACGTCAAGAACACGGCGCCACGTTATAAGGTAGAGGTTGCACCCTACGAGAACGGGCTATGGCAGTATTGACCCTGGCCGCTATACAAACGGGACGGAGGGAGCGGTGGTCCACTTCTTAAACTCTTGTTCCTCAATGCTCAAGTAGATTCCGTCCTCATCCACGGTTGCAATCTTGTCGGCCGGCAGTGTTACATCCTCCTTAAAGAGCACGCCGCGGCTGATGACAAAGCTCATTGGCCGCCCGGTCATGGCGTCGAACACGACATCCTTCACTTCTCCTATCTTTGCGCCGCTCGCGGAAAACACTTCGCTGCCCTTACTCACCGTTGTAAGATGCGAGCTATGTTCGGCTTCGGGTTCCGAATTCGGCCCATCCTGTATCGCTCCTAGCGCAGCAGACTCCTGAAAATCGCTGAAGGGTGCGACCAGCGGAATCATGCCGTACGCGCCCTCGCCGGTAACGCCACCTGGGCTTCCTGGAAAGGGGCTGACCACAGGCCACAACACTCCCTGCGTTGGAAGCCCGTCCTGCAACGAACCCTCGCTTGGTTCAGCGTGCCGGTCCAAGTAGTCTGAGGCATGGAACTTCGGCAGGTCTTTCAGCTCTTCGGCAAGGCGGTTTATCTGGACTTCGTCTGTAGTTGAAAGCCCCAGCTCTTCAATTGAAGCCACCGAATCGTGTGTCAGAATGAACCCCTGCTCCAGCACGACCGCCTTTACACGGTTGTCTTCCGGGTCGACAATCAGATGCTTAACGACTCCCGCATCTTCTCCGTCCCTTGTTTTAACATGGGTTCCTAATTCAACTCTCATCGAGGTTCCTCCGTTTCCGTCAATCACATTACGGCGGCGGCCCGCGCGGTGTTCCGATAAAACCGGACAAACATCATGAAAAGCCACATATTCGCGGCGAGCGAAGCATAGAACCATAACTTACGATCCACGGGCTGCGAACTATGGGTTAAAACCCGGGGATCGCGATTGTCGATCCAAAGTCGGCCTGCGCCGGCTCCCTATGCAAGTGGCCTATTATCGTTGACAACGCCCCCTGCATCGTCTATACTTGTACGGTTGCTCCTATCCCCGCTGCTTATGTAAATACAACTCGTCATATAAATTTAACCCGTTGCAAACACGGAAAAGAGGAAATACCCATTGGATGTCTCGGCGCTCGCATCTCAGGCGCGGCGTATTGTAGAGGCTGTGGAAACGGCTATCGTCGGCAAGCGCCAGACCGTTCAATCCGCGCTCGCCGTTCTCCTATCCAATGGGCATCTCCTCATAGAAGACATACCCGGCGTCGGCAAGACCACGCTGGCGAAGGCGCTTGCGCGCGCGCTCGGCTGCGACTTCAAGCGAATACAGTTCACCCCTGACCTGCTGCCGTCGGACATCACCGGGACCTCGGTCTTTAACCAAAAGAACAGCGAATTCGAGTTCCGGCAGGGACCGGTGTTTGCAAACATCGTCCTGGCCGACGAGATTAACCGCTCCACGCCCAAGACACAGGCGTCCCTTCTCGAATGCATGGAGGAGCGGCAGGTTACGGTCGACGGATATACCTACCGTCTTCCCGAGCCCTTCTTCGTGATCGCCACGCAGAACAATATAGAGATGTCGGGGACCTATCCCCTTCCGGAAGCACAGCTAGATCGGTTTTCTTCCCGGATCGCTATCGGTTATCCGTCGCTGCAGGACGAGCTTCGAATACTTGAAAACCATCTCCGTCTCCGCCCCGTCGACACCATTGAACCCGTGATGAATCCGTCGGAGGTCGTGGCGATTCAGGCCGAAATTCGCGAGGTCCATATCGATTCATCTCTGCGGGAATATATACTCGCTCTGGTAACAGCGACGCGCGAGCATCCCGCGGTCTCACTCGGAGCGAGTCCGCGAGGCTCGCTCAGCCTCTTGTACGCGTCGCAGGCTCTCGCAGCCATCGGGGGCCGCGCGTACGTCTCGCCGGACGAGATTAAGGTGATGGCGGTTCCAGTCCTGGCGCACCGCGTGCTTGTAAGGCCGGAACACCGCATTAAGGGGCTGACGCCTCAGGGTATAGTGGAAGAGATA
The DNA here is from genome assembly GCA_038229495.1 of Chthonomonadales bacterium. GTDB lineage: Bacteria > Armatimonadota > Chthonomonadetes > Chthonomonadales > CAJBBX01 > JBBROJ01. The sequence continues at coordinate 16,602 of JBBROJ010000012.1, forward strand.
CTTCAGCATACGCCCGTACCCGTCGGCGCTGCGGCCCGCTAAGGCGACGGCAGAGCGGAAGCGATAGAGCAGCCGGTTTCATTTGTTGAATTCCAACCCGGCAGGCAATGGAGAGGCGCATGAACCACTACAAGCGCTGGGTCATCTATACGGCGGCGCTCTTCATGCTCATCTCCGCGACGCTCGTCAATACTGCCAACCTCTACTTTATGGCGACGCTTCTGCTGATGCTTCCCCTCCTCTCGTACTTTCTCGGAATGCTTGCGCTGCGCGACCTGACGTTCGACCGCGAGACGCCCGCCTCGGCATGGGAAGGCGAGACGGCCGTATTCCACATCGTCGTGCAATCGCGCGCGCGCCTCCCCCGTCTATTCCTTCAGGCTGCCGACGCTCTTCCCGAATCGCTCGTCCCGCTCGATGACGAGATGATGTTCAACGCCGCCCCCAATTCGATTACAAAGATTCCCTACCGGGTGGAATTGACCAAGCGCGGAGCGTATAAGATTGACGGGATGCAAATTACGGCGCTGGATCCGCTCGGAATATTCTCCTTCTCGCGCACGTACCCGGTTGTTTCGGAAGTCCTCGTGTATCCAACGCCGCAATGCATTCCCGAGTTTACGCTTAGCGGCGCCGAGCGCTACGGGTTTCAGGACCTTCCGGTTTCGGCAACGAAGGGATCGGGGATCGATCCGGACGGGGTGCGGCAGTACGTGCCGGGCGACCCGCTGCGGCGCATGCACTGGAAATCCACCGCGCGGACCGGCAAGCTGAGCGTTATCGAATTCGAGGAATCGCACGCGGTAAACGTCGTCATGGCGCTGGACCTGTTTCGGGATACGGACATAGGCACGGGCCGCCAGACCACCCTCGAATACCTTGTCCTGGCCGCGGCCAGCATCGCGCAAATGGCTATTCGACAGGGAGCTTCGGTAAGACTGGCCGGCGGTTCAGCCGATCCGGCCGATTTCGCGGGACGCGGCAGCGAGCATCTCTTTATGATTCTCACCAGCCTGGCGCGCGCTCAAGCTGCCGATTCAAGACCGATGAGCGCCCGTCTCGTGGAGCAGGTGGGCGCTATCATGCCCGGCACGACCTTCGTCGTCCTGACGGCGAATGCGGATGAGAATCTTGCAGGAGCGCTCGCGCAGTATGCGTCGGCGGGAATTCCCACGCACCTGTTTTTCGCCGAGCCGCGATCGTTCCACCCGAGTCTCCGTCACCCATCCGAAGAGGAGCAGCAGCAATTCCTGGAATCGGTGATTGCCGCGCAAGCCGTGCCCCACATTGTGCGGCGAAACGATGACCGCCAGATTAGACCGGAGCAGATACAAGATGTCCGCAGCTTCTTCCGAGCATAATCTTCAAATCGCGGCCGGCCCGGAGACCATAGCGCCTCCCAGCATTCCCATATATCTTGCGGCCTTCATTGTCACGGCTTGCGGGCTCTACGCCGTCAGCGAGTATCTTGCGGACGACCCGTTCACCCATCTGATCTTCGGGCTGACAATCCTCGGTTTCATCGTCAGCTTCATCAGCCGGCAGCAGAACGTAACGCCCAGAAACATCGAGCTGCCCGCCCTGATCATTTGCGGCTGCATCTTTTTTATGGGTCTCCTGAGCGACCAACCGTTTCTCGCACCAGCTTCCGTGGGAGACGACCGGATCCGCTCCCTCGCGGTACTGCTGACCTGGCTCACGGTGTTTCGAAGTTATACGCTCATTAACGACGGCGCTTTGATGTTCTGCTGCGTGCCCACGCTGGCAATGATTGGCCTCATCAGCACGAACATGACGCAAAGCTCGATGCTGGCTGCGTTCATTATTTTCGTTGCCGCCGCCTGCTTCCTCATGATCCACGAGAATTATCTGAGGACACGCTCTGCGCTCCCGCACTACCGCCGGAGCCGGGCGCAGACCGTGATGTTCAGCAGTCAGATTCAGATCGCGGCCATTTGTGTTGCCGGCAGCGTGTTCCTGGCCAACATCTTCGTTGGCCCGCTGCAAACGGTGCTTACCCAGGTTCAGATTTCCGCGGGGCTGCCGAGCATCAGCAAGACTCCCTCCAGCACGACAACCCTGTCTCCTCTTCAGGTCCGCGAGCAGCCGGAGGTGTCGATTGGGAACGGCCCGGTCACGCAGAGCGATCAAGTGCTGCTTCGCATACAGGCAAACGAGGGCGATTACTGGCGCGGGACCTCCTTCGATCTGTATCTGGGCCACGGCTGGCGCAATACGCTGTCGGCGCAGCAACGACTGCGCCCGTCGGAAGTATCACCTGCTGCGGGCGCATCAGGTACGTCGGGCGATCCGGGCGCATCGGGAGCTTCGGGAGCTTCGGGAGCTTCGGGAGCTTCGGGAGCTTCGGGAGACGGCGCCCTCCGGGAAGGACTGCAGGCGCAGTCGAGCTATACTTTCGACATCCCCCCAACCACCATTACCGCCGTCGGCGATTCGCATAAGATGTTGCACCAGAAGATAACACTTCAGGGAGGCGTGTTTTCGGGGATCTATGCCGCGTCCGAGCCGCGCAAGATTGTCATGAATCAGGCGCAGGGCACGCTGGACGCCGCCGGAACCATTCATCTGGACACCACCGTGCCGTCGCTCGAATATGAAGTGGACTCCGAGCGCGTAACGGCCAGTCCGGAAGAGCTGCGAAAGTCATCCGATAAATATCCGGCAGACATTGCGGATATCTATCTCCAGCTTCCCAGGACTCCCGACATCGTGGCCCGCTGGCGAGCCAAGGCACTAGAGGTTACGCAGGGCGAATCGTCGCCCTGGGACAAGGCCAACGCGCTGAGCCGGTGGATCGGGAAGGAGTGCAAATACAATCTTTCGGCGGCCGCCGTGCCCAAAAGCGAGGATGTCGTGGACTACTTCCTGTTCAAGCAGAAACAGGGTTACTGCGACAGCTTCGCCTCGTCGCTCGCCATGCTCTGTCGCTCCATCGGCATTCCCGCGCGCGTAGCATCCGGTTTTCTTACGGGCGAACAGGATTCTGTAAAGAATTCGCTAAAGAAGGAGTTCATCGTCCGTGAGCGCGACAAGCACCAATGGACGGAGGTCTATTTCCAGGGCATTGGCTGGATGAAGTTCGACCCCACGGAATTCACCGAGAACATTACGCCTGAAAGCGACTCTGCCGGGTCCAAGCATCAGTCCCTGATGGGATTCCTCTTCGGGCGCGGGTGGCTTCCCCCGGCGGCGTTCCTGGCGTTTGTTGTCATGCTGGGCTACGTTGTTAAAGTAGAAGTTTGGGACCGGCTGTCGCGAAGGAAAGTCAGGACGAATCCGCTCGGCCTGCCCGCTTCGAATCTGGCCGTGGTGGAAGCGTACGATTCGGCCTGCGTGTTCCTTGCGCGGCGCGGACTGAAGAGGCGCGCGTGGGAAACGGCGACGGAATATCAAAGCAGGGCGGAACAGCCGCTGGCGGCCTATCCTTCGGCATGGGAGCGCCTGGACCGCTTAACGGCGATAATGGTTATGAGCCGCTACTCCGGCGAAGTGGCCACGCAGGATGACGTGAGGCTCGCGAAGGAGGCGTATGCGGCGCTTCAGGCAGCGCTGCGGTCCGCGCGGCGGCACGATCTCGAAGTAGCGATGGCCGATGCCGGCTCCCGGGCGTAACCGATTATGGAAGCTGTCTGGAACAAGAGTGCGGCAAGGACCCTCTTTAACCCCCCGCGCAGGCTCTATTGCTTTTATGGCGAGGACGACCGCCAGAAGGACGAGGCGATCGCGCTTCTGCGGGCCGCGGTTGTCGACGAATCTTTCGCGGACTTCGATTACGAGGTGATCGAGGCGGTAGGACGCTCGCCCGAAGATATACTCAGCGCCGCCGGCATGGCTCCGTTCGGCTCCCCTTCCCGGCTGCTGGTAGTTCGCGGCGCGGAGATATATCGAAAGCGCGAGAAGAGTGGGGATGCGGAGCGCATGGCGGCCGGATTAGCGCGGTTGGGCGGTTCGAGCTGCGTCGCCCTGCGCGTCGCGGCGGGAGAGGACGAGAAGAGCCGGGGGAAAACAATTCTTACGTCCCGGCTCGATACCGCCATCAAGGAGCAGGGCGTTGCGGTGCAGTGCCGCCCGCTGGCGGAAGAGGACCTGGTGGACTGGGTTATTGGGGAGGCCGCCCGGGAAGGCAAACGCATCGCGCCCGACGCGGCCCGCCGAGTTGTCGCCGCCGCCCAGGGGTCCCGCGACGCCATGGGCCACGAGCTTGAAAAGGCCCTCTGCTATGCGGGCGATTCCCCGGTGGTCACGCTGGCAATGGTCGAGGCGACGTGCAGCTACGATCCAGAAGACGTGATGTTCAAGCTGGTAGACTCGATATCGCGGCGGAACGCCGAGCAGGCGCTGCGTCTCCTTCACGAGCTGCTCCGATACGACACTAAGCCCCAAAGCGTGGCCGGCCGGCTTCTCGCTCTCCTTGCGCGGCAGCTCAGGCTTGTCGCCCAGGCGGTTGAGCTTTCCCAGCTTCGAATCGACTCGCAAGGGGTCAGGAATCTGCCGCCAGAAATTGCCGGCGAGCTTCCGTCGGATGGCAGTATTGCCGCCATGGCCTGGAAGGCGCGCGACATCTACGCCGCGGCGCGCGGCTGGAATCGCGTGGGTCTCACGCAAGCCTTCGAGCGGATGCTGGAGTGCGATTTGGCGAACAAGGGAGGCGGCGAAGGCAGCGGAGACGTGGTTACGAACATTGAGCTTCTGATTCTGCAGTTGTGCGGCACGAAATAAAGAATCACGAGGGTCTGCGCGTATAAAACGCGTGTCTGGTGGGCGGCTACGCCGCCAAACGCCCACACGGGCGGCAATGGGACCTTGCCTAACGCACGAAATTGGGCCCGCGCGTGTTCAATCAGCGTGGGCCCATTGGATTCCGGTCTTGAAGTTTGGGGTGATCAGGCGGGAGTGCCTGCGCGATGAGCTCGCTTCATGAGCCGGGACTTGCGGCGCGCCGCGGCATTCTTATGAATAATTCCACGCTCCGCCGTCTTGTCGATAATGCTGACCGTCTGGGCGACAATGGCGGTGATCGCCTCCGTGTCCCCAGCCGCTATAGTCGTCTTGGCCTTCTTGATAAATGTCTTCATAGCCGACTTAGCCGAAATATTGCGCAGATGATTCTTACGAGATTTCTTTACGTCTTTGATGACTGATTTAATATTGGGCACGGAATTGACCTCCTTAAAAGCCGATGGAGTGTACCACTATTCCAGCGAATGCCGCAAGACTGCCGGCAATAAATTTGCAACCGCTGTAGAGTCCGCCACGGGCTGAAACCCCGTGGCTACCAACGAAAACCACAGGAGCCACGCTAAAGCGTGCTCTGGCTGCCCGCACTAGCCTGCTTTAGCAGAATTCCTCCGAAGCCGCTTAACTTTCGATGGCGGGGGGATTTTGCCCGTGGCGGCGCTATTCGAGCTCCAGCTTGTCGAATCTGCCGGCGGTTGAATCGAGAGCGTCTCGCAGCGCGTCGTAGGCTACGTCCACCCGGCTTCTGATGCTCTCAGCCATCTTCCGGTCCTCCGAGCCTTCCGGAAACCGGGACGGATCGCAGCGGACAGCCAGTTTATTGTAAGTAGACTGGACCGCTGAGAAGTCCGCGCCGTCTTCGAGGCCCAGGACCTTGTAGTGCAGGTGCAGCGAAACGGGCGATACGGATGCGGCGGGAGATGCTGCTGATGATGCTGGATAGGCCGTCGTGGCTGCCTGCTCGGAAATCGGACCCGTTGATCTGCTCGCGGAAACTTCCGTCCTGCCGGAATAGCCGCCTGGCCGGCCGGCAGCGTTTGCGGGACGATCGCCGGGCGAGCGAACGACACCCGCGGCGATGTCTTGCGGGCTTCGAAGGACCGGGTAGATAGCCGTCGGATCGTCCAGCTCCTCGCGCGCATCCCGTTCAATGCGTCTCTGCTCAATCTTGCGTTCCGCCTCCATCACGGCTTCCGCATCAATTCTGTTCAGCCGATCCTGGATGGCGCTAATCTGAGACATGGCGATGTTGCGCAGCCGCCGCGATATACTCATGATCTCTTCTCCGCAGCATTCTGCGCCGGAGCGCCTGGCAGATATTCACTCACGCGGGCCAGTGTATTCATTGCGGCGGTGAGCTCGCCCGCGCGCGCCTGTTGGGCCGCCACCCCCTGGGTGCACTGCGCCCGCGCCGCCTCCATAAGCTTTTCGAGGCGGGCAATCGTATCTTCGCGGTCGTTCTCCAGCCGGACTATCTCTTGCTGAGCGCCGGCAATGCCTTCCGCTGCCTGGCGTTTTCCATCCTCTATGTGAGCGGATACCACTTTCGCGTCCAGACTCGCGGCATCCATCGTCGCTACCAGAAGCGGCTGGACCTGCTCCTTCGTCAAAACCGCGGGCAGGGCGTCGATAAGCTTGACGACCTTTTGAACGTCCGGCGTCAGCACGCTGCCTGCCGCCGCGGAACTCGATAGCGGAGCCCCCCCGGCCGCGGGCGCTTGCGCGGCGGCCGGCAGCGTGCCGCCCGATTTGGTCGATACCTGGGACTCGATATCCGCGAACATGCGGTCCACGTCATCATTCTGCTTCCTGACAGGCGGTTTGCCCGCGGGGTCGCCCTCGGCGGCGTTGGGCAGCTCCTGCTCCTCGCCGGCGGGCGCGTCCTCTATGATGAAGCTCCGCATGCGGTCCAAAAGGCCCTTATGGTCTCTATCTTCCTGCATCGCTCAACTCACTTTTCAATTCTCTCAGCGCCCTCTATGCAGAGGGCTTGTTCTGGAGAAGATTGATCTCGTCTTCCCCGCCAAGGGCCTGGGTTACGCTCTTGTCCAGGATGTCTATGTTACTGCTGAGGGCCTCAAGCTCGTTATACAGTCCTTCGCTCGCGCTCGCGGCGCTCGCCACGTCGGCAGTCTTGATTCGGATAACCTTCGCCTTCCAGCTCGCGAACGTGGCCTCCACATTTTCCAACTGGCTGTCGATGCGGGCGGATGCTTGCGCGATTGCCTTATAGGTTTGAAGCTCCGTCTCCCGCGCGCGGAGCGCCTGCTCGTACTGTGCTCGGGCCACAGCGTCCTCGGTCTTCGCGATTCGCTGCTCGAGGTTGGCGCTGTAGTTCTTGAGCGCTCTTTCATCCACGTTCACGAGATATTTCGACAGCTGCTGCTTGCGCAGTGCGAGGCGCACTGCCCTCTGGACCAGTGGAGCCAGACTCGCCGCAACCTTCTCCAAATCCTTGCGCGCATACGATTCGACGTCATCCGCGCGCGCTTCCCTGCCAATCTCCTTTTGCAGTTGAAGAATATACCGGACTCGCTGGCGCGCTTCGAAATCCATCTGCTCAAGCAGCGACTCTATCTGCTGCTCGGAAAAACTCTCTTCGCGCTCCTGCCGATTTGTAAACAGCTTGCGCAGGTACTCTTCGTTCTGGAGGTTGTTATAGACCAACCCTGCCTGGGCCACCGCCGAGAAGATGAGCGGGATAAAACCGCCAAACCCGTATGAAACCACCCCTCCCACGGCCCATATGGCCCATGAGAAGGGTGACAGGAGAGTGTCCTTTACTACATACCAGAACTTTTCCGAAGTTGAAAATTCACGCATTGAATAGAGCTCGGACCGGCCGCGATTCCGCTGTTGGAATCAAGCAGAATCGAAAGGCGGGCTACTGCTGGTTCAGCTTCTGCTCCAACTCGCGAAGCTGCCGGTCGATGTCGCTCTCCTGGGATGCGGTGGCAACTGCGGGAGTCGTTGTGACGGGTGCGGCCGTCATGCCGAGCTTCGCCTCCAGGTCCTGCAATGCCTTCTCCGCTTCCATGTCTACCTGTGCGTCATCGAGGGATGCAAGCCTCGCGTTGACGCTAGTTGAAGCGATCTCCGCGCGCGCATCCGCCTCGGAGCGCATGCTTTGAATTCGTTCCTGAGCGCGTCCAAAACTTTGTGTCGTGTCTTCAAAATTGAAACCTTCGAGAGCTTTGTTGATTTCAATCTGAATCTGCGACTGCTTGAGGTCGGTCTTGAGGCGGAGAGCTTCGGCGGTCCTCACGCGGATGGTCTCATCCTCGCGGCGGATTGCCGTCTTGATGGCATCAACCGTCTCTTCGGCCTTCGCGAGAGAGGCTTTCAACTGCTGAAGGCTCGAATCGCGCGTACCCTTCTCCCGCAGGAGCGTGAGCGCCAATTCACGGTTTCCCTGCTTCAGCGCCAGCGTAGCCTTGCCTTCAAGATCACGCGCCATCTTCTCTTCGCGATCCACAAGCGACAGTAAATTATTCTTCTGCGTAATCGCCTGTACCGCGCGCTCGCGATTCTTAACCTGACTTTCCTTCATCTCCCGAACGGCTTCATCCAGGATGATTTCAGGGTTTTCGAGCTTGTCCAAGGTGCCAAATATCAGCGCGCGTAGATACCGGTACATACGCTTGAGCATCGAGTTCTCCTCACCGGGGATTAGACGTTCCGAACAGCTCTGGGGTCGCGAGTTGCCAGCAAGTCTCATTATCGCACGATTCTACTCAAATGTCAACGCAGAACGGGCGCATAAACGCTCCCGGAAACCCGGCAGAATCGACGAGCGGGCATAATCATCGCCCAGGCCGTTCACCTAGGCCGCATGCGGAGCGACTCGGAATTCGTCAAAAAGGAGGTAACTATCTGCCCCATGGGGGAATTACAGATAATAACTGCATCCGCCAAAGCGCAACAGTTACGGCATTCTCAAACCGCGAATTCGGAACAACGGCTGACAAGCCGCAGTCCGACAGATGTCTCAAAGAGCAGGAGTATGATCCGCCTGCCAATTTGGGTCAATTCGCGCATGGGCGCCGGGGCGCTTTTCGGAGGCGAGGAAACACTATGGGACTAGAGCTGGCATGGACCAGTGCGTCAGATTCGGCAGATTCAGAAGACAGACTCGCAGTACGATGCAGACAGGGCGACAGGGGCGCATTCGATGAGATAGTCTCGCGCTATCAGCTTCGCCTATTTCGATTCGCATATCGCCTACTCAGTGATCGGTCCGAGGCGGAAGATGCCGTTCAAGAAACCTTTGTTCGCGTCTTTAAGGCGCTCCCGGCATATCGGCCGGACGGATACTTCTCCAGTTGGATATACCGGATTGCGCTAAACGAATGCAGGCGTCGCCGCAGAAGCAATCGCTTGACGCTGTCGCTGGACGCAGTGCCTCAAACGGCGCAGGGTCCGGACCCGCAGCAGACGATGATGGTCACCGAGCGCAACCGCCAGCTGCGCGAAGCGATTGCCGCAATGCCGGAGCACTACCGTATTGTCATGATGCTCTTCTATTTTGACGAGATGTCGGTCGATCAGATTTCACGCACGATTGACGTATCGGTCAGCGCGGTGAAGGTCCGCCTGCACCGGGGCCGGGGACGCCTGGCAATCCGGCTGAAAAATAGTCTGTAGCACGTTTTAATTAGAATCCGGTAAGAACTATGGGGCGGGCCCGCGTTCGCCGCAAGTCAGGGGCTGAATTATGCGATGTGATTCGACTGTGAAGCAGATTCAAAGCTGGTTCGACACACCCGGCGCAGCGCCAATGCCCGACACCGTGCGTGACCACATTCGCGACTGTTCGTCGTGCCGCGCGTTCATCAAGCAGTGGAACTCTATCGAGGTCGGGCTTGTGTCCATGCGCGAACAGTCGCCCCTGCTCTCATCCAGCTTCAATGCCGCGTTGAACACGCGATTGCAAACGGTTAAGCGTGGTCCGGCAATTCTCTATTGGTTTCGCGGCCTCATCCCCCCCCGGCAGGCACGATTGGCCCTTGCAGGCAGCTCTGCCGCGCTCCTGGTCTGGCTCTGCTATCTGCTTGGAGGGGCCGTGATGGGAAGCTTCTCCGGGAGAAACGGATCGCCGAACATCGCGTCCCGAGGCGGACATCCGCACCAGCCGGGCGCGTCAACCCCGGTGCCGGCGGACATTCTGCTGAACAACTCTCGATAGCTCAGTATTGCTGCTTGTTTGCGTGAATGTAATGCGAGCGTCCTGCCGGAGGCAGGACGCTCGCGCCGGCAATACGGGTAAGAGTCTACAAGCAGGAAGCCGGAAGGATAACCATTTTCCATGCCTTTCATTCGAGATGTCGCCGCTGAGATAACTGAGGTTCCTCTCCGGCACGTGTTCGCTACCGCCAAAGACAAGCTCGCCCGCCAGATCAGCCGTCCCGTGGTAATCGCGATCAGAATGGAGGATGGGCGAGCGGCGGCAGGCGAGGCGGTCCCGGTTGCGTATGTTACGGGAGAGACGCCGGAATCGGTAGTGGAGGTGGTGAGAGCGGCGAGGCTTATCCTTTTGGGCGCGGACGTGCGGAGATTACGCCGGATCATCGACGCGCTGCGACAGGAGTTCCCGGACTCGCCTACTGCTATCGCCGGAATCGAAACGGCTCTCTACAACGCCCTTGCGAGGTTTACGGGCCTTAGCCTTGCGCATCTGCTCGGCGGAGCGATTGACGAGGTCGAGACCGACATCACGCTTCCCATCGTCGCGGACGCCGCGGATCGGGCCCGCGAGGCTGCGGCAATGGGCTTTCGGCGCTTCAAGATCAAGGTCGGCAGCGCGGACCCTGAAGAGGATTTTTCGCGGCTGCTCGGTATCCAGGCGGCGGTCCCACATGGAAAGTTCCGCCTGGACGCGAACCAGGCGTTCTCCGCCGAGGAAGCGTTAGCATTCATAAACCGCACCCTGGCCGCCGGCGTGCAGCTCGAGCTGGTGGAACAGCCTACGCCGAAAGAGGACCTCGCCGCGCTCGACCGCGTAGCCGCCGCATCCCCCGTCCCAATTTTCGCCGATGAATCCGTCAAGAGCCCGGCCGATGCGCTGCGCCTGGTCCGAGAGACGCGTGTGCAGGGCATCAACATAAAGGTCATGAAGTCGGGCATATCCGGCGCTCTCGACATTATCGCCATTGCGCGGGCGGCGAGCCGCAAGCTCATGCTCGGCTGTATGCTGGAGACGCGACGCGGCATCTCCCACTCGCTGGCGCTCGCCTGCGGAACGGGAGCGTTCGACTATATCGACCTCGACTCTCACATGCTGCTTCTGGAAGAGGGTGAAAACGTCTTTTTCGAGGAGGACGGACCCATTTTGCGGCTGAGAGAATCCGATTAACCGTTACGGCACATAACACCGGACTTCAATGGACTTTAGCGGTCCACTACTCCGCGAGCCCGCGGGAACAGCCCCAATTCCGAACAGCCAGCCGTATCCTGTCTTCACGGTATTCTCATCCCGTACGGTCAGATGCCAGTCCGACCTTAAAACGTGAGACGCAAACATAAGGTCATCGGGCTTTCCACTATGACCATCCAGGCCCAACGCGTGCCCAAATTCGTGGGCCGCAATCCAGGTAGTGTCGGCGGCGGACAACCCGGTAACGGCGATCTTCGTGTCCGCGTGCTGAATCGCGCCGCCCCCGTCGTAGCTCCAATTGGTCCAGCCAATCAACTTGTCGTCGAGAGCGGGCACGAAATGGACCGTCAGCTGCGCCTGCGCGGCATCCTGCGTAACGGCGAAATGAATCTGTGCGTCCGTAGCTCCGTTCCATTGCTCGAATCCGGCCGTCGCCAGCGCCTGTCGCTCCGTAGTAAACTCTCCATCTAGAGCGAAATATACCTTGACCGGAAACGTGTTCCAATGCGTCAATGACTTTAATTCGGAGACATAGTTGGGGTCGAACGCGCGGCTGTTTTGCGGCGCAATCGAGAAACCGCCGCCTCCGCCGCCTCCACATCCGCTTGCGAATCCCGCCGCCAATAGACAGAGCACAATAATTGTGAGTCGCTTGAACCTGCTGAGTAGCTGCATAGCTGTCCCTCCTCAGCAAGTCGTTCCATAATCCCCCGCAAAACCTACAATAATTACTGGGTATGAAATGAAAACCTGATTGTCCACCGTACCGCTTCTGATGTATAATGCACTCGGCATCCAAGCAGCGAACGTTTTCCAAGGAGTGAGGCTATGTCTCCGGTTACAATTGAAGAAGCATCGAAACGCCTTCCTGAGATCATCCATGGGTCTGCGGCGGGCGAAGAGGTTGTGGTAACGGAGAACGATCGTCCCGTTGCAAAACTGGTACGTTTGCCGCAGGAAGGTCGCAAGGCGGGGAGTGCGCAATACCTGCCTCACTATATGGCGGAGGACTTCAACACTACGCCGGAAGGCTTTGAAGAGTACGTGTAATGCGGGTGCTCCTTGATACCCATGCGTTCCTGTGGTTTGTATGGAACGACAAAAAGCTGACCCACCATGCACGAACACTCATTGAGGATGCCGCGAACAATATTTATTTAAGCGCGGCGAGCGTGTGGGAGATAGGCATTAAGGTCGGGACCGGAAAACTATCTGTTGGGCAAGATGTTAAGATATTTCTCACGGAACATCTCATTAAGAATCAAATCTCTCTGCTTCCGATTACCATTCCGCATGCAGCATTGATAGCGACCCTGCCGCAACATCACAAGGATCCATTCGATCGCCTCCTCGTCGCCCAAAGTCTCGTCGAAGACATGCCTCTTATCAGCATCGATACGCCCTTCGATGCCTATGGAGTACAAAGATTCTGGGATAGTCCGATTCTCAATCCATAATCACACGCGACCGTAAAGTATCGACTCCGCCGAACAAGCAGCCGAATGCTTCAGACCACCCCGGCTCGATTACACCCCGAATCGCTCCTGAATGAGGCAGCAAAGGTTGTCCACGACATCATGCACGCGCGCCTCATCGATGTCCTGAGCCATGACGCGGACCAGCGGCTCCGTGCCCGACCCGCGTACTGAAAGCCAGTCCGGCTTCGTGAGGCGCGCCCTGGCTGCCGCTACAGCCGCCTGTATCTCCGGCACCTGCTGCCAGCCCAGGCGATCGCGGACCCGCACATTTTTCAAGAGCTGCGGGCAGGTTTGTACAAATGCCGTCAACTCAGACAGCGGTTTGCCGATGTCGTGCATTTCCGCCAGCACCTGAAGGCCGGTCACCATGCCGTCCCCGGTCGGTGAGAGATGCGGCAGTAGAATATGGCCCGACTGCTCGCCACCCAGGGCCGCCCCGGTCTCCTCCATCCGCGCTGCCACGTTGCGATCTCCCACGTCTGTGCGCTCCAGCTTGACGCCTATTGATTCGAGCGCGACTTCCAGGCCGGCGTTACTCATGATGGTCGCTACGACGATGTTGTTAGCCAACTCGCCGCGCCGCAGCAGCCGCCGGGCGGAGACAGCCATCATCTTATCGCCGTCCACGATGGCCCCGGTTTCGTCGCAAATCATCACGCGGTCACAATCTCCGTCGAACGCCAGTCCCGCGTCCGCGCCTTCGGCAACGACTCGGGCGCACATCTCCGAGGGCTTGGTGGAACCGCACTTTTCGTTAATATTCACGCCGTTCGGCTGAATGTGAATCGCGATAACTTCCGCCCCCAGAGCGCGGAAGAGCGGGGGGGCTATTTCGTACGCCGCTCCGTTGGCGCAGTCGAGCGCCAGCTTCAACCCGGACAGCGATCCGGCGGCGGTGGCCTTGACCCGCTCTATGTAGCCCGCGATAAGATCGCGTGAATTGATAATTCGCCCAATCTCGACGCCGGTGGGCCGCGGAAGCGACTCCCACGCGTCCATTGCCTCCTCGATCTCCTCCTCGACCTGGTCCGAGAGCTTTCTGCCGTCGGGTCCGAAGAACTTAATACCGTTGTCGCCGAAGGGATTATGAGATGCTGAGATGACCGCGCCCGCGCTCGCGCCGGAAATCACTACCGCTCGCGATACAGCCGGGGTAGGCACGACGCCAAGGTTGGTGACATGCGCGCCCATCGCCGACATTCCAGCGTTTAGCGCGGCTTCAAGCATGTCACCCGACAAGCGCGTATCGCGTCCGACGATTACGTGCCGATTCGTCGCGTGGCGGCCAAGAACCGCGGCGGCGGCCATGCCAAGCTTAAGGGCGAGTTGGGCGGTAAGCTCCTTGTTGGCTTCGCCACGCACGCCGTCCGTGCCGAATCGCGGCTCCGGAAGATCGGTGGTTATGCTCATTCGCTTCGGGCTACCTTTACCATGGACGGGCGCAGCACGCGGTCATGCATGGTATAGCCTTTCTGAAGCTCCTCGACCACAGTGTTTTCCGGCTGATCGCTGTCCTCGACGCGCATCACCGCCTCGTGCAGATTGGGGTTGAACTCCGCCCCAACCGATTCGATGAGCTTGACGCCATTTTTGGTCAGGAAATCGTTCAACTGGCGAAGAGTAAGCTTGACTCCGTCAATCAGAGCGTCGTAGCTCTGTGTCTTCTGCGACGCGGTGAGCGCCCGCTCGAAGTTGTCGAGAGCCGGCAGCATGGCGAGAACGAGCTCGCGGTTCGCGAACTGGCGGTCCGCGCTTCTCTCCTCCTCTTTGCGGCGGCGAAAATTCTGGAAGTCGGCAAGAGTCCTGAGATGCTGATTTTTCTCCTCGTCGCGCTCGCGGGTCAACTGCTCGAGCTTTGCATGCAGGGAGTCGATTTCCGCCTGCTGTGCATCTGCATCTGCATCTGCATCTGTATCTGCGGAAGTCGATCCCGCAGAGTCGTTCCCGCCATTCAGTCCATCCAAATCATCAGCAGAAGGCGCATTCGTGCCGGTCGCCTCCTGAGAAAGGTTTTCTTCCATCGTCCCCTCCTCGGGACCTGCCGTGTACCCGGCGTACTCGTTGATCCCATCCGTCACGTGTATTCTGCGTCGCATGGTCAGGATCCCCCATCGTTGTACTTCTGGCCCGGATGATTCACGTAGAGAGCGGCGCAACACGGAGGTTGCTCCCTACGCGGGATTCACGAATAATTCGGGATAACCGACCCTGAATCAATAAAAGGGCACTCATGTAGTTCCGGCGAGGCCGGGTCAATGACCGCCGGCCCGAATACCAGAATACCTGAATACCCTTTAATTCTCTATTCCAAATTGGTGCGCGATAGGAGGGCCGTGAGGCTCCGCGACATAAGTCCAACGGCGGAAACCGCCTGGTCGTAGCGCATTCTCGTTGGTCCGACCACTCCGATAAACCCGCCCGTTCGCCCCCCTACCCGGTACGACGAGGTGACGATGCTGCACTCGTACATCGCCTCGACTGGAACTTCGGTCCCGATTATGACCGTTACATCCTCGCCCAGCAGCGCGCGGCTGAACACCTGGAACAGCACGCTGCGCTGCTCCAGGGCGGAAAGAAGCTGTTCGAGGCGGAGCACGTCCTGAAATTCGCGCTGGCGAAGTATATGCGTCGCTCCTTCCAGAAACACGCGATTCTCGGCGAGCCGGCGGGCGGCATCGCGAATTGCCTGGCACGCGCTGCGCACGAGTGTCTGGTCTCGCATCAACTCCTGCGGCACGGCAACCTGGACGGCGCTCATTACGTCGTCGAGGTCATGCCCTCCCAGGAGGCCGTTGAGGTAGTTCGTCACGCGCTGCACCGATGCCTCGCTCGGCAGCGGCGAGACCTCCAGCAGCTGGTGCTCGACATGACCGGAGGTGAACAGCGTGACAAGTAGTACGTGGCGCGCGCTGGCCGGCGCAAGATAGAGGCGATGAAGGTAGTTCGACTCTTTCACCGGCGTGGTTGCAACGGACGGATAACGGGTCATCTCGGAGAGGGCGCGGCACGTAACCTGCACCATCTCCTCGACTTCCATTCTGCCTGAGTCGATACTGCCGGCGGCCATCGACTCCTTCGACTCTATCGACTCTATCGATTCCGTCGTTTCCGGCGGCATCAGGCAGTCCACATAGTAGCGATAGCCCTGAGTTGATGGAATCCGGCCCGCCGACGTATGCGGCTGGACAAGAAAACCCCGTTCCGACATTTCGGCCATCTCGTTTCGGAGCGTGGCGGACTTGCATCCGAAGTCGTAGTGACTCGCAAGCCACTCCGACCCTATAGGCTCGGCGGTCTGCACGTAATCGTTCACGATGGCTTGAAGAATCCTGCCCTGCCTGCCGTCAAGCGTCATCATGTTTCCTCAAATGTGCTTCTCATTGATCAAGTATAAGCATGCGAACGGGATTTTGTCAAGAAATACCTCAGGCTGTAACAGTTCAGAATTGATGAGAGTGAATTGCTCCGCAGCGGCTCCGCCACGGGCTGAAACCCCGTGTCTACAAACGATAACCACAGGGAACCACGCTGAAGCGTGCTCTGGCTGCCCGCTTTGGCTTGCTTTAGCAGGGTTTCTGGCGAAGCCGTCTAGCCACGGGGATTTTGCCCGTGGCGTCGCACCGGCGATTCTCATTAAGACTGAACAGATACCTCATGCTTTTCGCGCGGTTGACTGGTGGAGTTCCGTCTACTACATGCTGTACCGCAGATAGGCCGGCCCCTCGTGTCGTTCCACGCTGCGGCCACTTTTTCCCTAAGGATAACACCGGGTTTTTCCCATAATCACCTTGACAGCAATCAAGTTGGAGAACCCCTTATGAAGGTCGTTATCCTTGCGGGCGGTCTGGGAACCCGATTATCCGAAGAGACCGAAATAAAGCCGAAACCGATGGTAGAGATTGGGGGCCGGCCCATGCTCTGGCATATCATGAAGCTTTTCGGGCACTACGGTTTCAACGATTTCTTCGTGGCGCTCGGCTATAAGGGCGAGGCGGTTAAGCGCTACTTTCTGGACTACTACGCGCTCACCGGCAGCATGACCATAGACCTGGCGCGAGGCTCGGTCGAGACGCATGAGCGCGAGTGCGAGGATTGGAAGATTCACCTGATGGACACCGGCGAACAGACGCAGACAGGCGGCCGGGTAAAGCGGCTCGCGCCCTGGCTCCGGGGCGAATCGTTCCTCCTCACCTACGGAGACGGCGTATGCAGCGTGGACCTGCGGGACCTTATTCGCTTCCACCGCGCCAGCGGATGCCTTGCCACCGTAACGGCCGTCCGGCCGCCCGCCCGCTTCGGCGGCCTGGTTTTCAATGGCGAGCGCGTCGCTGCGTTTACGGAGAAATCACAGATCGATGAAGGCTGGATCAATGGCGGATATATGGTCTGCGAACCGGAAATTCTCGATCTCGTGGGCGACGACGACTCGATCTTCGAGTTGGACGTTCTGGAGCGATTGGCTTCGCGTGGACTTCTTGCGGCCTTTCGTCACGAAGGTTTCTGGCAGTGCATGGACACCCTGCGCGATGTGAAGGCGCTTCAGGCGTCGTGGGAGAGCGGAAACGCACCCTGGAAAGTTTGGGAGACGGAAAGCCCCCATGCGTTGATACGGCTCATGTCCGCGGCGTAAGGGGTCCACGGGTTGAGTGGTGGCTTGGTCAGCGCGGTTATACCCAACTATTGATTTACAAAAGAGCAGTCAGGAAGGTCATTTTTGCAATGCCTCAGCGTGTGTTGAAAATCAGCCCCCCAACCCCCAGTTTCCGACCCCGGGGAGTCTATGCCGGCCTGGCCCCTCTGTCTCCCCAAAAATTGGGAGTCGGTGGGGTTGGGGGGCCGAGCGCAGGCTCGTCGCCGGCTTTTTCAACACTCTCTCAGCGCGTGAACATTCCCTGCCGCTCGTGCGGCTTCAGGAACCTTGAGCCGATTCTCGACCTGGGCCGGACGCCGCTTGCAAACGCCCTCCTCACCGCTGAGGACTTGAGCCGCCCGGAACCCAATTATCCGCTGGAGCTCGTCTTCTGTCCCGCCTGCTCGCTGGCGCAGATCACCGAAACAGTGCCGCCCGAACAGCTTTTCCGGGACTATCTCTACTTCTCGTCGTTCTCGGAGACACAGGTCAAGCGCGTGAGCGTGCTTGCCCGCGAGCTGACCTTGACGAGGGGCCTGGACGCCGATAGCCTGGTCGTCGAGATCGCGAGCAACGACGGATACCTGTTGCAGCATTACCTGAAAGCAGGAGTGCCCGTACTGGGAATCGAGCCCGCCCGCAATATCGCGAAAGTGGCGGAAGAGGAGCGAGGAGTACGTACCATCAGCGAATTTTTTGGAGCCGAGCTTGCAGAGACCCTCGCAAAGCAAGGCGAGCGCGCCGACGTGCTTCATGCGAACAACGTGCTGGCCCACGTCGCGGACCTGAACGGATTCGTTCGGGGAATAGGCACCATTCTGAAAGACGACGGCGTCGCGGTATTGGAAGCTCCTTATGTGAAGGACCTGATCGACGGCTGCGAGTTCGACACCATCTATCACGAGCACCTCTGCTACTACTCGCTCACCGCGGTCGACCAGCTGTTCCGGCGTCATGGCCTCCTTGTCCAGGACGTAAAGCGCGTGCGCATTCACGGCGGTTCGCTGCAACTGTACGTGACGCGGGCGACGGGCGCGAACAAAGCGGCGCAGAGCAGCCGGGTGTGCGCGCTGCTGGCAGAAGAAGAGGCGTGGGGCGTAGGCGACGCTGCTGTGTACCGAGACTTCGTCGGTCGCGTCGAGACGCTGAAACACTCCCTGAAAAACACGCTCGCCCATCTGAAGGGCGCCGGCTATCGAATCGCGGCTTACGGCGCGGCGGCCAAGGGCAGCACGCTGCTCAACTACTACGGGATTGGCCGCGAGACAATCGACTTCGTCGTGGATCGGAGCACGCACAAGCAGGGCCGATTTATGCCCGGCGTCCACCTCCCCATCCATGCTCCCGAAATGCTGCTGGAAACGCAGCCGGACTACACGCTGCTGCTCACCTGGAACTTCGCGGAGGAGATTCTGGCACAGCAGTCGCTCTATCGAGAGCGGGGCGGCCAGTTCATCGTGCCTGCCCCTGAGGTCCGTATCCTTCCGGCGCTCAGCGAGAGAAAGCTGGCGGCATAACCGCCCTGAAGACAGGCTTCATGCGCTTCTTCCCCACAAAATTGCCCGGCGCATACCGGATTGAGCCGGAAATGAGAACCGACAATCGCGGATTCTTTGCGCGCACATGGTGCCAGGAAGAGTTTGCAGCGTTGGGACTCAACCTTAACATAGCGCAGTGCAGCATCTCGCACAACGAGCGAAAAGGCTCCTTGCGGGGAATGCACTTTCAGGTCGAGCCTCATCGGGAAGCGAAATTGGTCCGCTGCACGAGCGGGGCGATCTATGACGTCCTTCTCGATCTCCGCAGGGATTCTCCGGCATACGGGCAGTGGTTCGCCACGGAGTTGAGCGCCTTCAACCGGGCGATGCTCTACATACCCGAAGGTGTCGCGCACGGCTTTCAGACGCTGGAAGACGATACCGAGGTGTTCTATCAGATCTCGGAGGTTCACCATGCCGAGAGCGCGCGGGGCGTGAGGTGGGACGATCCCGCGTTCCGGATTGAATGGCCCCAGCCCGACCCGATTATGTCAGATAAGGACAAGAGTTATGACCGCCATTGTGGATAGGAAGAAGACTGCGCTTACCGTTCCCGTATTCAAGCCGCTCATCGAGCATAGCGAGATCCAGGCCGCGGTTGAATCGCTGGAGATGGGCTGGCTCGGCATGGGGAGCTATGTTGGGCGATTCGAGGAGGGAATCAAGGAGTTCATCGGCTGCGACGATCGGCACGTTGCGGCGGTCAGCACCGGTCACGCAGCGATTCATCTGGGGCTGATTATTGCAGGCGTGGGTCCGGGCGACGAGGTCATAACCCCCTCCTTTAACAATACCGCCGATTTTCAGGCGATATTTGCCGTCGGCGCGGAGCCCGTCCTCTGCGATATCGACGACCGGACACTCTGCATTGACCTGGACAAGGCGGAAAAGCTGATCACGCCGAAGACCAAGGCGATGATCGTGATGGACTATGACTGCATCCTCTGCGACCACGATCGTATCGCGCGGATTGCCGAAAAGCGCCGGCTGCGAATCATCCATGATGCGGCGCACGCGTTCGGCTCCAGCTACAAAGGCAGGATGGTCGGCAGCTTTTCCGACATCTGTATGTTCAGCTTCGATCCCGTCAAGACGCTGACCTGTATCGACGGCGGCGCTCTCATTGTGCGGACGGAAGAGGAGTTGGAGCGGATTCACGAGATGCGCCTGGTCGGAATGAGCCAGCCCGCCAAAGTGATGTATACCAATCACCGCGCATGGACCTACGACGTTAAGCATCTCGGTTTCCGCTACCATATGGCGAACCTTCATGCGGCAATCGGCCTGGCGCAGCTGGCGAAGATGGACATCATCACGCAATCCCGGCGCAACGCCTGCCGGTTTTACAACGAGGCGCTTGGAGACATTCCCGAGGTGCGCGTGCCGGATACGAACTACTCTTCCGTCGCGCCCTTCCTCTACTACATTCGCGTTCCGGCGGCGGAGCGCGACGGTCTGCGCGCTTTCCTTCTGGAGCGCGGCATCGACACGGGCATTCACTGGCAGCCGGGTCACTGGTTCACCCTGCTGAAAGACTGCCGCAGGGGCGACCTCTCCGTAACGGAAACCATCGGCCACGAGATCCTCTCACTGCCGCTTCACTCGTGCATGGCGCCGGAAACAATGGACGCGGTGGCTGACGGCGTGATCGCCTACTTCAAGGGGTAACATTGCGACGATGAAGAAGCCGAGTGTCATTCTGATGGGGTCCAAGCCTGCATCCGTTGTCGCCCTTTCGACGATGGTGGAACGAGGCTGGGTTATCCGCTACGTCGTCGTATCGCGCAAAATGGCCCATCCCTGGATTTCCGGGCCAACGCTGGAGGAGGCCGCCAACTCCTACGGCATCCCGGTGGTGACGCAGCCTGAGCTGCCGCGCGTGCGGGTCGACCTCGTAATCAGCTACATGTTCCGATATCGCGTCAAGTCCGACGTTATCGCTCTCGGACGCCGCGCCGCCGTCAATTTTCATGCCGGTCCCCTGCCGGAGTTTGGCGGGTGGGCGTTCTACAACATGGCGATTCTGGAGAACTCCCGCGAATACGGCTGCACCTGTCACCACCTGGACGACGGCTTTGACACCGGGCCGCTCCTGAGGGTCAGCCGCTTCCCTATAGATGCCGCGCGAGAGACCGCGTTCAGCCTGGAGCGCAGGACGCAGGAGGACATGCTTCGCCTGTTCCTGGAATTTTGCGACCTCGTGGAGACGACGGGGACGACCGGCACATTCCCCAGGGAGGAGCAGGATCCGGCTAAAATGCGCTACCTCGATTATGAGAGCTTTGCGAAATTGAAGGAGATTCCCGCCGGCGCGGACGCGGAGACTATTGACCGCCACGCCCGCGCATTCTGGTACCCGCCTTATGAGTGCGCCTGCATAAACGTTGGCGGCACGAAAGTGGAAGTCGTGCCGGAAATTGCCAAGGAGCAGCTGGCGCAGCTGCTGCACGCGGACGATTACGCGCGGCTCCTGAAGATCGCGGAGACTTACGCGCCCGCGTCCGCTGTACTCTCGGAAGTAGAGGTCCTTCCGGCTCAGGTTGGGAGCAAGGCGGCCTGATGGTACCGGAGATCGACCTGCCGGAGCTGGCGGAATATGCCGCCAGTCAGATGAATCATCTCTTTCCAGACCGTTATCCCGTCGCCATGCCGGAGCTGCTGCCCTTCGTGTATAAGGCGATGGAGCGCGTTGAGTTCTGCTTCCGAAATATCGCTCACCCCGCCTACTGCGAAAACGGGCATGCAAAGTTCGACCCGCTTTACTTGGACCAGTACTGCACGTATCTCTACTATCTGTCCAACACGGTACATAAGGCCGAAGGCGACCCGCGGATCGCAAAAAAGCTCTATGCATTGAACAAGGCGCTGAACGGCTTCAACTGCATGTACGACACGGATCTCCCCGCAATCTTCCGGCTGATACACGGCGTCGGGACCGTGCTGGGCAAAGCGCAGTACTCCGATTATCTCGTCGTCTGCCAAAACTGTACGGTCGGGGCGATTCGGGGCATATTCCCTACGATGCGCGAGGGGCTCATCTTATGCGCGGGCGCGTCCGTTATCGGGGAGTGCAGCATTGGGAGCAACGTAATGATATCGCCGGGCGCAACCATAATTAAGACCGACGTACCCAACGATACGCTTGTCGTTCAAGACGCAACCCACGTGTTCAAGCCTAACTCCCGCCGCCCGATTCAAAACTATTTCCACGAGCCCAATTGATCTAAGGTTTGCGAGGGGCTTGCGGCCCTCGCTGGGCAGCCTTCGGCCTCATTACCTCCTTCGAGGACATTTGTTTCAATAGGGTCGACACCCTTTCGATACCAGTTCTCCGCGCAGGCGGAGAAGAAGCGGCTCCGCCGCTCCACAGCGAGGGCCGCCAGCCCCACGCACTGCTCGCCTTCGTTACATTAGCTCCTGAAAGAAGGAATCGCCTGCATGTCTTCGCCGAAAGTCAGCGTTCTCATCCCGACCCATAATCGAGCGCAGCTGCTCAACGAGTGCCTGACAGTGGCGCGCCAGTCCCCGGACTACTGCGAGATTGTCGTAGTGGATAATGCGTCGTCCGACGCGACGCCGAAGGTCATCGCGCTGCACGAGAAGCAGGATTCGCGTGTCCGCTCGATTCGTCACGAGACCAATATCGGCATGGTCCGCAACTTCAACTACGCGATGTCGGCCGGGAAAGGCGAATACCTGTGCGTTGTCTGCGACGACGATCTGATTCTGCCGGGCAACTTCGAGCGCAAAGTCCCGATTCTGGACAATAGCCCGGAGATAGGGTTGGCCTACTCGCCCTGGCACATGATCGACGCGGCGGGTCGCTCCAGCGGAACCCCGCTCGGCAGCGGGATGCTCCCCTACTCCTACGTGGGCGGTCGCGACGAGTTCGGCGACTTGCTGCAAAACAACCACATCATGATGAACACGGTCGTTTTTCGGCGCGCGCTGTTCGAGCGGCTCGGCGGCCTGGAAGAGGACCGAGAGCTGTACCCCTCCTACGACTGGGAGATGTGGCTGCGCTACACCCGGCAGACGCAGACCGCCTACGTGAACGAAGCGCTGGCCTGTGTACGGTATCACGATGCCTCCGCCTCGCAGGCGGATTCAGCAAGCAACGGCGACCTGGCACGGGCGCGGATTCGCATCTGGCGCAAATATCTTCTTGAAACCGATAATGCGCCGGTCCTGAACGAATACGTGTGGCAGCGGATGTACCAGCTGTTCGAGCAGGACCTGGGCTACTGGCTTCAGCAGGATCAGACGCGGGTGCAGCCGTTCCTGGAAGAGCTGCTCGCCATCAAGCGTGAAAACAACCGCATCGCAGCCAACCGCTTTGAAATGGCCGGACAGAATGGCTCAGTCGTCTCTTCCAGGGCAGTTACAACATCGCAAGCCGCTCAGAAAACGGGCGGCGTAGGATCGGCCCGACGGCTAAACCAGAACGCAACGCCGGTTGTCTGGACCGCTCCCCTATTGGACTCGTCCGGCTACGCCGAGGAGGCGCGCCATTTCCTTACGGCGCTGGATTCAGCGGGCTGCCCTGTACACGCGCGAATCATTCAGACGCACAGACGCGCGGACCTCGCGCCCGGCACGACCAGTATGCTCGCCCGGCTGTCCGGGCGGAAACTGCCGTCTGTCTGCATCCATGTCAGCCACGTTACCGCGCCGGAGCTCGTTACGATGCCAGAGGCCCGCTGGAACATTGGTCGCACGATGTTCGAGACCGACCGCCTGCCGGACGGATGGGCCGAGGCCTGCAACCGCATGGACAGCGTCTGGATTCCGAGCGAGTTCAACCGGGAGACTTTCGCTCGCGCCGGCGTGGATGAGCGCAAGCTGGTCATCGTGCCCGGAACCATCGACCTGACTCCTTTCGACCCGGCCTGCCCGCCGCTCCAGCTCGAGGACACGCGCGGCTTCAACTTCCTCTCGGTTTTCGACTGGACGTGGCGCAAGGGCTGGGATGTTCTTCTACGCGCCTATATCGAGGAGTTCTCGCCGGAAGAGGACGTCGCGCTCATCATCAAGACGAGCTCTTACCCTGAGCGCGGCTACGAGCTTTCAAATATCAGTGACGCGATATTGCAGCATATAACGGAGGCGCTGAAACGCGAGGCCGCTTCCATTCCTGATATCGTGCTGGACGGTTCGGATATTCCCACCGACAGGATGCCCAACCTGTACCGCGCCGCCGACTGCTTCGTGCTCCCTACTCGTGGAGAAGGCTGGGGACGCCCCTTCATGGAGGCGATGGCGATGGGCTTGCCCACGATTGGGACGAACTGGAGCGGCAACACCGCCTTCATGAACGCCGAAAACAGCTACCTGCTGGACTACACGCTTGTTGACGTTCCGGAAACGGCGAGCCGGGAGACTCCCATGCTGCGGGGTCACCGATGGGCCGAGCCGGACGCAGCGCACCTGCGTACGCTCATGCGGCAAGTATTCACGAATCGAACGGAGGCGCAAGCGGTCGGCGCTGCCGCCCGCGCCGATATCGCGAAACGATTCAGCTATAAACGAGTCGCGGCCCTCGTCGAGGATGAACTTGCGCGGTACGGGCTGGCGGCTGCGGCATAGGCAGAGTTAATGGGTCGTGGGGTCGCTGGGTTGTTGGGTCGTTGGGTCGTTGGGTCGTTGGGGCAATGGACCGCTTGCATATGCTGCTGCCGCCTGCGAGCGGGAGCCGGCGAGGGAATGAATTCCCTCGCCCGTAACTTCTGAGGGCAATTATGACTGAGCAGCCGGAATTGAGCATATTGAACCCTATGCATAGTGCAGCCAAGGAGGTGGGGGCGATACATTGGCGAGCTCCCCTCTTCGACCCGAGCGGTTACGCCGAGGAAGCGCGCCACTTTTTGCTGGCATTGGATGAGCGCGGCATTACTTTGTCCGCCGAGTCGATACGCTGGAGCGACCGCAAATCGGCGCTTCGCGCGAGTGACGAATCGCGCCTGCTCCGCATGGCGGGCACTGCGCCGCGGCCGGGAGCGGTCCTCGTGAATCACATCTTCCCGCCACACTTTGTCCGGCGCGGGGACGCTTCTATCAACGTGGGGCGCACGATGTTCGAGACCGATCGCCTGCCCGAGTCGTGGGTCTCATGCTGCAACGAAATGGATCAGATTTGGGTTCCAAGCGAATTCAACCGGGAGACGTTTGCCCGCGCCGGCGTTCGACGGGAGAAGCTCGTCGTGGTGCCGGGAGCCATAAACCTGGAGGGGTACGATCCTAAACTTCAGCCGATGGAGATAGAAGGGGCGCGCGGATTCAATTTCCTATCCGTATTCGACTGGTCGCTGCGCAAGGGATGGGACGTGCTGCTTCGCGCATTTGTCGAAGAGTTCAGCCCTGATGAGGACGTAGCGCTCATCATTAAGACTCACTCTTCGCTCGGTTACGGCATGGACACGATTGAACAGGAGATCGTCCAGTTCATAGGCCGGACACTGGGCAAGGAAATGGACCGGACGCCCGAGATCATTCTCCAGGATACGAATCTGCCCGCGCACCGGATGCCCAGCCTGTACCGCGCCGCCGACTGCTTCGTGCTCCCTACTCGCGGTGAAGGCTGGGGACGCCCCTACATGGAGGCGATGGCGATGGGCCTGCCCACGATCGGGACGAACTGGAGCGGCAACACCGCCTTCATGAACGCCGAAAACAGCTACCTCATCAATTGCGAGCTAGTGGACGTGCCCGAGCCGGGCTGGCGCGAAGCGGCGACGTTTCGCGGGCATCGCTGGGCGGAACCGGACTCGACTCACCTCCGAATCCTCATGCGGCGGATATTTTCAGGCCGCGATTCGGCAAACCACAAAGGGCGGGCAGCCCGCGAGGACATTGGGAAGCGATTCTCCTACGACCGCGTGTCCTCCATCATCACAGAAACAATCAGCGCAGCAGCGGAGCGCACTTTGGCCGCGGCATAAGCTCATAACTACCACGAGGCGGCTGCAGAAAAATGCGTATACTGATGGGACCGTGCGACAAGCCGGTCGAAGATGATGATGTAAAGCGAATCGTCCCCGATTGGAAGCACGAGCTTCTCTTCTTCGGCTCGGGCGACGCGCAGCTACGCTGGCACGGTGGCGATAACTCCTACGCGCAATTGCAGTCTCAGTTTCCAGCCGGGTGGAAGCCCGATCTCGTCATCTTCAACAGCCCCGAGTACGAGGCCGTTCCCGCGGGAATCGAAGAAGCGGATTGCCTGACCGCCGCCATCGTTGGCGACTGGAACCTCGGCGGACAGGCCGTTCAGCTCACGGCGTCCGCCTTCGACATCCTAATCGCGGACCGGAACGGCTGCGAGCTGCTGCGGAAGGCGGGTCATTCCCGCGTTGTCTACGCCCCATTCTTCTCTTTCGATCCACGCGTTCACTACCGTATGGAAAACGTCGAGCGCGACCTCGACGTCGTAATGATCGGCAGTTTCCACGCGGACGTACAGCGCGAGCGGGCCCGCTGGGTGGCACGCGTTGCCGGCCTCTCGCGCCGGCATAGAGTCCACCTCACCTGCAACGTGTACGGAGAAGAGTACACGCGCCTGATGAACCGCGCGAAGATCGTTTTTAACCGCTCTATCCGTGGCGAGATCAATATGCGCGCGTATGAAGCGCCGGCCTGCGGCGCGCTCATGTTTTATGAACGGGAAAACGAGGAGATTCGCGGCATCTACCGTGATCGCGAGGAATGCGTTCTATACGGCGACGACGATCTCGAAGAGCTGATTGAATACTATCTTGCGCACGACGACGAGCGACGCGCGATTGCGGAGGCAGGATGGCGCGCGGTCCAAACGCACGCGGGACCGCACAAAACAGTGGATATTCTTGCACGGCTTAAGCGCGAGATCGAGGCCGGCCCGGCGTGGGCGGGCGCCGGTGAACGGGGCTTCAGCCGTCTGCCGGAAGAAGAGAGGCGATTCCGGCGGGCCTATCAATGGCTGCTGCTGCCGGACAGAAAGGCGGTCGCAAGGGCGGAAACCGAGCTTTCGGACCCTGAGGTTCGCGCCTCAACGCGAGTCGATCTTATCAACGCGCGTGCCTGCGCTCTCGCTCAATGGGCGTTGACCGCCCCAGCGAATGCCATCGGGCCGGACCTATGGCGGCAGGCGCTGGGTGAGATACAGAGGTGCCTCGCGCTCGACCCGAGCTACGCCGCGGCCCGCCTGAACTATGCGTTCATGCTGCTGACGAGCGGAGATGTAGAGAGCGGCCGGGCACAGCTCGAAACAACGGAGGCTCTTCTACGCAGCGACTCACTCGAGCCGCGCCAATTGATGGGGCCATATCTCCCGCGCATGTTCAGCGGGTCCGACGTGGAGATCGAGTGGCAGTGGATGCATCACGAACCGCTCTCAGGGGCGTGGAAGACCGAAATGCGGCGCATATTGCTGTGGCGGGCGGTCGAGAAGCTGGGCGAGATTGCGTTTTCGGAAGCCGACTTTGCATTGGGTGTCCACTATGCGGCAGAGGAGGCATCCCTGGCCCCGGCGCGTGGCAGCGCACAGTATCATCATGCCCGCGCTCTCCGCGCCCTCGGACGCTCGGACGAGGCCGTGGAGGCTTACCACCGCGCAATCGGGTGCGCCGCCCTGGCTATGGACATAAGAATCGAGCTTGCCCACCTGCTTTGCAATATCGGAAGGACGGACGAATGTTTGGCCGTGCTGGATGAAACGGTCGCGATTATAGAGGGAGCGCCGTGCTTCGAGCGCCACCGCAAAGCGGTGCAGATTGCACGGAGGCAGTGTTTGGAATCAAGAGCAAAGACACCTGAAACCGATTCCCTTCGCCTGCTAGCGCTTCCCGACTGGAACGATCCGGCAAGCTGGCAGCCGCTCATACGGGCCTACGCGCGCGTTTTCTGTTCGGACGAGCCGGTTTCGCTTCGCCTGCGCGTCGATCCGGAAACTCACCCTCGCGAGGAGGTCCTGATTCCCGAGATACTCCGCTTTGTCGAAACCACGCTCGGCCTGCCGCAGGATGAGCTGCCGGACGTCACGCTCATGAACGAGCCTCTCGCTCCGACAGATAGATGGAAGCTGTTTCTCCAGGCAGATGTACTGGTGTCGGGTCCCGAATCTGCCGACAATGACTATGCCAGGGTATATGCCGAAGCTCGCGGCCTGCTCGTTGTTCCGGTCGAAAAGATCGGGTCCGTCCGTGCGCTGGCCCCACAAAAGATTTCGCCGATACGCTAAGAGAGTGTTGAGAAAGCCGTTGACGTGCCTGCGTCCGGCCCCCCAACCTCCAATCCTGGGGGAGACAGAGGGGCTTGTGGGCATAGACTCCCCAAGAATGGAACTCGGGGGTTGGGAGGCTGTTTTTCAACACGCTTCTAAGGAGTCACCCAATTCCATGCCTCTCCACGTAACATCCGGCAAGCAGGGCGTTCTTTGGAACGGCTCATTCTTTGTCCATCACAGCCTTGCGCTGGTGAACCGCGAGCTCGTGCTCGCGCTGCTGGACACGAATCGCTTCGACGTCGGCATTCAGAATTACGAGCCCCCTGCGTTCGATCCGTCACACGAGCCGCGCTTCGCGCCGCTGAACGCACGAATGACCGCCCACCCCGTCGCGCCGAAAGTGACTGTGCGGCACCGGTGGCCCGCCGATTTCAGCCGCCCAGCCACGCAAAAGCTCGTCCTGATTCAGCCGTGGGAATTCGGCGCTCTCCCCAAAGCGTGGGTCGAGGGAATTGCTGGCAGTGTCGATGAGGTGTGGGTTCCTTCGCACTTCGTGCGCGAAGAGTACATGTCGAGCGGCGTGCCCGGCGAGAACGTGGTTGTCGTTCCAAACGGCGTCAACACGTCTCGTTTCCACAACGGAGTCGCTCCGTGCAGCATTCCGACGAAGAAGAGCTTCAAGTTTCTCTTTGTCGGCGGCACCATTTCGCGCAAGGGAATCGACATTCTGCTAGATGCGTATCTCAACGCGTTCACTTCGGATGATGACGTTACGCTCGTAATCAAGGATTTCGGCCACAACTCGTTCTACGCGGGCCAAGACGCCGGCGCGCTAATCGCCGCCGCTCAGGCGAGGCCCGGCGCGCCGGAAATCGTTCATATGCAGGAGGAGTTGAGCGAGGACGGAGTCGCCTCCCTCTACGCCGCCTGCGACGCGCTGGTCCATCCCTACCGGGGCGAGGGGTACGGCCTCCCCATTGCCGAGGCGATGGCGTGCGGAAAGCCGGTTGTGATCACCGGATTCGGAGCCGCGCTCGACTATGCCAACACCGGCAACAGTTACTTGATTCCGGCGAAGAAAACCTATCTAAATCAGACTCATATCGGCGACCTCGAGCTGGTCGACAGGCCCTGGTGGGCGGAGCCGGACCGCGAGGCGCTCGCCGCCACGCTGCGCCGCCTGTACGAGAACCCCGATGAGGCGCGAACCGTCGGCGCGAGGGCCGCGCGCGACATTGCCGAGGGACATACATGGGCGCATGCCGCTGCTATCGCCGCCGACCGACTGGCATTACTCACCACCAATTCGCCCGCCTATAGCGCTGGCCTGGCTTCGGAGCGCGAGCCGCTCTCCTTCGAGCGCCGGAAGCAGGAGGCGCTTCAGCTTGCGCGCACCGGCAATTGGATACAGACGATTGAACAGATCGAGGCGCTCGGCGTCGAGGGCGAAGCGGATTGGGACTTGCGGAATACCCTGGGCGTCGCCCTGTTTCGCTCGGGCAAGCGCGAACGCGCGCTCGAAGTCTTGACGGACGGCGCGAGGCGCGCCCCGAACGCGAGGGACTTCCACCACAATCTCGCCTTCCTGCTGTTGACGGGCGGCGACTGTCGTGACGCGCTGACACATGCGCTGACACATGCGCTTGCAGCCGCGGAGGATTCACCCGACAACGTGGAGATCAGCCGTACGCTTCAGCGCGCGCGGCAGGCCGCCATGCAGGAGACCCGACGGATTCGCAAGCGGCTGTCCGGCGGCTCGACGAAGAGCGCGAAACGCGATCCGATCTACCAGGAGCTGATGAGCCTGATGAATAGCGCCGATGCGATTCTCAATCGTTCGCAACCGGCTCCCCTGGCTACGATTCCCATGGTGCCCGCGAATCCCACCCCCGCTCCAGTGGCTGATTCCGTGCCCGTGCTGCCCCGGCTTTCCATCGTGATGATTGTCAAGGACGAATCAAAGTTCCTTCGAGGCTGCCTGGAAAGCGTGAAGGCGGTTGCCGACGAAATTGTCATCGTTGACACAGGTTCCACGGATGATACGATAGAGATCGCCCGAGAATTCGGCGCGAAGGTCATCACCCACAAATGGAATGACGATTTTGCCGCCGCGCGTAACATCTCGCTCGAAAACGCGACGGGCGACTGGGCGCTCTGGCTCGACGCGGATGAGCGGTTGGCCGAGGGCGACGCCGATCTTCTCAAGTATCTGATGGTCGAGGCCCAGACCAACGTCGGCGGGTACATGGTCAACATCCGTAACGTAATGACGACCGGAGAGAACCCGGAGATATGCTGGCACCGCGCCTGCCGCCTGTTCCGCCTGCATCCCAAAGTGCGGTTTACCGGGCGTATCCACGAGCAGAACATGCGTTCGCTCCAGGACGCGGGCTACGTCTGCGCGCTCTCGCAGCTCAAGATCGACCATTTCGGCTACGCCGCGGAGGTGATGGACGAGCGCAACAAGCACGAGCGATTCATCCGAATGCTTACCCGCGAGGTTGAGGAAAACCGGGACGACTCGTTCAAGACGTTTCACCAGTTTAATTTGGGAAACGCCTATTTCACGCGCGGCGACATGCAGAGCGCGGCGCACTGGTTTGCTCAGGCCGGGCCGAACGCGGACCCCGGGGAGGAGTACAGCGCTATTATGTTCGTAGAGTGGGCAACCGCCCTCTACGCGACCGACCGCTCGCTGGAGGCGATGCAGGTGTGCGACATGGCCGGACGACTTGGAATTACGCACCCCAGTTTAGAGTTCGCTCGCGGCCACGCCTGCCTCCACTTGAAGCGGTATGCCGAATCGGAGGCTCACTTTACGACCGCGATTAGAATGGGCGTTGGGGGTCAATTTGTCCAGACGGGAGACAGCGGAGCCTATACCTATAAATCCTGGTACGGTTTGGCGCTCGCCGTTACGGGACAGGACAGATATGAGGACACGGTGATCAACTGCCGGAAGGCTCTGGAAATCAGTCCCGCCTTCCATGACGCGCGTTATCTACTTGCTAAAGCCCTCCACAAAACGGGCAGGTTGGTGGAAGCTCGCGCAGAGCTGGAGATGCTGTTGGAGCAGAATTCGGGGTTCGCGGCGGCGAACGTAGATCTTGGCGTCCTGCTTTCCGAGATTGGCGATAACGCTGCCGCATTGAGCCCTCTGCGCCGCGCCGCAGAGGTTCAGCCGGACTCTCTGAACGTTTTCGTTCGGCTTGGGGACTGCTGTCTCGACCTGCAGCTGTTCGATGAAGCCCGTGATGCGTTTCTTGCGGCGCGAAGACTTTCGCCTCGTTCCGCAGAGGTTTGCGTGAATCTGGGACGCGCCTACGCGGCCCTCGGAAACCATGAAAGCGCTATCGACACATTTGCGGACGCCATGTTCATCGATCCGCAGTACGCCAACGCATATTTCAATGCGGGCGATGTCCTGTATGGCCTTGGGTATTATCCTAAGGCGGCGGAGGCGCTGCATGCCGGCCTTCAGCTCAATCCCTCCAACGCTTCCGGATTCCTGGTTCTCGGCAACTGCTATTTCCGGACCAGTGACTTCCAGGCGGCCAGGCTGGCGTATGAAGCCGCCGTATCGCAGGACCCGGATTTCACTGAAGCCAGGAACAATCTGGCAATCGCCGAGGAGAAGATCCTGACCATGAGCTCGCAGGCGGCATAGTCCTCCCTAACGAACGGAACACTTCAAGAGGTCCATTCTACATTGCTCCTGCTTGGAATCCCTCAGGGCAGGTGTCAAACCCTGCCCGCCACCCCTTCATCGATTTTTAATCCTCCCTTAACACAGCCTTAGCCCGACCCGCGACAAAATAGTTGCATATGGGTTGCGGCACAGCGCCTTTCGGGTTTGGGGTCGAATCGCTCACGCTTTTCACGGCCGTTCATACCCTGGGTGCAAGCAAATTCTACAGGTATTCTCGCGCGAAGTTTGGTGTATACTATATGCGTATCAGCAACCGACTCTCTTTGGACCAGCGTGTCGATGACGCCCGCGATCATTAGATCGAAAGGACACCACTCTTGAAAACCCATTCCCGCCACGCCTTTACCCTGATTGAACTGCTAGTTGTAATCGCGATTATCGCTATTCTGGCCGCAATTCTTTTCCCTGTATTTGCCCAGGCGCGCGAGGCCGCCCGACAGACCGCGTGCATGAGCAACATGAAGCAGATCGGCATCGGTCTTTCGATGTACGAAACGGACTATGATGAGCAGTATCCGCCGTCTCAACTCGGACCAACAACACCGACCGGCATGCTTGTCTCCTGGCCGACGCTGATGTATCCGTATATTAAGAATGAGCAGGTCTTCATTTGTCCGTCATCTACGACCTCCCCATTCGCTCCCGATCCACTGCTGATATTCGGTGGAACGCCTCGCCAATATTGCGGCCGTACCAGGACGGCGATTTCGTTTGGAGTGCTTACGGCAGGAGATGGGACATCGTTGCAGCCGTTCGTGGTGAATCAACTATCCTATGGCCGAAACTTAATTCCTACGAACGCCTGGAAGACGGCAGGGTTTACTGGCGGAGACAAGAGTGGATTCGTTACAACCGGCACTACGATTTCCGTGTCGGCTGCGGCGGTCGAAGATCCGGCAGGCACGATTCATATTGTTGAAGCGATGACGGGTGCGACCGGAGGGGCCGACCCAAGCATACAGGGCAACTCGATTCGAGGAATTCAGCAGGAAATCCGAACCGATCATTACCCGGACCAGACAGCCTCCAAGGTCGCCTACCGGCACAAGGGCGGCTTCACCGCGCTGTTCGGCGACATGCACGCCAAGTACCGGAAATGGGGATCGACCAGGGCAGCGGAGTGGTCTATCCAGCAGGACTAACAGGGCAATCCAACATATGTAACAAGCGGGCATATCCAAATGGATGTGCCCGCTTTTGCGATTCGGGTCCGTCACAGGCGCGTAATGACCTCATCCAAAATATCCATAGCGCGGTCCAGCATCGCATCCTCAATCACGAGTGGCGGCGCAATCCGCAAGACATTGCCGTAGAAGCCGATCGGCGCGATCATCAACAGGCCGCGCCCGCACGCCTCATCGACCACGCGCTTGCACAACTCCGGCGCGGGCTCCTTCGTTTGCTTGTCCCGCACCAGCTCGAGACCCCATACCAATCCTTGTCCCCGGACGTCGCCCAAATACCGGGACCGCGCGGCGATGTCGCCGAGGCGGGATTCCATTCGCGTGCCCAGCGTCATGGCGCGCTCGGGGAGGCCTTCTCTTAACAGAATATCGATGGCAGCGAGAGCGCCGCGGCATGAGAGCGGGTTTCCTCCGTTCGTGCTCGACAGGCTGCCCGGCTCCAGCGCGTCCATGAATCGCGATTCGCCCAGGACCGCCGAGATAGGAACGCCGCTCCCTATCCCCTTCCCCAGGCAGAGAAGATTCGGCACGAACCCTTCCTGTTCAAACGCAAACAGCGTTCCCGTCCGCCCGAAAGATGACTGTACCTCGTCCAGTATGAAGACTATGCGGCGCTCCTGGCACCAATCGAACACCATTTTGAGCCAGCCCGGCGGCGGCATGATGGAGCCGGCCCCGCCCTGATAGGGTTCCACAATGAGAGCCGCCACATCGCCAACGCTTTCGGTCTCCAGCAGCCAGTCGAGGTACTGGGTCGTGTGAAGAGTGCACGAGTCGGGCTGGGAGCCGAACGGACAGCGATAGCAGTAAGGGAAAGGACTGTGCAGCACGCCGGGCAGTACGGGACCGAATCCTTTCTTTACCCCTGACTTGCCGCCCACCGCCATCGCCCCGTATGTCCGTCCGTGGAATGCGCCATGAAAGGCGATCACCTCGTGCCTGCCCGTCGCGTGTCGCGCTATTTTAATGGCCGCTTCGGTCGCCTCCGAGCCGGTGGTCAAGAGAAAAGCGCGGTCCAGGGAGGGCGGCGTTATCTCCACCAGCTTCTGGGCCAGCAGCGCGCGCCACGGCGTCACGAAGTCGTAAGAGTTCATCACTTGGCCGACCTGGTCCTGAATCGCGGTCACGTGCTCGGGGTGGCAGTGGCCGATGTTGGTTACCAGGACACCCGACGTAAAGTCGATGAAGACATTGCCATCCACGTCTGTAACGGTGGCCCCAAGGGCGCGGTCCCACACTACCGGAACCTGTTCGCTCATGCAGTGAGGCTCGTACCGGCGCGACAGCTCCAGATACTCCTTAGACCTCGGTCCCGGAATGACGGTAATAATTCTCGGCGCGTCCAATGCGTGCTCCCTCCGGCGCAGTTCAAATTCGCGAACCACTCGCAGGCAATGAGTACGGCAGCCGGACGCATGTTTCCTGCTCTGCCGCACACCAGGCCGCATACCAGGCCGCATACCGGGCCGCATAACTGGTGAATCGGTTGACTCCGCTGCGCTTGATCGGATACCATGACGGCAGAAGTTTGAACTACGAACGTGACTGGCGCCTGCGGAGAGTAACTCCGGGGAAGCGTTCGTTGTGGATTCGCCGCGCGCCTGGGCAACCCGACCCCTTCCATGGGCTGACGGGCTGCCCGGGCGCGCATTTTTTGCGGCGGGCGTAATTGTATTGTTTAAAGGAGCCTACGATGACATCCGTAAATCCCATCCGGCGCGCGCTTATCAGCGTATCCGACAAAACAGGAGTCACAGATCTGGCCCGCGCTCTGGCAAACAGCGGCGTCGAGATCGTCTCCACGGGCGGCACGGCGAAGACGCTTGCCGAAGCCGGAATTCCGGTGGTCGGAATCAGCGATCTGACGCACTTTCCCGAGATGCTCGATGGCCGCGTCAAAACCCTGCATCCGAAAGTACACGGAGGACTGCTCGCGCGCCGCGACCTGCCGGAGCACATGAGCACGCTGGAGCAGCACGGAATCGGAGCTATCGACCTGCTCTGCGTCAACCTCTATCCGTTCGCGCAAACGGTCGCAAACCCCAGCGCAACTCTCGATGACGCGATTGAGAATATCGACATCGGCGGCCCGGCCATGATTCGCTCGGCTGCGAAAAATCACGATTCCGTGACGGTGCTGGTACACTCGGAAGACTATGAGACAGTTGTCACAGAGATGCAGGCAAACGATGGTTCCACGACGCTGGAAACGCGACGAATGCTTGCCGCGAAAGCCTATTCGCACACGGCGCGTTACGACAGCATGATTGCGAGCTTTCTCAATCCGCGATTCGCCCCTGAAGAGCCGTTCCCGCAGGAGCTTACATTGGGCTACGAGAAGGCGCAGGACTGCCGCTATGGCGAGAATCCGCATCAGCGCGCCGCCTTCTATCACGAGACAACTGTCACAGAACCCTGCGTCGGGTCCGCGAAACAGATTCATGGGAAGGAGCTCTCCTTCAACAACTTCTTCGACATCAACGGCGCGCTGGAGACGGTCAAGGAGTTCACAGCCTCCAACGATCCCCTCTTCAATGGTCCCGCCGCCGTTATCGTGAAGCATACGAATCCCTGCGGCGCGGCGATGGCGGATTCGCTGGTCGAAGCGTTCGTCAAGGCGAGGCTCGGCGATCCCATCTCCGCGTTCGGCGGCATCCTGGCCGTCAACCGCCCGCTCGACGCGGCGACCGCGGAAGAGATTACCGGAAAGAACTCCTTTTTCGAAGCCATCATCGCCCCCAGCTTCGAGCCGGAAGCGATTCCCATTCTTACCGAGCGCAAGAAGTGGGGAGCTAATCTCCGCCTGCTCGAGGTAGGAGATTTGACGGACTCCCTGCGAAACGCCGGCGGCTTCGATACAAAGAAAGTGGTCGGCGGCCTCCTCGTGCAGGATCGTGACATCAGAATCGTCGCGTCGGGAGACTTGAAGGTGATGACCGACCGCGCGCCGAACGAAGAGGAGTTGGCGGCGCTTCTGTTCGCGTGGCGAATCGTGAAACACGTCAAATCCAATGCCATTGTCTTCACGAAGGACCGGCAGATTGTTGGCGTCGGCGCGGGCCAAATGAATCGCATTCAATCCGTGCGCCTGGCGGCGGAGCAGGCAGGCGAAGGCGCACGGGGAGCGGTCATGGCGTCCGACGCGTTCTTCCCCTTTCCCGACGGTCCAACCGCGGCGGCGGAAT
Organism: Chthonomonadales bacterium; assembly: GCA_038229495.1. Lineage (GTDB taxonomy): Bacteria > Armatimonadota > Chthonomonadetes > Chthonomonadales > CAJBBX01 > JBBROJ01. The sequence goes on from JBBROJ010000012.1 coordinate 52,653, forward strand.
CGGGGATCACGGCTATAATTCAGCCTGGCGGTTCCGTGAAGGATCAGGAGACGATCGATGTTTGTAACCGGCACAACATCGCAATGGTCTTTACCGGATTGCGGCATTTCCTGCATTAACTCAATACTTGGAGGCGTTCCATGACGAAGCTGCCGATCGGACTTCAGCTTTATTCCGTTCGCGAGGAGTGCGCTCGGGATCTTCCAGGCGTGCTCAGCGAGGTCGCGAGAATGGGCTACGCGGGTGTCGAGTTTGCCGGCTATCATGGGCGCTCGGCGGAGGAGCTGCGCCGCATGCTCGACGACAACGGCCTCGAATGCTGCGGGACGCATGCCAAGTTCGACACGATTCTTCCTGGAAATATCGAGGAGACGATCGCGTTCAATGCGGTCCTCAAGAACCGATTCCTCATCGTGCCCAGCATACCGGAAGACCGCCGGGGGTCGCGGCAAGCATGGCTGGAGGTCGCCCGTATCTTCAACGCGGCTGCCGACGCGGCGAGAAACCACGGTACGGTGGTGGGCTACCACAACCACAGCTTCGAATTCCAGCCGCTGGACGGCGAAATGCCCTGGGATACCTTTTTCGGAAACACGCGCCAGGATATAGTTATGCAGCTCGACACCGGCAACGCGCTGCACGGCGCGGCGGACCCGGTCCCCTTTCTCCAGCGCTACCCCGGCCGGGCTCTAACCGTACACTTGAAGGAGTACAGCGCTACAAACGACCAGGCGCTCATCGGCGAGGGCGACGTGCGGTGGGACGAGGTGTTCGCGCTCTGCGAGGGAATCGGCGGCACCGAATGGTACATCGTGGAGCAGGAAAGCTACGCCCATCCGCCGTTGGAATGCGTGGACCTCTGCCTCCAACGGCTTCGAGCGATGGGAAAGTAGATATCACCGCCCGCTCCGCTAGAGCCGCAGAGGAAACAGAGAGAGGCAAATGCTTTTGGTATCCTTCGTGCCCCTTCGTGTTCCTTCGTGCTCCTTCGTGATTAAGCGTTCATCACTGCGCTCTCCGCGTCTCTAGCGACGCGGGCGGTTCAAACATGCTGTGGTTTGAAAGGATTCGGACATGCGATACGTCGCGCTGATCGCCCACGATGATAAAAAGGACGACATTATCGAGCTGGTCAGCAGGCACCATGAGATTCTGGCACGCGAAGCTCTGGTCGCCACGAACACTACAGGCACCAACATCGAGAGGACCACGGGGCTTCAGGTCGTCAAGATGCTCTCCGGACCTCTTGGAGGCGACCTGCAAATTGGAGCGCTTATCGCAACCGATCAGGTGAAGGCCGTCATCTTCCTTCGCGACCCGCTCACTCCCCACCCACATGAGCCTGACATCTCCGCGCTCATGAAGGTCTGCGACACGCATAACGTGCCCCTTGCTACGAATCTTGCCACAGCGGAATTGATCATCCGGCGCATCGACGAAATGAATCGCCAGGAAGCGTGATTACTGCGCGCGACATTCAGTCCAGGACGCCAGCATAAGAACGGGCCGCGAGACGATTCTTGCGGCCCGTTCGGTAGACCGGTTTTCGCGCTCCGCTATTTCTGCACGGTCTCCCCAAGCTCCAGCCTGCACTCCCGGAGCAGGCCATCCACGACGAGCTTGAGCGACGTGAGCGCATCCGTAAGCTGGTGAACGTCTGGCCGCGACATCTCCGACGGACGAACGGCGTCCAGGACGGGGACCAGGTCGATGACCTGCTGCGCTCGCGTCGAGATTCGCTTCGGCGCTTCGCGCTCTTCGGTCACCGCATCGGTCGGCTCTATATCCCGGAAAAACTGGACCAGGTGGTCGCTCGATGAGCTTAGAATCTCCTCGCTCTTTTCCGGCCGCTTCTTCAGGGCTTTGACGAGGTTGCCCGCCTTTTCACTGTTGAGGCGCTCATTCTGAATCTTTTCGACCACCGCCGTCTGCAAGTCGGGCTGGTCGTTCAGCTGCTTCAGGAATCGCGCGTGCTTTTCGGTCAGCTGGCCGTCCGATGGACGATTCGGGCTGGAGATAATTTTCTGGCCGATGGCTTCAGGCAGCTCGATAAGGTCGAGGAGATACCCCACCGTCCGCTCCGAGATTCCCAGCCGCGCGCCCAGTTCGCGATTAGTGGACCCTATCTGATTCTTCACATAGGTCAATGCCTGCGCCTTCTCGAGCGGCTGAAGGTCCTCCCGCTGAAGATTCTCGATAAGCTGCTGCGTGAGAATCTCCTCGGGATCGACCGTGCGCACAATGCAGGGAATCTCATCAAGGTTCACCTTTTGGGCCGCCCGCCACCGCCGCTCGCCCGTGATAATCTTGAACATGTTCACATTCGCGAGCGGCGTCACGGTGATCGGCTGCAACATTCCGTGCTGCCGAATGCTGTCGGCAAGGCCTTGCAGCCCCTCTTCGTCGTGGTGCTTTCGCGGCTGGTCAGAGTCTTCGACAATCTTTGCAACTTCGATATATTGAATTTCCAAATCAAACCTCCAATGTGTTATGAACCACGGGGAACACGGGGGAGGAAGGATGCATAATGGACCAAATCTGTTGATTGACTTGTCCTTGCTGTTCCCCGTGCCCCTCGTGCTCCCCGTGGTTCTCTTATCTGAGAAACGCTTCTGTGAGACCTGCGTCTACGGCAATTATCTGGCCGGTGGTGAGGCCCAGCCGGTTAGATGCGAGGAGAAAGGCAGCCTCCGCGACATCCGCCGGCGAGACTTTCTTCTTAAGGAGAGTGCGCTGCGCGTAGTAGCCCGAGAGCTTGTCACGCAGCGATTCAGTCGATTCGCCCTCGTCGAAGGCGATGCCGTATTTCGCGAGAGAGGTCATCACCCGTTCGCGCGGAAACTGCACCGAGCCTTCGACCACGCTGGCGGGAGCGACGGCATTGACCCGCACCTTCGGCGCGAACTCGACCGCCATTTCCCGGACGAGATGATTCAACGCCGCCTTGCCCGAATCGTATGCCCAGCTTCCCTTCTTCGCGACTACCGCGTTTGCGCTGCTGAAGAGCACGATACTGCCGCCAGTCCCCTGCGCCTGCATCAGCTTTTGCGCCTCGTCCGCGACAATCACGGAGCCGAGCAGATTTACGTCGAGCGTCTTGCGCCACTGATCGTCCGTGATGCGCCCCTCGTCATCCGGCGGAATGAAGATGGCGGCGGTCTGGATTACAATGTCCACGCCTCCGAATTGGCGAACGACGGAAGCAAACAGGCGGCGTACCGATTCGCGATCCGTGCAGTCCACCGCCTCGGCAGCTACAACCTCATGGCCATAGCACTTTTTGAGTGCTTCCGCGGAAGATTCGGCTGCGCTGCCACTGAGGTCAGTGACGACGACGTGCGCGCCCTCTTTCGCCAGACGATCTGCAACCGCGACTCCGATTCCGGGGCTGGCTCCAACCACGACCGCGACCTTACGGCTCAGCTCCTTTTCGGGAGGCATCCGCTTCAGCTTCGCCTCTTCCAGCTGCCAGTATTCAATTCCGAACGCCTCGCACAAGGGAAGGGAGACGTAGTTATCCACCACGCGACCGGGGTCCACGCCGGAGTCTGGCGGCAGGTCGTCCATCGCCGTCGCGCCCTCCATCACGTGGATAGCGTTTACGTAGAACTCGCCCGTAATCCGCGCTTCCGGCTTGCTGCGGCCAAAGCTGAACATGCCGACCCCGGGCACGAGAATGACCGTCGGAGTGGACGAGCGCATGGCAGGCGAATCGGGTTTCTTGTGCGCGTCGTAGTATTCGGCATACGCGCTGCTGTACCTCTCCATGCCCTGCTGAATCGCCGCCTTGAGCGATTCGAGACTGCCCGCGGCGGGGTCCCAATCCACCCATAACGGCCTGACCTTGCTGCGCAGGAAGTGATCGGGACAGCTCGTGCCCTGGTATGCAAGCGCCTTCCCGCGCGCACTGTTGACAAACCGCATGACCGTTTCGTCGCCTCTGACGTGGCTGATTACACTGCCGACCAATCCGCGAATCGCTGGCATAAGCTGCGGAATCAGCTCGTCCCGATCCGCGCGGGTCGCTGCGATCTGGCCGCCGAACAGCCGTTCGCCTTTGGCCTCGACGCGCTTAAGCACGTAGCCGCCAACCTTATCGAGAACATCCAGGGATTTCAGATAGGATTCGCGGGAGGTTTGGCCCCACGTAAACAGGCCGTGTGAGCCGAGGATGATTCCGTCGATATCGGGATTCTCTTTGGTCGCGTTCTCCAGCCACAGGCCGAGCTCGAATCCCGGACGCAGCCAGGGAATCCAGACAAGCCTTAGGCCGGTCTCCTCGCGGATTCGATCGAGCTGCGCGCGGCCATTGGCGCAGGCGGCAATAGCAATAGCCCAGTCGGGATGCAGATGGTCCACATGCGGAAAAGGAATGTAGGCGTGGAGCGGAGTGTCGATGGATGTGGCGCGGGGATTGTTGTTGAACGTGCAGAACGGATAGCAGTCAACCATCTCGTCTTCATGTTCGATTCCCCGGTAGCGCTTTTTCAGCGCATGAAACTTGTCCATGTAGAGCGAGCTGAAGCCGTCGCGCTTCATGCTGCCGAGGTCGCCGCCGCTGCCTTTGACCCATAACACCTCGGTCTTCTCGCCGGTGATCGGGTCGGTCTCCATTATTTTGGCGGAGGTATTTCCGCCGGCAAAATTAGTTATGCGAAGATCGCGTCCGAGCAGGTTGGACCGGTAGCACAGCAGCTCGGCTTCGTCCATACCCTCGGTCTCGGAATCGACCCACAGGTCTTTAAGGTAGCGCAGTTCCATTATTTGCTCCAAAAATCGGGGATCGGGGGGTCGGGGGTCGGACGGCCGCCGCCCGGCGCTTGATAATTAACCGCGCCTACCCTTCATCCCTTCCAGAATACCCGAATACCCGAACACCTGAATCCAAATCTTACGGGCAAAACGCAACGAACGCCCGAAGGAGGATGGGCTCCCCAGCCGGGCGTTCGTATCCACTCGTTCGAGATATCCTTAAAAGGTACCACTCACTTGCGGCACTCTTAATGTCGGTGATTCGGGGCGTCTTTTGCAGACCAGGAACCCGGCGAATAACCCCGCGCAAAGTGCCGTGAGGTAGAGGCCGACGCGGTAAGATGCAGGCTCGTAGGAGAATACGACGCGATGTTTCCCCGGAGTAATGGGGGTCGCCCGCAGAATCCAATCCGCGTTCACCACTTCCGATGGAGGGCCGTCAACCGCTGCCCGCCATCCCGGAAAAAATATCTCGCTCGTAACCAGCAGCCCGTTTCCGGAAGAAGTCACGTCATAGGCAATTCGGTGTGGAGAGAATGAGGCAATCTGAGCGGTGCCGACCGCGTATCCTGACGCGAATTTCGCGGGCCTGTCGAGAACCGCAGCGCCCCGCAAATCGAATCCAGGATCGCCGATCATGGAGAGCGCGGATTTCGAATCTCTCACTTCAATCATATGACCGACTAGCCAGGCTGGACCAAAGGCGTTCGGATTCTCCCAGATCGTAAGCTCCGCGTCCTGCATCTTGCGAAACGGAGAGCCGAGCTGAATCTCGGGATCGGTGGTCACGAATCGCACGTTCATCAGGTTGAAGAATGGGTGATTCACGTTGGGAACATGGAGCGTATTGGGGTCGGCGAAAGCGGAGGTCCGCCCCGGCTCGCTCGCGAGGACCACGCCCTCCAGCAGCTTGTGATACCTCTTCGTATGCAGCGAATCCGCACCCTGCACGTCGCGCAGATGGACCACCGCGTTATAGTTCGGTACGATAAAGCTCTTGATTCCCTTGCCGGGCGCTTCCAGCGAAACGACGCGGTCGGGAGATTTGTCCTTGAGAATGTCCGTGGTCTGCGTCGGGTAGCCCAGCATGCCCGGCTGGGTTATCGGATTGAAACCCGCGCCCCACGTCAGCAGGTCCGCGACGGCGACTGCCGGCAGCGCCCATATGAATCGGTGCCCGCTCTTACGAAGCGCCAGCCAGGCCGCGAACCCGGTAAGCGCAAGGAAGAGTGCGAAATAGAGCAGTCCCGCAAGCTCATAGCCGAACCATTGGTCCGTAAGAAGCCGAGCAACCTCTTTACCAGTCGGATCCTTTACAGTCTCGACGAGCGCCATACCAGGAAATGCTATCAGCCCGAGCAGCAGAATCACTCCGCCAATCCACGCGGCGGCGGTTCCGATTCTCTTTCCGTTCCCCGCATGAAGCGTGTCGGAAATCGCCTGCACGCCGTAGCTGGAAAGAGCGGCGATTCCAAAGCTGAAAAGGCAAAGGGCGCGGGCGGTGGCATTGAACTGGCGGTAGCCCGGAACGCCGTAGAAAAAGAGGGCGCACAGCGGCGTGCCGAGGGCCAGCAGGAGTCCGAGCAGGACCAGAACGGCGAAAAACATGCAGGCGTGATTGCCATTCCGACGCGCTAATCTCCAAACGCCCAGGCTTGCCAGCAGCAGGGCGGGAATCCCGAGGTAGGCAGTATATTCGATGAAATCGAAAGCCCCGAAGTAGGGGTTGCCGCCCGAAGGCTGCCCGTTTGAATCGAACGATACGTAGTCCCGAGGATTGCCGTAAAGGTTTGGAAGAATAAGGGTCAAGATATTCTTCGGTGGCAGCCGGAGGCCGATACTGCCCGCATAATTGTCCTGCGCCCCCCGGAAATTCATTCGAGCCATCTCTACCACAGGAACCATGGTGGCGGACGACAGGGCGATTCCGAACACGAGAGCGCCGAGTAGGAGAATGAAGCGATGAGGCGATGAGGCGATGAGGCGATGGGCGGCGCTTGTCGCTGAACTTCTACTTTCCGGCTGCCGGCTCCCATCTTCCATCTTCCGACTTCCGTCTTCCATCTTCCGACTTCCGGCTTCCGACTTCCGGCTCCCGTCTTCCGTCCTCCCGTCTTCCCTCCTCCATAGCGCGTACAGCACGAACGCCAGAATCGAGTAGAAGGCGAACTGAAGGTGACCGGCGAGCAGGATCATGGCGACCACGCTTCCTGAGCCGAACACGGTCCACCGCCAGTCCCCTTCCTGGATGAATAGCTCCCACGCGAGCAGAGCGGCCGGCAGCCAGCAGAGCACGGCCGTCGGCGTTTGGAACTCCGTCCAGACGACCTGAAGGCCGCAAAACATCCAGACCAGCGCCCCCGTCAGCGCGGCGGGAGCACCCAGCTTGCGCCGCCGCAGCAACCAAAACATAAAACAGCCCGTCAGGAAGGTATGGAGAGCCGTTACAAGGTTGATGCCAACGGGAAGCGGGAAGAGATAGAGGAGGAGATTGGGCGGATAGAGCACGGCGCTCTGGCTGTTCGCGAGCAGGACGTTTCCGCCCATCTCATAGGGATTCCAGAGCGGGACCTCTCCGGCGAGGATTCGCTCGCGGGCGTAGCGCCGCCATGAATAGTATTCGAAGATGGGCCCGTGCATCTGGTTCTGGGCAAACCGGTACTCCGGAAACTTTTCTCGCGCCGTCATCGCCCAGGGGCGCATCAGAGGGATGATATCGGCAGGCAGAAGGACCTTTCCTCCGAACAGGGCAGGCGCGTAGACGGAAAGGGTCAGCGCGAACAGCACGAGGATGCACGCCCTGTCGTTCCGGCGATGCGCGGAGACGTGAGCGGGAGAGGGTTGGCTGGATGTGGATCGGGGCTGGGAAGTCATTTCTGGTAAACTGGAGTTCGGCGGCATATCACATAGATGTCCACCGGTGTAAAACCCGTGTCTGGGGGG
>JBBROJ010000013.1:0-59474 GCA_038229495.1 Chthonomonadales bacterium
AGAACGGCGCAACGCGGAGGTTGCTCCCTACTCAGCACTCAGCACTCATTACTCAGCACTAGATGTTTTTGCCCCGCGACGCCGTGTGCCACTGAGTTCTTGAACCCGATAAACACGGGCGGATGAACGCCGGCGCGTGTTGTGCCACCCCGTTAAGGGTCACCACGAAACGCTTCCGAGACGGACTCCATATTTATGGGAAAGGGTTAGAACCGCAGTATCGACATCACCTATCGCCTGCAGGGCACAGGCATTCGTGACGACATTCTAGATATATTAGACATATTACCATACGTCCCGTATCTGCGACAAGCCCTGGACATTGGACAACGCTATGACATCCGGCAGCGGGAGACAGCATGCCTTCGTTCGATTTGACCTATGACGCCGACGAGGATTTCCTGGAGGTCACGTTCGCGGTTTTCGATGAGAACTTCTCGCGCACCGTTTCGCTTAACGATCACATCATACTCTTCACCGACCTCGGCTTGCAGACGGTATGGGGGCTGACGTTCTATAGCTTCAGCCGTCTTCTTGGTGTCAGCGAGACCGATCTTACCGCTCTCCGCGAGCTTCCAGATCCGCAGGTCCGGACAATCCTCGATCTTCTGGCCGTTCCACCCGCCTCCCACTTTTTCGACGTAACCGATCCGACAGGTCTTATCGCCAGGGTAAGCGCCCCCTCTCTATCGTCTCTAATAGAAAACGAAACATGATACAATAGCCGGAACGTATTCAATTCGACGCCGGTCTCAAGCTCGCCCGCGATTCGAATGCGGAATGCAGTGTCTCGACGATGACATGCCGGCTCGCATCCGCACCATTATCCACATCATTAGATGTTTTCAGGAGATTAAGCATGACGACGGCGAACTCCCTTTGCACTGTTTTGGCTTGCGGCCTGGCCCTAATCACCTCAACGGCTCTCGCTGATTTTGCCGCGCCAACCGCGCAGCAGATTGTCGCGCAGTCGAAGGCGGTTATGAAAAGCGCCAAAACCTACCAGGCCACTCTTCAGATGAACACGACCGGCGGCCCCGTGTCCATGAACGTGAGCGCCCAGATCAAAACCACCGGCACGAAGATGTGGGCGCACGTGGGCATGAACATGGCGGGTCCCCAGGGACAACAGAATCCCATGGCCGCGATGCTACAGAATATTCAGGTGGTGGACGACGGCAAGAACACGTGGACCTATATGCCCGCTATGAAACAGTACAGCAAGGGACCGAGCGGCGGGGCCAAGCAGTTCAACTTCAGCGGGCAGTTTCTGAACAAGGTCGAGACTGACGCGACGTTGAAATTGCTCCCGAACGAGAATGTAGCGGGCAAGTCCGCCTATGTCGTCGAGGCCACGCCGAAGAAGGCGGCCCAGAATGAGAAGTTGAAGCTCTATTTCGATCAGGGCACTTATCACCTCGTGCAGATGAAGATGAATCAGTCGCGCTCCGCGAACGGACAAATGCCCGCTCAACAGCAGAGCATGGTCATGGTGGTGAAGGATGAGAAGGTAAATCAGCCCATCCCGGACAGCCTCTTCAAATTCACGCCTCCGCCGGGCGCGAAGCAGATGCAGGGCGGCGGAATGCGAATGGGAATGCCGGGGGCAGGCGCGCCGCGCCGCTAGCCGTCCTCCACTGAGAGATGAGAACGACAGCTGCGAGACAGGCGAAGCATGTCATATGTTGATCAATGGACGGCGATGGTTCAACACGAACCGCCGCCGTTTTTGATTCTATCAGGTTTGATTCTATCAGGTTTGATTCTATCCGGTTTGATTCTATCAGGAGAGAACAATGAGCTTGAAATGGTCCTGCGTGTGGAACGAAGAGGGCCGCTACTACGACATGACGAAGGGCGTCAAAGTTCCCGTGCGGCTCTTCCTGAACGAGAAGCTTTTCCACGAAAGTGAGGAGGAGCTGTATAAGCAGATCGTCGCCGCGACTGAGTTTCCGGGCGTGAACGATGTGGTCATCACGCCGGACGTGCATACGGGCTACGTGGTGCCGGTCGGCTGCGTTATGGCGACTGAGGGAACGCTGTGCCAGGCCCCAGTCGGGTTCGACATCGGCTGCGGGATGCTGGCGTTTCGCTCGACCGTCCCCAGGAGCAAGGGGATGAACACGAAGCTGCGCCAAAAGTTCTCGGAGCAGGTGATGAAGGACGTGGGGATGGGCGCGGGAAAGGGCAGCGGCCGAAACTATGACCGCAGGAAGTTCGAACAGATCGTCCGCGAAGGTGCATCCGCTCTCGGATTCCGCCGCGAGAACTCGGAGCGCGATTTCATCCCCGTGAGCGACAAGTACGACCTGCCCAAGACACCGGTGGATCGGGGAATCGGGCAGCTCGGCAGCCTGGGCGGCGGCAACCACTTCATTGAGCTTCAGCACGACCAGAACGATCACCTATGGGTGATGGTTCATACCGGCTCGCGCGGCTTCGGGCACGGGCTTGCGACGCACTACATTCAGGAGGGCAAGCAGTACCTGAAGAGCAAAGGCGTGGACGTGCGCGGCGGCGCGGAGGCGGTCTATTTCGAGCCGGACAACCCGCTCTACGAGGAGTATAAGAACGCGGTGGCCGCCGGAGCCAATTTCGCCATCGCGAACCGCCTGCTCATCTGGGAATCGGTGGGGCGAGTCTTCGAGAAGGTCTTCGGCCAGGAGCCGGAACTTATCTACGAGATATCGCACAACCTCGTCCAGGAGGAGGAGGTTCCGGGATTTGGAAAGATCTGGATTCACCGAAAGGGAGCGACGCGCGCCTTTCCGGCGGGTCACCCGATGCTGACCGGGACGAAATGGGAGAATACGGGCCACCCGATACTAATTCCAGGGTCAATGGGCGACAACAGCTTCATCCTGTATGCGGAGCCCGGCGCGGAGAAGAGCCTCTTCTCGGTGAACCACGGTTGCGGGCGGAGGCTGTCGCGCGGAGCGGCCAGGAAGTCGATGACGCAGAAGCAGGTAAACGAGCAGATGAAGCGGCTGAACGTGATGGTGAACGCCGGAGGCAACGTGCCCATCGATGAGTCGCCGGACTGCTACAAGCTCGCGAAGGACGTGATCGATTCGGTAGTGAAGGCGGGACTGGCCCGCGTTGCCTACACGCTGACGCCGATTGCAAGCCTGAAAGGGGTGGATTGAGAACCGGGGTTCGGGTATTCGGGTGTTCAGGTCGTTGGGTCAGGCCACCGACAGTCCGATGACCATTGACCGCAATTGACGGTATTGTGACGGGAGCCTAAACGACCTGAAGAATCCGTTTGTACGGTTTCGTATTGGATTGAAGTTACGCCTGCTCGCCTGCTATGTTCAGAAATTGCATTTTTTGCCACTTAATTCCTGTTGATTTTTTGGCCAGGGGTGTGTACAATTGAATCGGAGGTGCACAATGTCTCAAGCGATTACGATGCGTTTGCCAGACGAGACCGCTGAATGGCTAAAAGATGCGGCTCGGCGCGCCGGACGCTCGGTCAGCGAAATGAGCGCCAGCCTGTTTGAAGAGGCACGGCGGCGGAGCCAGTTCGCGGAGATAGAATTTCGCGCCTTTCAGGGCGAGCGTCAGGCGTGTCTGACTGGCGGCATCCGACTATGGAAAGTCATCCTGACGGCCCAAGACAGCGACATGGTTACCGAAAAGACCGCAGCGCATTTCGATCTGCCGGTCTGGAAGGTTCAAGCCGCCTTGCACTATTATGAAGCGTTCCCGCAGGAGATTGACGAGGCCATCGCGGACGCGCGCTCAATGACGTTTGAAAAACTGAAACGCCGCCTGCCCGCCCTCGAACGGCAGGATGTTTTCGTCTCTTCCACCCCGGAGGAGACCTGATTTGCCTCGCCTCGCCTACCTATTGGATGAAAATATCTCGCCGGTCGTCGCAATACAACTGGCTGCCAAAAATCGCGAGATTACGGCAGTAAGCGTCCATCGCTGGCGCGGCGGTGCGCTGGTCGGACCGACGGATGCGACTGTTTTGCGAACGGCGCGAGAAGAGGACCGCACGCTCGTAACCTATGATCTGAAGACCATTCCTGACCTTTTGATGGAACTGGCTGCCGATAACGAGGCACACGCGGGCGTGCTCTTTGTTGATTCCGCCTCCATCCACTCCAACGACTATGGCGGTTTGGTACGGGCCCTACTGGCGCACTGGCATGAATATCAAGCGGAGGATTGGACGAACCGGATTGCTTTTCTCGTCCCGGTTCCGCGCTGAAACTCTTTTGCGACGAAACGTACTAAAGGTGAATTGCCGGCCTGCTACAACTTTGAGCGGTGACCGCCGACAACGGGTTGCTAATCGTTGATCGACGAACCGAAAGGCGGTGAACTGAACCGCGAAGATGCGAAGAGCGTGAAGAACGTCAACGACGGTTTGGACCACAAAGGCGCCAAGGCCCAAAGAGAGGCCACCACGAAGGACGATGATTCGCGATCTGGGTCTTTCCCCGTGGCCCCGTGTTCCCCGTGGTTAATAAGCCTTCGATTCGGCTACCGCGTTGTCAGGGTATTCGGGTATTGTTTAGCGACGACCCAGATACCTGAATACCCAAACACCGGAATACCGAAACACCCTTGTTACTGCAAATCGACCAGACCATTTTTCGCATATTGAATCGCGGCGCAGCCAATCCTCTCCTGGATTGGCTAATGCCGCGAATCACCAACATGCACAAGGACCTCTGGTTCATTGCGCTGGCCGTCCCGGTCATCGTATGGGTCCTTGCGAAATACGGCAAGCGCGGGCGCACTCTCGTTTTCTGCGTGCTGCTCGCGCTTGGACTAGCGGATTTCACCTCCAGCCACATCTTGAAGAACGCTATCTGGCGGGATCGCCCTTGCCGTCGTCTCGCTTCTACAGGCGGAATGTCGCTTTCCGATACGCGCCTGCTGCCAGGGCGCGGCCACCCTGCCGGCTACGTCGCCACGCCGGAAAACGATTGTCCGGGATCCAGCTCCCTCCCCTCCAGTCACGCCGCCAACACCATGGCGCTGGCCATGGTGCTGTGGTGGTTCACCCGCAGGCGGACGCGCTGGCTTTGGTTCCTCATTCCCCTCGTGATCGGCTGGTCGCGCATATACCTGGGTTACCATTATCCCGCCGACGTGCTCTGGGGGTGGTTGACAGGCGCGCTCCTGGCATTGGGAATCGTGCGCTGGCTTGCGGTCCCGTTTACTCGCGAACTGGTCAAGGAAGAGCAAAAAGCCGCTGACGAGGGAACGCTAGTAACAGGCGAGGAAACCCACGCATAACCAAATACCCGGAGACCGCATGCTCTCTGGGCATTATTATTGCTCTGGCCACTCGTGTAGAGGCTTAGGGCGGGACGGCAAAACCGTAGCCGCCCACGTTGGCGTCGGTGGAGAGAATTACAAAATCCGCCCGAATGTCTTCGCCGGGCCGTGGCCGGACAGCCAGAGTATGAATACCCTTTGCAAGCTCGACGCTGCCTGCGTAGAGCGTTGCATTCGATCCGGGAAGCCCGCGCGTGGGCCGCGCGTTTGGAGCGCGTTCGCGTTCCAATGGCCGCCCGTCAATTAGTATCGGCGCCTGGGCCGGCGAGCTCCGGTGAATGGCGCGGTAGAAGACACGATAGCGACCTGGCGTATCGCACTGGATTCGTGTCTCTATCTGGCTGCCGGCAGGAATGAGGACGTGAGTCGCGCCCCGTCCGGGACTGTAGGTCTCCCCCGTCATCGGCTTCAATGCCCCCAGCGATTTGAACCCCTCGCACTGGTACAGCATTTCCTGCGGCGGACCCTCGAAGAATACGGAAGCGATTGCGTTCGGCTCCAACGTGATCGTAACCGTATTGGAGCGAGGCAAGCGCGTGTCGGACCTGGAAAGGTCCACCTCGACGGGCAGAACTACAGTGCGCTTCACCGCCGCCGCGCCCGCATTGTAGTAGAGCGCTTTGTCCGCGAACTGTGTTGCGTAGACTCCATCCCACGCGTCGTCAATGGCGAGCGCGTCTCGTTTCGAGTTGTCGAGATCGGAAAGATGGTACGTCAGGTAGCGGAGGACCTCGTAGTAGCCCGGCAGCTGCTGGCGCCGCGCGGGGAAGTAGACCGTCCACCCTTTGCCATACGGCTTGGCCCACTCGCTGCGCAGCAGGCTTGCATCTACGGTGGTGGCGAAGCGCCCGACTGGAGGCCCAGGGTCGGCGGCCGGACTGAGACCGCCCGCCGGCTCCAGTTGCGCGTAGTAGATGGCCGTTCCCATCGGGCGCTTGTCTGTGCTGCCGCGCTGAACGTCTGCAAGAGTCCACGTCTCGCTCTTGATGGTCACGATGGCGGCGTTCGAGCGATCCAGCGTCGAAGCCGGAACCGTGAAGCTGTAGGTCGTTTCTTCGGGCGTATCGAGATCGCCCACCTTTACGCCGTTCACCAGCACTTCCCGCCGCTTGCGTACGGTCTCCGGGGGAAATGAAGCCCGGAGGAGAAGCGTGTAGCGGCGGCCCGGTTCTATCGGCATTCGGATGTCGGCGGACTCGCCGGACCACTTGCTGGTCGGGCGTGGACTCTCCGCCGGATACCAATCCCCCGAGAGGAACGGGCTCGCCGGGGCCTGCGCGGGAGTTATGCGATACCGCGCCGGAAGTGGGCCGCTGGATTCGAATCGCATCTGCGCGCCCGCAGGCTTCAGCTTGCCGGCATAGCCAAAGAGGTCGGCGAACCACGCGCGGTCACCTTCGACCGTTTCGATCTTGCCGAAGTCGTAAGCCGCGATCACGCCGCCCGACTGCACCCATTCGCGAATCCTGGCGAGCGTGTCTCCCTCGATAACCGTCCCTTCCCACAGGACAAGTATGCGAATTCGTTCCAGCGCGCCGTCCTGAATCATCCGCTCGTCCAGAATATCGTAGTTTAGAACATCGCGAATGTCCGTACAGCCCTTCTCAAAGGTGGTAGGATAGCCGCTGTTGGGGCGCAGCAGATGGCTGGTCGTCGGGAAGAACATCGCGACGTCCGTGACTGGTCTCTCCGACGTCAGATATTTGCCGTACCGGTAGTAGAGGTCGCGATGCTGCTTGATGTTGTCCGTCCAATCGAACAGCCCTTTGGAGCCCAGCGAGACCGCCGCGAACATGCGCGAAACCTGCTGTTCCGGCGTAAGGCGGCCCGGCGGTTCAGTCCAGAATGGGGCTCCGTAGAAGCGGGCGGCGCTAGCGATTCGCCCCATCGGTCCCGCCTGACTTGCCGCGAACGGCTTGGAACCGGCGTGCGTCGAGCGCGCGTCCATGCGGGATTCCGACGCGGCCTTCGCCAGCATGCTGTTGTCGTTGCCCCCGCGCGGGTTCTCGTCGGCGAAACCCATCGGGAGCATCAGCAGCGAATCGGGCAGCGCGCGCCGCGCGGTCCGGGCGATGCCGCCGGTCATCTCGGATATGCTGGAAAGATACCAATTCACAAAGTCCAGCCAGTAGCGCCGGGTTCCATCCGAGGGCGCCGCGGGATACGTGATATCGCTCTTCGACTTGAATCGGGTACCCCACGCAGCGTTCAGAAGGTCGATTTCCCGATACTTGTTTAGCATGCGGTCGCGGAAATCCGACACCGCGCGCGAGTCGCCGCACCACCAGCCGAGATGATCGTGCGTGTTTCCGAACCGGCGAAGCCAGTCGTCCCGGAGAGTGGGGACAGCCACGCGAGCGCCGCTCAGCAGTCCGGCCTCGCCAAATTCTCCGTGGATGCCCAGGTAGAGGCCGTCCAGAAGTTCGCCGCCCTTGAATTTTTTCACGAGCTGTTCCAGGCCGCGTTCGGCGGTGGATGCAAGCCTGGGGTCCCACGGTGAGAATGCTTGCACGAGCTGATCGTGTTCCAAACACTGGATTCGCGTGAATGGAATCTTATCGCGGTACCAAATGGGCGGGAAAGCGAAGTGCGGAAAGTAGGACGCGTCGAAACCCGACTGCTTCGCGCGGAACGCTTCCAGCGCGATTCGAGAGAAGTCCCAGACTCCGGGCGAGGTCTCGTCCGTGCTCAAGTGATCGCTCGACGTTTCGAGCAGCGTGAATCCGGCGGAGGAGAGAAGACCAAACGATTCGGGGGTCGCGGAGCCCGCCGAAAGAATCATGCGCTCGCCCGCACTGCGCTTCCGGGTGTAGGGGTTGTCTCCGTCCCGGCCCCCCGCGTTGATGTCCCAGATTCGGACGAGGCGGCTATAGTCGTACCGCACGGGAATAGAGGGGATGCTCGCGGCGGGTTGGGCCGCCGGTCGCGTGGCAGGAGGCTGCGATGACGTCTGTACAATAGGAACGGCAAGGGGCCAAGCGCGGTCGTCGAAGTCCACTCTCTCCCAGCCGCTGCCCGCCGTTCGCGTTATCCGCTCATCGCCGTTCGACACCACGGAAACCGTCCGTCCCGTGGGATAGCGGACGGTCATCTCGAAGCGGATTCCCGGAATACCCGACGCAGGATCGCAGGCAATGCCAAGAACGTTCAGACCCTTGGTAACATAGGGCGTAAGGAAAAGAGTCTGATACTCCTCGCTCGGATTGGCGCGGATCACCAGCCTGCCATTAATATAGATGGAGAAACGGCCCGGAGCGGCAATCTGCAGCCTGACCATCAACGGCGTATCAGAGAGGCGAAACGCCTGACGCAGGAACACTCGCTCCCGGGAATTTGGCGCGTCCGCAATCCAGACCCAGCGCGCCTGCGCCGCTGCTTTCTTCGGCGCGCTTCGCGGCCGAGCGGGGGCCGCGCCGGGAGTCTGAGCGCATGACGGCGGAACAGAAAGCGCCAGTAAAATCGCCGTGAAGCAATAAGAATTCAGTCTCACGCGAGTTTCCAGGGGGCGCGATATTTGTAGTGGAGCAGGCTGTTGGCCACACTGTTATTGACGATTCGCTCCTGCCCGGCGTCCCATTCGATGCGGGATTTCGTTGCGAGCGCGATGTTCGCGAGGTGGGCGAATATGGTAGAGCGGTGGCCTTCTTCTACGTCCGCGTTTGGTTTTTGCCGACTCTTTACACAGTCGAGGAAGTTGCGCACGTGCAACCGATCCAGGTTTCCGTCATGGGACTCGACTAAAACAGGTTTCATGCGCGGCTCCGGCGTTTGGAACTGTCCGCCCCGCTCCGGGATAATCTCATACCCCTTTTCGTCCGCATATAATGCCCCCTTCGTGCCCCGCAGCTCAAGCTCTCCCCGATAGAGCGCGGGAACGCCCGACGCCTCGTATTGGCCGAATATGAGGAGCCGCCCAGACGCAAACTCGAAGACGACCTCCAAGGTGTCCGGGATGTCGCGCGAATCGTTGACGGCGAACTTGCCGCCGTGCGCGGATACCGAGACCGGAGCCCATTCGTCCAGCATATACCGGATAATGTCAAAATAATGAACGCCCCAGTTAGCGACCTGTGATGAGTAGGTCTTCCACCAGCGAAACTTGTAGGGCGCGATGTTGGGATTGAACGCGCGCTTTGGGGCGGGGCCGAGCCACATGTCCCAGTCGAGGCCGGCCGGCGGGTCGCCGTCGGGCGCGATGCCTATTCCGTTCGGGCTCATGTTCGTAATGCGGTAAGCGCGAGCCACGGTCACTTTTCCGAGTGTGTCCTGCTGGACGAGCGTTCGAAGGCCGGCATACATCGGCGAAGAGCGCCGCTGCAACCCGACCTGGAAGATTCGGTTGTTGCGCCGCCCGGCCTCGACCATGCGCCGTCCCTCATGGATGGTCAGGGAGAGCGGCTTTTCGCAGTAGACATCCTTGCCCGCGTCGCAGGCGGCGGATGCTATCAGCGCGTGCCAATGATCCGGCGCGGCGACGAATACGGCGTCGATGTCCTTCTGTTCCAGCAGCTTGCGGTAGTCGCTGTAGCGCTTCGCCCCCTCTATCTTCGCGCTCCATTTGTCCAGGGCAGGAGCGTTCACGTCGCACAGCGCGACCACGTCGAGGTCCTTGTTCGGGAGCGCCGCGTCGAGAAGCTGGCTCCCCCGATTCGAAATCCCGATAAACCCCGCGCGAATCCGGTCGTTCGCGCCCGGTACGGCCCGAGCAGATTTTGCGCTGAGCAGAATTCCGCCGGCTGCAACTACTCCGGTCGTTCCTGCAGCAAATTCGCGTCGCGTCATTTTCATCGATCACTCCTCACGTTTGGATTGATGGAATCATACTCGCATGTTTACCAAGCATATATTTCATGGTTCTCCGGCACGACTGCCAAGTCCTGCCCGACGTGGCCGCCGCTCAAGAGGTATAATGCGGATAGACATGTTGAAAATGAGGTCTGGATGAACACAGATATTAGCCGGTCGCTGTTTGAGCGCGCAAAAAACGTTATACCCGGCGGCGTGAACTCGCCGGTACGCGCGTTTCGGGCCGTGGGCGGCAACCCGCTCTTCATGGCTCGCGGCGACGGTGCGTACCTCTACGACGCCGACGGCAACCGCTATCTGGACTGCATCGGAAGCTGGGGACCGCTGCTCTTCGGGCACGCCCATCCGCGAATCAGGTCGGCAATCGAGCGGCAGCTTGCCAGCGGCACGACGTTCGGCGCACCCACGGAGCTGGAGGTGGAGATGGCCGAGGCTATCTGCCGCGCCGTTCCCTCCGTGGAAAAGGTGCGGCTGGTTTCCAGCGGCACGGAGGCGACCATGAGCGCCATCCGCGTGGCGCGCGGTTTCACGGGCCGCAGCAAGATTTTGAAATTCGAGGGCAACTACCACGGGCACGGCGATTCGCTGCTGGCAAAGGCGGGGTCGGGCATAGCGACGCTGGGACTGCCGGACAGCGCGGGCGTGCCGGCAAACCTGACCGCCGATACGCTGACACTGCCCTACAACGATCTTAACGCCGTCCGCGCGCTCTTCGAATCGCAGGGCAGGACGATTGCCTGCGTCATTCTGGAGCCTGTTGTAGGCAACGCAGGCTGCATCCTTCCTGAGCCGGGCTATCTGGAGGGGCTGCGAGAGATAACGCGGGAGCACGGTGCGGTTCTGCTATTCGACGAAGTGATGACCGGCTTTCGGCTGGCGCGCGGGGGCGCGCAGGAGCGGTTCGGCATAAAGCCCGACATGACTACACTCGGGAAGATAATTGGCGGCGGCCTGCCGATGGGAGCGTACGGCGGCCTTGTCGAGATCATGGACTGCGTCGCGCCGGTCGGACCCGTCTACCAGGCGGGCACGCTTTCGGGGAATCCGCTGGCGGTTTGCGCGGGCCTCGAAACGCTGCGAATGATTGAGGAAGATGCCCTGGTTTACCAGCGGCTGGAACGGCGCGGCGCTCAGATTGCCGATGGATTTCGCCGTGCGGCGGCGGAAGCAGGCGTGCCGGCAACCGTGAATCAGGTCGGCTCCATGCTGACCCTCTTTTTCAGCGACTCGCCCGTAACCGACTATACGACGGCCAAGCAAAGTGACACCGCGAAGTTTGCGGCCTTCTTCCGGGCCATGCTGGAACGCGGGGTGTACTTGCCGCCTTCGCAGTTCGAAGCTGCTTTTCTCTCCGACGCAATGACGGGCGTGGACGCCGAGTTCCTGTTGAACGCGGCTTGCGAATCGATGAAGGATATAAGTTAATTCTCGGGCAGCAAGGCTCAGATGGATACAATATGGATAACCCGCAAACCGAACTGCCGAAGTTCTGCGACATCGCAGTACCTGATCACAGCGTTCGTCGTGCGATTCCAATTCTAATACATCTCGCAGGTTTGACCTGGTCGTTGTTGATCATCTCGGCATGTTTATCCTTGGCCGTACCAAGTACAATATCGAGGTTCAAAGAGACGGGAATCCGAGAACTTCCATATATTATGCAGGGCATCGCAGGTCTGACCAACGCCGTGATGCACGGTGCGCTCGTTATATTTCCTGCGTTGACGATTCTCGCCTTGTATCTAACGGTTCTCAGCCTCAAACAGGAGAGACCGAATCGAAAAGAAGTAATCATCGCTTTCCTAGTGTGGATCGGTATGATTCTGTTTTCGGCACTGTTCTTTCAGATAAATGTCGTCGCTATCGATTCCGAAATCCACCGCATAGTGAACGAAAAGTAAAGTGTCGTTCGTCAGAATCGGCTTAACGTACTCGTTCCCTTGTTGGACCGATTTGCAGCGCCTCAGTCTCATATTTGAGGAGAAAACGGCGACATTTAGACGTGCAACGGTCAATAGGCGCATAATCTTGAAATGAGGGCTTTGATGCCGGACGTAAGTGAAGATCAGGTTTTAGACGCGCTCAAGGTCGTGCAGGACCCCGATCTGGGACGCGACATCGTAGCGCTCGGATTCGTGAAGGACGTGCGTATCTGTGGCGGGAACGTTGCGTTCAAGGTCGAGTTGACCACGCCGGCCTGCCCGGTCAAGGAGCAGCTTCGGGAGCAGGCCGCCGCCGTGGTGCGCGCCATTCCGGGCGTGGAGCAGGTCGACGTCGAGATGACAGCGCAGGTGCGCGGAGAGGCTCGCACGGGTCCGCTGATTCCGGGCGTCAAGAATGTAATTGCAATCGCCAGCGGCAAGGGCGGCGTGGGCAAATCGACGGTATCCACGAATCTCGCGGTTGCGCTCGCGGAGACGGGCGCGAAGGTCGGGCTGTTGGATGCCGACATATACGGCCCCTCGATTCCCATGATGATGGGCGCGACTGAGGAACCCGTGTTCGACGGAAAGATGCTCCACCCGGTCGTCTGCCGCGGCGTCGGCGTCATGTCGATAGGATTCTTTGTAGAGCCGGACAAGGCGGTTGTGTGGCGCGGACCGATGATCGGCAAGGCGCTGAATCAGTTCCTGGGCGAGGTGG
The DNA here is from genome assembly GCA_038229495.1 of Chthonomonadales bacterium. GTDB lineage: Bacteria > Armatimonadota > Chthonomonadetes > Chthonomonadales > CAJBBX01 > JBBROJ01. The sequence goes on from JBBROJ010000013.1 coordinate 12,748, forward strand.
ACTGGGGCGAGCTCGACTACCTGGTCGTTGACCTCCCGCCAGGCACCGGCGACGCGCCCATGTCGCTCGCGCAGCTGATTCCCATCACCGGCGTGGTGGTCGTCATGACGCCCCAGGACGTGGCACAGCAGATCGCCAACAAGTCCATCCTCATGTTCAGGATGCTGGAGCAGTCCACGAACAGAAAGATTCCGATCCTCGGCGTAGTGGAGAACATGAGCGGATTCGTATGCCCCACGTGTGGCACGGAAACCGACCTCTTCAACAAGGGCGGGGGCGAGCGTGCGGCGGAAAGGCTCGGTGTGCCGTTCTTGGGAGCCATACCACTAGACCCAGCCATCTGCATCGCGGGCGATATCGGCAAGCCGGCGGTGCTCACCGCCCCCGATTCGAAGTATGCGGAGGCGTTCCGGCGAATTTCGGGCAACATCGCCGCGCAGGTCAGCACGCTCAACATGGGCGGCAGGCGCGATGTTGAGGAGCAGCCCGCCGCGACCGTGAAGTAGGGGCGAATAAATCGCAGCGGAATTGATGTCCGTCGTACCCAGCTTATGCCGCGATTTATTCGCCCGTACAACATTGCGCCGCCCGTGCTACAATATTCTCCAACCAACCTTCCCGACAGGACCCACCTTTTCGCCATGAGTGAATCCACAATATCCGCCACTGCAACCGCCTCGTCAACCGCTTCGGTTCGTCTCATTGGCGCGCATATGCCGACCGCGGGCGGCCTCAAGAACAGCCTGATCGGCGGAAAAGCCATCGGATGTACCGCCGTGCAGGTATTTACATGCAGCCCGCGCCAGTGGAGCCATCCGCCGCTTGACCCCGAAGCCGCCGCGCAGTTCCATCAGGCGCGCGCGGATACGGGCATCACGTTCACGTGCGCGCACGATTCCTATCTCATCAACCTGGCAGCGCCCGACCCCGAGATTCTCGACAAGTCCCGCAAGGCGTTCCGGCGAGAGTTGGACCGCGCGGAAGCTCTGGGGATTCCGTGGCTCGTGACGCACATGGGCGCGCACCTGACAAGCTGCCTGGGCGACGCGATGGGCGTGCTATGCGAGAGCATGAACCTTCTATTGCGGGAAACGGAGGGCATGTCCGCCGGAATCGCGCTGGAGACGACAGCCGGGCAGGGGACCTGTCTCGGCGCGGAGTTCGAGCAGATTGCCCGAGTGCTGGACGGCTGCGCCAACCATCCGCGCGTCGGGGTCTGCCTGGACACGTGCCATATCTTCGTGGCCGGATACGACATTCGCGACGAAGAATCGTATGGAAAGACCTTCGATTCATTCCGTTCCACCATTGGGTTCGACAACCTCAAGATTATTCACGCCAACGACGCCAAGAAGCCGCTCGGCAGCCGCGTGGATAGGCACGAGCACATCGGCGACGGCGAGATCGGAATCGAAGCGTTCCGGATGCTCGTCACGGACCCGCGCATGCTGCATGTCCCCATAGTGGTCGAGACGCCGGACGCCGAGACGATGCACGTGGTGAACGTAGGAAAGCTCCAGGGTTTGGCAAATGGACACGATGGACACGGAGAAATGGCATGCGCATAACGGTGCGTTTGTTTGGCCACTACAGCGACTACGCGGCTGAACCACTCGAGATGGAGATGCCTGACGGAGCCACGATAGGCGACGTTGCGGTGACGCTTGCCGGACGCGACCAAAGGCTTGCGGGGATAGACAAGAGCTGTCGCGCCGCCGTCAACGAAGAGTATTGCCGCTCGGATGAGCCGGTTCACGAGGCCGATGAAGTGGCTTTCATTCCGCCAATGAGCGGCGGGTAAGCGAGATTTTGGATTTTTGATTGGGGATTTTGGATTTTGGACTATGTGTAGAATTGTGCGGGAAGCGATAGACGTTCGGGCGCTGGAAGCGCGGGTATCCCGCGTAGCGAACGGTGGAATCGTAACGTTCGTCGGGCAGGTGCGGGAACTGTCGCGTGGCAGGGAGGTCGATTACCTGGAGTACGACGCGTATGTTCCCATGGCCGAAAAGCAGATGCGGCAGATCGTCGTGGCAGCGAGAGAGCGCTGGCCTGTCGACGTCGCCATGGAACATCGCATCGGGCGCATTGAGTTGGGCGAGGCAAGCGTGGTAGTTTGCGTGGGCTCGCCGCACCGCGGTGACGCTTTCGAGGCATGCCGCTGGTGCATAGACACGCTCAAGGAGACCGTCCCCATCTGGAAAAAAGAGGTCTGCCCGGACGGAGCGTTCTGGATAGAGGGAGAGGACGCGGTCGAAGCGAAAGAATTGGAATGAAGGCGCTTGCGGGATTTCTTGGGGCAGTTATCGGGCTCCTTCTGGTAGCGGGAGGCGGCTATTTCCTGCTCCGTCCCAAGCCTACCTCGCGGCCTCCTGCCACGCCGACCGTCTTGCAATCCACATCATCCACATCATCCGGTGCTTCCACTTCTGACACTTCTTCAGCGCCGCACCCCGACAAGCCCGTTTCCGCTCCGTTAAGCCATGAAGACCAGATGCGCGAGGAATTGGGCCAAAAGCGCCTGCCCTTCTTCCGATTCCTGCGGCAGAATTACGGAAATATCATCGAGAGATTCAGCGTTCTCGAAGATTTCGACACGCTCGACCTAGTAATAAAGCAGGATGACGACCGCACCATGGCTGGCATCATCCAGCAGGCCATCGCGCCCTCGGCGAAAGAGTACGGCTTCCGACGGGTTCGGTTCTACACGCGCAATGCCCCCAACTCGGTCGAGCCGTTTACCATCGTCGCCGAATCGTCCGAGGACGGCTCGGGCCGCTGGAATACCTTCCGAAAGTAGGTCCGTACTCATGACGCCACCCTTAATCGGCATAACTTGCGGGACGAGCGCCCGCGATCCACACTCCACGAATCCGCAGGACCGCCTCAACCACGCCTACTGCAGGGCGATTAGCGAGGCCGGAGGCGTTCCGATCATCCTGCCAAACACGGGCATCGAGGGCGCGCCCTCTTCCATCCTGTCGCGGCTCGACGGCCTTCTGCTTTCGGGTGGATACGACGTCGCTCCCCGTGTTTTCGGCGAGGAGACCCTGAACGATACCGTGGAAGTGGACGGGCTGAGGGATGAATCGGAGTTGCCCATGGTTCGCGCGGCGGTGGAGGAAGGAATTCCGCTGCTTGCGATCTGCCGGGGCATCCAGGCGTTGAACGTCGCGCTGGGTGGAACGCTGATTCAGGATATTCCCGCGCAGTTCGACACGCCGATCCGGCACAGCCAGAAGGAGCCACGCTCTGAGGCGACACATGATATCCGAATCACGCCGGGGTCGAAACTGGAATCCATAGTTGGAGAGCGCGCGATGGATGTCAACTCGTTTCACCATCAGGCGCTGAAGGATGTCGGAGAGGGTTTAGTAGTAACGGCAAGGGCGTCCGACGGGATAATCGAGGCGGTCGAATCGCCTTCGGCGAAGTTTCTCGTGGGGGTTCAGTTCCACCCTGAAGAGATGGTAGGGGGAAGCGAGGGGGCGCGGCGAATCTTTGCCGCTTTCGTGGATGCCGCCCGGAACGGCTAATTTCCTCCGTCCACGATCCGTAGCATTACCATACCTCGTAACCCGTGTGCGAGGACCTGTGTTAATGGCCGTTAGTCATGACCCGCCGGACGAGGAAATCGGTCGCAATCTCGCCCCGCTTGTAATACGCGTTTGCAATAATTCGCTTTTGCAGCTCGATGTTGGTGGGCAAGCCGCGAATCTCCAGCTCGTCCAGGCAGCGTGCCATCCGGGCAATCGCCTGCGGGCGATCTGGCGCCCAGACTATCAGTTTTGCAAGCATCGGGTCGTAGTAGGGAGGCACGTCATAGCCGTCGTATACGTGGCTGTCTATGCGTACGCCCAAACCTCCGGGAAAGTGCACTGCCTCAATTCGGCCCGCTGAGGGCGCGTAGTTGCGCTCCGGGTCTTCCGCAGTAATACGACACTCGATGGAGTGGCCGTTGAACTCTACTTGCTTTTGATTGAGAGAGAGCTTTGCGCCCGCCGCCACCAGAATCTGCTGCTTGACGATATCGACCCCGGTGACCAATTCCGTTACGGGATGCTCCACCTGCAATCGCGTGTTCATCTCCAGAAAGAAGAAATCGCCTCGCTTGTCCACCAGGAACTCGACCGTTCCCGCCCCGCGATAACCGACTGATTTCGACAGCTTTACCGCTGACTCGCCGATCCTGTTCCGCAGGGATACTGGAATCTCGCTGGCCGGGGCCTCTTCGACCAGCTTCTTGTGCCGGACGTTCTGCACGGAACACTCGCGCACTCCCAGATGAATGACGTTGCCGTGTGAATCGGCGAGGACTTGCGCCTCGATGTGGCGCGGCGACTCGATCATCCTCTCGATGTAGACTTCCGGGTTGCCGAACGCAGCTTCAGATTCGGAACGGGCCATCTTCAGCGCAGTCGGCAGCTCGTCGGCATCATCCACGCGTCGGATACCCGTTCCGCCGCCGCCCGCGACCGCTTTGATGTATACCGGAAAGCCGATCTTAGCGGCCGTGCGGAGCGCTTCGTGTTCGTTTGCGACCGTCTCTTCGGTGCCGGGGATAATGGGTACGCCCGCCGCGTGAGCGGTCTCCCGCGCCCTCGCCTTGTCGCCCATCCGCTCGATAACCGAGGCGGGCGGACCTATGAATGTCAGCTGGCAGGCTTCACATGCTTCCGCAAAACTGGCCTGCTCGCTAAGATAACCATAGCCAGGATGAACTGCCTCCGCCCCGGTAATGTGCGCCGCCTCGATGATGTTGGGCGCGTGGAGATAGCTGTCTTTGTTGGGCGGAGGTCCGATGCAGACGGCCTCGTCCGCAAGCCGTACGTGCAGGGAAGCGGCGTCCGCCGTCGAGTAGACCGCCACGGTCTTAATCCGCATCTCTTTACACGCGCGAATCACGCGGACGGCTATCTCGCCACGGTTGGCGATGAGAATTTTATTGAACATGGTTTGTTAGGGTGTCGGGTGTCGGGCGTCGGGAGTAGGATCCCCCGAAGCCCGACACCCGACATCCGACAACCTAATAACTTTGGTGTGCCGGATACGGGCAGTGAACCTCTCCCGACTGAGGGTTGTACTGGTACGCCATGTGACTGACGGGGCATTCGCGCAGGTCTTTGGAAAGCTCGCGCATGGCGGTCAGGGCGGCGGGATTCTTCTCTTCTGAATCGCCCGACTTGAACGCTGAGATGCTTAATCTGACACTATGGATGTTAGTCATGCATTCGGTGTCATGGGCCCTGGCGAGAGGAGTGGCGGCCTTGCCGTCGGCAGTGCGGCTGTTTCCCACGTATTTCGGATAGAGGTAGGCCGCCAAAGCCACGAGGATGACCATCACCACCAGAATCTCTACCAGCCCGAAGGCGCGAGAGCGGGGAATTCGCGAAGCGTTCAGAGTATTCGCGATGCTCATAATCTAACCATTCTCCTCTCCTCGCAACCCGAAGAGCGGCTGTCCGAACTCGGCGGCCATGCCCGCTTCGATTGCGGACTCGATGACGATGCCGCCGGCCTCCGCGCGGACGTCGTTCATAAGCTTCATCGATTCAATGACGCCTACGATGGCTCCCGGCTCGACCTCGCTGCCAACGGTAACTGGCGGCTCCGCATGATGAAAGACGCCCACCATCGGCGCTGTTATCCATGTGAGCGATGCGGGCGATTCCGCCGGCGCGCCGGCTTGAGACGGCGCGGTAAGTGCATTCTGTTCGTCGCGAAGCGCCAGCTCCGCGGATGCCCTCGTTGCTGTGGATGGAGCCTGCGCTGCCGGACTCGGATTCCGCCGGACCGTAATGCGCCGCTCGGGCGTCCGCACTGTCACTTCTGTCACGCCTGAGTTGGTTACGAGCTCAACGAGCGCTTCGATCTGTTCGATTTTCATATGCAGGTTCTGAAACGCTAGAGCTTGAGCCGGAATATGCAGTATTCCAGGCCCCGCAGCGTCATGGTAGTGCCAATCACCACCATGCAGCCGATGAGAAGATAGTTGGCAAATCCGACGGTCCCAATGGTCGAGATAACGCCCGTGTTCTTCGCGCCGCCGGTCAGCGACAGGCGCGCCATCAATGAATCCGCGGTTGCAAAGACACGGTTCATCACGTCGGATAGGTCCTGCGCTTTGAAGAATGCCAGGGCCGGAATCGTGAGCACGAAGAGTGGTGCGAAGAACTGGTACTTCATCCGCTGATGCTCATTATAGATCACGCAGTTGCGGCACCGCTCCCTCTTTACCGACATCGGAATGTTCGGATTGTGCGGAATCTTTACATGGCGCGGCGGCGGGGACGGCGCGGCCGCCAGCGTCCGAGACGGAAACGCTTCCGTCTTCTCCGGCTGCGCCGGCGGCGCGCTGTCTGACGCCGGTGTCATGTCGATGAGTCCGCTCGCGTCTTCCTTCTTGGGGGCGTCGAACGAAATCAACTCTTTACTGATGATCGCGTCCATCGCGTGCCGGATAACATTCTCCTCGCACATGCACCCGACGCGCTGTTTCCAGCATCTCGTGCGGGCATGGTAGATGGGGCAGCCCTTGCGAATCGCATCCCGGCAGAAGGAAAGCTGCCAGCATTTCGCCATGATTCCGAGGATAGGCTTGCCCGGCGGCTTCTCCTCCTTTACCGCTCCGCCGTACTGCATCGCGCTAAACTCTTCACGCTTCCGCCCTCCGCCCTCCACGATACGCAGGAAGAGGTCCCTCAAAACCAGGACCCCTCCGGGTATTGCGAGCATCAGGGCGGCCAGCTTGAGCTGCCCCAGGATCGATCTAGCGGCCAAATTCTTCGACGATTCCCATTCGTTAACCATGTTCCCAAAGAGGGTGCTTAGAAGGAATGGGAGGCCGTAGTATAGCGCGATTGATGCCGCTACCATCACGTAACCGAGCGACTCTTCATCATAGTAAAGAATGCAGAGGGTGAGGAGAAGCAGGCCGAGCGAAATATTGAGATAGGAGATCGCGCCTTGAACGTTGGACGCGATTCGGAGCCGTTCCGGCGCGGTCAGTGTTGCCCAATGGCCCACGTCGCCCATGAAAAGGCCGTAAAGCACGTAGGCGTACAGAATAATCGTGGCCACCGTCGCGATTTGCATAACGCGCCGGGTCCAGTCCATAAAAGTTTGAAAGGCTCGCTCAGAGTATCCATACCGGGACCGACCTGAGCCATAAGTAACGGGCACGAGTTGTCGCCTCCAGATAATTGGCGCAGGGGAGGACGCCGACTGCTTAATCAAAGGGCAGAGACAACGGACTGTGGAGACCGTGAATGCAGGCGGCGGCCCAAGGGCCTCATGGGCCGGCTTAGCTATTCGCTACTTGGCGCGTTCAAGATAGCTGTCGGTCCGCGTGTCGACCTTTAGCTTGTCGCCCACGTTTATGAAGAACGGAACCTGTATGACCGCGCCGGTTTCGAGCGTGGCTGGCTTGGAGCCGCCGGAAGCGGTGTCGCCTCGCATATTGGGGTCCGTGGCCTCGACGACGAGCTCGACGAAGGACGGCACTTCCGCGCCCAGGACAGTCCCGTCGTGATCGACAATGGTAACTTCCATTCCATCCTTCAGATATTTTACTGCATTTCCAAATGCCGACCGTGCGACCGATATTTGCTCAAAGGTCTCGTTGTCCATTACGAAGTATTCGTCGTCCTGATGGTACAGGTACTGCATAACTTTACGATCTATCCGCGCCTGCTCCATTTTCTCCCCCGCGCGGAAGGTCTTGTCGATAACCGCGCCCGACCGAGCATTGCGCAGCTTGGTGCGAACGAACGCGCCCCCCTTGCCCGGCTTGACGTGCTGAAATTCAACAATCGTGTATATATCTGTGTCCTGAACGATGGACAATCCGTTGCGAAAGTCGCTTGTATCCAATTTCCGCCACCCCTCCGACGTGAATCAGCTTTCGCCTGTTCTGAGTTCAATTTCCGTCAGCCATTATAGCATATCCAAGATTGACGCGCAATCGATTGCAACCGTAGAGGGCGTTGTTGCACCAATAGATGCTTATCCCAAAACTCAATAGACCTTCCGCATATGTCACGTTCCGCCAGCGAGCGAGTGAATGAATTCACTCGCTGTCTCAGGCGCTCGGACCAGTGGCGTGCCCGAGAACTCTGGGCCGGCGGCCAAACGTCCTACCGGACGAAAAATTAGTTTTACAAGAGGTCTAATAGAGGTCTAATTTATGTTCTCCCATCCATACGCTTTAATTACAAATCTGGGCCGATCGGCTCATATGCGCGTGCCGCCCGGAGTCCTATACTCTGAGCATAGGACACCACTCGGGCAGACGTTACGATTATATGATGATTACAAGGAGCGCGGCGATGCACATTCTCAACTCTCTAAACTTCGGGACGAGCCTCATCAACCTGGCGGCAGGGCTGGCTGGCGCGACACTTCTGCTGGTTACAGCATGCGGCTTTTGCCCGCAGGTTGACGGGCATGCCGCCGTATCGGCGAACAGGAATGAACCGGAGACGCGGCGAACTGATTATCCATCGCCGGAAATTGCGGCGCTGCTCGGGCCGGTGTCCTCATTCTGTGTCACGGAGACGCCTGCGTGGAAAGCACCCCGGACGCCCAGAAATTTGCCGCGTTTGAATCACGCGAATCAGCCGAAACTCACGAGGCACGCAGCGTAAAGGTCGTCGTCATACTGAATCCGGTAGCCGGGCGAGGCGCGGGCAATCGGGCGCGGCCAAAGTTGGAAGCGAGCCTTGCACGACTCGCGGCGGCCTCCCGCCTGCCTGTCTGCTGGCAGGTCATCGAAACGAGCGCTCGGGGCGATGGAATCGAGATTGCACGCCGGGCCGCTTCGGATGGCGCGGACGTGGTTGCCGCCGCCGGGGGCGACGGTAATATTGGCGAGGTGGCGAACGGACTGGCAGGTACGCGGGCGCGATTGGGTATCATTCCGCTGGGAACCGGCAATGACTTCGCCCGCGCGCTCGGTCTCCACGGAAGCCTCGATTTGGCTGTGCGAACGCTTGTCGAAGGGCGTTCGCGCAGAATCGATCTTGGCAGGGCCGGAGAGCGATATTTTATCAACGTTGCGGGATGTGGATTCGATGCCGTTGTCGCCTCGAGAGTGAATCGCGGATTTCGGCTGCTGCGGGGCACTGCGGCTTATGTCGCTGCCGTGCTGCTGACGCTTATGACCTACCGCCCTCCCAGGATGCGCATCATAGTAGATGGCGAGCAGCAAGACCTGCGGGCCATGCTCTGCTGTATCGCTAACTCCACGAGCTATGGTGGTGGAATGCGCATCGCGCCGGACGCCCGAATCGACGATGGGCTGCTTGATGTCTGCATACTAAAAGAGGCGGGCGCATGGGAGTTCCTTCGAGCGTTCCCGCGCGTATTCCGGGGAACGCACACCACCCATCCTAAGTTCTCTACCCGAACGGCCCCCCGGGTGATCGTGATGACAGATAGGTTAATGCCTGTTTTGATCGACGGCGAAGCGATTCAACTGATTGCCGGGACGCCTATCACGTTCGAGGTCGTTCCCAAAGCCATCGAAGTGATGATGCCGCAGCCGGAGTGGGTCACGTGAGGAAGAACGAATGACCATACCGCCAGTCGCCGCCCGGCAACAGAGGGAGAACGACGAGAAACCGCCTCTTTCGACCGCGGCAACATTCTGGTACAGCATCGCGAGCATAGGTTGCGGGGTGTTCTTCTCGTTCAACAACTTCATCCTGCCGTTGTTTCTGAAGCACTACACCCAGGACAATCGTCTTCTCGGCATCATGGGAAGCAGCCACTCGGTCGAAGGAGCCGTGATACAGCCCTTCGTAGGCTCCATGAGCGACCGCCTTCGGTCTCGGTGGGGACGCCGCCGCCCCTTCATGCTGATCTTCTTTCCGCTCTCCGCGCTGTTCATGCTGTTGACTCCGGTGGCCGCGTCGCTGCCGCCCGGCATCCGGCTTGCAGCCATCGTTCTCTGCGTATTCCTGTTCACCGTCTGCTTCAATATCGGGTTCGATCCTTACCGCGCGCTCATGCCCGACATCACGCCGGAGAAGCAGCGCGGACGCGTCACCAGCGTATGGGCGTTCGTTGGGGTCATCGGGCAAACGGCCATCGTCTTCCTTCCACTGCCGATTTCGCTGAAGTTCGGCGTTGTAGCCGCTATCATGGTGCTCTCGACGCTGCTCACTTGCTGGAAGACGTCGGAACCCTCCCCTCCGGAACTGCCGGACCATCATAAAAGCCATGCAGCGGAGATTATGTCGGCGCTGCGCGGACTGAAAACGCTCCGGCAGGCGGCTAAAGGGCTGCTGGTCTTTTTCCTCTCGGGACTCGGAATCGGCGCGGTCATTCCGTTCCTGACCCTCTTCGTGGAGAGCATCACCGGATGCAGCGACGCGGTCGCTCAAAAGATGCCGCTCATTCTCATGGGTACGACGGCGCTGGCGGTCCTTCCGTGCGGGTATCTGGCGGATAAGATGGGGGCAAAGTCGATGGTTATGGCGAGCATGGTCCTCATCGCGATGGCGTCACTCCTTGCGCTCGGCGTGAACACCCTGACCGAGGTTTCGGCAGTCCTGGTCCTTGCCGGATTGGGTAATGCGGCATTGAGCGCGGCAAACTATCCTCTGATGACCGAGATCATCCCTTCTCAGGAGGTCGGCCTCTATACCGGGCTGCTTACAACGATGGAATCCATCGCGCAGCCTGTAACGGTCGTGGCGACCGGAGCCATGATTAACGCGGGCAGCTATCGCGTAATCTTCGGCGTCTGCGCGGTCAGCATGCTCGCTGCGCTTGCGGTGCTTGCAACCGTCGACAAGCGACGCGCGAAGGTCGAGGTTACGGAACGCACGCTCGCGCTGGAGACAGCGTAAATTGGCGGCGCGGTGGATCAGCGCCCTCGTCGGAATCCCGCTGTTTCTATGCCTCTGCCTTTGGGGCCGCGAGCCTTTCGGTGCAGGCGTCTACATCCTGGCGCTCGGGGGATTATACGAGCTTGCCGCGACGTGGCGTAAGCAGGGGATTCATGCCAATTTCCTCGTCATGGCGTTGGGATTAGCGCTTCCAATCTACGCGTGGACGAACTGGTTGGACAGCGGCCCCGGACAGGACTGGACTCGCGGAGGGCGTCTGGAAGCTGTCGTATTCGTGGCCGGAGGCGCGCTCTTCGTCGCAATGCTAATGGAGGTCCTTCGCGCTGCGAGGACCGGCGAAATGACTGCCGGTCGCAACCTTGCCTACGGGCTGCTCGGCGCGTGGTACATCTCGCTCTTCAGCGGCCTCGCGTGGCTGCGCGCGAATCCCGCGCCCGCCGGTGTCGGGTTATTTCCTCAAATGCAGATCGGCGTTGCGCAGACCCTCGTGACCGTTTTCTGCGTCTGGGCTTCCGACAGCTTCGCCTTTTTCGCGGGCAGGGCGTTCGGCAGGCGCAAGCTGGCTCCCGATCTCTCGCCCGGCAAGACATGGGAGGGCGCAGCCTGCGGACTGACCTCCGCGCTGCTCTTCGGGACGGCCTTCGGGCAACTTTTTTTGCATAATCCGATGCTCGGCGCGGAGATTGGAGCCGTAGCCGGGGTATTCGGACCAATAGGCGATCTCTTCGAATCGGCCCTCAAGCGCGAGGCGGGCGTGAAGGACTTCGGCGGAATCATGCCCGGCCATGGCGGAATCCTGGATCGCTTCGACAGCCTTCTGATAGTCGCGCCGCTCGCCTGCTTCGTGTTCAATCTGGCGGGGGGATAACGGAAGTCGGAAGACAGAAGGCGGAAGCCGGAAGCATGACCTAACGACCCAACGACCCGGAGTTCATCATGCGCATTGTCTCACGCCGACTAACGGCGGCCCTCATAACGCTTCTACTCCTTGTGCCGCACTGTTCCAGTACGGCGCAGCAGCGTCCCATTGAGCTGTACCGGGACAAGTATGGAGTTCCCACGGTCGTTGCGGAGCGGCTGCCGGACGCGCTCTACGGCCTGGGATACGCGATGGCGCAGGACAACGCCGAGCAGATGGCCCGCAATTTTAAGCAGGCGCGGGGACGCGTCGCGGAAATCGACGGGCGCGGCGCGCTGCTGACCGACGGATTCTTGCGGTCGCTGGGAATAGAGGAGCTTGCCGAGCAGAAGGCCCGGACGCTGACCGGCGAGATGAAGGAATCGATTCAGAGCTTCTGTGACGGTGCGAATCGCGCGCTTACCGAGCGGAAGGCCGAGCAAAAGGGCAAGCTGAATCTGCCTCCATGGGTCGAGCCATTCACGCCGGTGGACGTGCTCTCCATGGCGCAGCTTACCAACGCCTCGTTCGCGCTGCTGGACATAGGCCGCCAGCTTCTTCCGGGCATGGGGTCCAACCAGTTTGCTATCTCCGCAAAACGGTCGAAGACAGGACACGCGATTCTCTCCATCGACCCGCACCTGCAATGGGAGGGACTACTCGCGTGGTACGAGTTCGGCATCGAGACGAAAGCCTACAAATTTCACGGCATCACGCTCTCCGGGCTGCCCTTCGGGATCATGGGGCATACCGGCAGCGTCGCGTGGTGCATGACCAACAATGATCCCGATCTGTTCGATTTCTTTACGGTCAAGACGAATCCCGATAACCCGAAGCAGTACAACTTTCACGGCCAGTGGCGCGACTTCGAGGATATTTCGGTCGAGCTGCGCTACCGCGATGGCGAAGTGCTGAAGACGCAGAAACAGAGGATTCGCCGCACCGCCTGGGGACCGATGGTTCCGTTCCGTGCCCAGTCGGTGGCGCTCTCTATGCTCGGCTCGTGGAAGCTTCTGGACCAGTCGACTAAGATGGCCGCCGCAAGGGATGCGACGGAGCTTCGCGAGGCGATGAGGCCGCTCGGATTCTCGATGTGGAACATCGTCTATGCCGACACGAAGGGAAACATCGGCTATCAGTTCAACGCGCGGGTTCCGCGCCGCGACACGAGTTTCAACTGGAACAAGCCGGTTCCGGGCGACGACCCGAAGACGAAGTGGGGGCCGCTCTGGACGCTTGACGAGCTGCCGCACGCCGAGAACCCAAAGTCGGGCGTGCTCGTAAATGCAAACTCCGCGCCGTGGCTGACGCCATTGGGCGACGAGATCAAGAAAGAGGGCTGGCCTTCCTACGTCACCACCTATGGGCATACGAGCCGCTACGACCGCTTATCATTCCTTGTCGGCGAGAGGCCGCTCATATCGGTGGATGACGCCCGGCATTTCGCAACGGATACGGAGGTTCCGTATGCGAAGGGAGTGGTTGCCTATCTCATGTCGATCTATCTCTCTTCGCACTCGGAGGACAAGGACAAGAAAGGACCGTCCGACCCGTTGATTCAGCAGATTTTCCTGTGGGACGCGCGGGCGGACATCAACTCGCGCGCGACCGCGCTGTACTACTACTGGCTGCACGCCAACCCCGCCATGCCCGGACTGGCATTCCGAGCTTCGCGGGGAACTCCCTGGAAACCGGAGGAGGCACAGGCCGCGATGAATGCCCTCCGAAAAGCGGCGGAAAATATGAAAACGCTCGGCCTCGCAACCGACGTTACGTGGGGCGAAGCGCACTTTTCCCAGCGCGGGAATGTGATAGCGCCAGTTTCGGGATTCAACGGAGGTGTACCCGGCGATCACGCGGCGGTGGTCCCCAACAGCGGTCCCGTCAACAAGGGGAAGATTATCTGCAATGTGGGATCCAGCTTTCGCATGATCGTCCATCTCGACCCGGCCAAAGTAGAGTCGTGGTCCATTCTGCCGTACGGCGAATCGCAGGATCCGGCCAATATCCACTTCGCCGACCAGATGAATCTGTTCGGACGCGGCCAATACAAGCCGACTCTCTTCGGGCAGGCGAAGCCGGGTGCAAAGCTCTTCACGCACTCGACTCTGCAAAAATAGGCTTAGAGGGCCGCAATATGATAGAATCACGAATATTGACAACAGATTCCCGTAAATGCATTTCCGGGCTGTGAAACAAAGTCCGCCGCCGCGGACTCTCAATGCATGCAGACACTGAAGCCACGAAGGTGGCTTTCGTTTTGCAGCCGGGACATTTATGTCCCGGTCCATATTCGAGGCAAATTCTCTTGTTCAAATACTACAAGCAGATTGTATTCGGCTGTGCGCTAATCGTTCCCTTAATTGCGTTGGGCTTCAGTAACGCGGTAGCCACTCCACAAGTTAAGCCGGGACCCGTAGATTACAAGACGCAGGTCAAGCCGCTGCTGGCCGAACGCTGCTTTGCCTGCCACGGAAACGGCACGAAGCTAGGCGGGCTCGCGCTCGATTCGCGCTCCGACCTGTTGAAAGGCGGTCTGACGGGACCGGCGATGGTCGTGGGCAAGGGCGAGGCCAGCCTGCTCATTAAAGTTGTCAAGGGAGAGATACCGGGCAAGATCATGCCGGCGCGCGGCAGGCGGCTGACCCACGCCGAGATCGCGACGCTCGAAGCCTGGATAGATCAGGGCGCTTCGACGGGTGGAGCGGACAAGGCGGCCGCGTGGAAGCCGACGCTTGCGCCGCGCCGTCCCGCGCTGCCTCCAGCTAACCCCGCGCTGGGAATTACGAACCCTATCGACCGGCTGCTCCAACCGTATTTCCAAAAGCATCGTCCCTTTTCCACCATTGCCAAGGGGGGGAAAGGGGGAGTGAAGCCTCGTCCTCTGGTCGATGACCGCGCATATGCGCGCCGAATCTATCTCGATACCGTTGGCATGCTGCCCACCCGCGACGAGCTGAGCGCCTTCCTTATAGACACGCGACTGGACAAACGCGCGGACCTCGCCCGCAAGCTCCTGGCCGACAATACACGCTACGCGGAGCACTGGATTACCTTCTGGAACGACATGCTGCGCAACGACTACGCCGGCACCGGGTATATCGACGGCGGGCGCACCCAGATCACCGGCTGGCTGTTCAACGCGCTCAGCACGAACTTGCCGTATGACAAATTCGTGGCGGAGCTTGTCAACCCGACTCCAGAATCCCAGGGGTTCATCAAGGGGATTGTCTGGCGCGGCGTGGTGAACGCAAGCCAGACCCCCGAAATGCAGGCGTCACAGAATATTTCGCAGGTCTTCATGGGTGTCAACATGAAGTGCGCCTCCTGCCACGACAGCTTTGTCAGCACCTGGAAATTGGTCGATTCCTACGGCATGGCGGCCATCTACGCCGAGAAACCGCTGGAGATTGTCCGCTGCGATCGTCCGGTAGGGAAGACCGCCCAAATCAAGTTCATGTATCCTGAGCTGGGGGCCATCGACCCCGCCGCGCCGCGCCCGCAGCGGATGGCGCAACTTGCGCGAATCATTACGAACAGAGCCAACGGCCGCTTGGCGCGCACCTTCGTGAATCGCTTATGGGCGAAACTGATGGGGCGCGGCCTGGTCGAGCCCGCGGACGAGATGGACAATCCCCCGTGGAGCCCCGACCTGCTCGACTGGCTGGCCTCTGACTTTATGGATCATGGTTGCGATGTCAAGCGGCTCATCGAGACTATCGTCACGTCGCGCGCCTACCAGCTTCCCGCAACCGGTCTCAAGGCGGAGAGCAGCGAATCGTTTGTCTTCACTGGGCCGGTCGTAAAGCGGATGTCGGCGGAGCAGTTCGCGGATGCGATTTCGCAGCTTACGGACACATGGCCTCCCTCCGCGGGCCAGCTTCGCGTGGTAAAGGGCCAGCCGATGCTCGGCTCCGGCAATCGCGCCGAGGTCAAGTTCCAGACCGGCGTAATGCGCTCCGGTTCCGTGGATATCGACGTGGACATTACGGGCGCGAGGGTGCTCCAGCTTGTCGTAACCGACGGCGGAAACAACGTCAACTCAGACTGGGCCGATTGGGTTGAGCCGAAGCTGGCTGGGCCGAAGGGCGAGATGCCGCTCACCTCGCTGAAGTGGCATTCGGCGTCCACGGGGTATGGCAAAGTAGAGCTTGGCAAAAGCGTTGTTGGGAAGCCCCTGATTCTTGGCGACAAGACATTCAATGACGGAATCGGAACCCATGCAAACTCCGTCATTACCTATCAGCTGCCGGAAGGCTATACGCGCTTCAAAGCGACGGCGGGACCTGATTCCAACGCTCTCAAGCAGCCGAAGTCCGAGACCTCGATTCAAATCTTCGTTTTGACCGGCGACGATTCGATCATTCATACCCGCGCCGCGCTGGCGCTTGCCGATCCGTTGACGCGGGCTCTTGGACGCCCGAATCGCGAGCAGGTCGTGACCGAGCGCTCAACCATCGCGACCACTCTTCAGGCGCTGGAACTGACGAACGGCGCGACCCTCATGGAGCGCCTGGAACAGGGCGCGGCGAAGCTTTGCGGCGATTCCGGGATATTGGCGGACGCGGCTGTCGACCGTCTTTACGAATCGGCCCTGGGCCGCATGCCGTCACCCGCCGAGCGTAAGGCCGCAGCCGGGATGGTGGGAACGCCGGTGACCAAAGAAGGCGTCTCCGACCTGCTGTGGACACTAACGATGCTGCCGGAATTCCAGCTAATCTATTGAACGGAAAGAACGTATTGAGTACCATGGGCCTGTCGCCGAGAGCCGAAAAGCTGATTTCATTGGCCGAGCGCGTCCCGCGCCCAACCGAGAGAGAAGAGGTCGCGCAGTACCTCGAAGCGGCGGGCATTTCCGGCGGCGAAAGATTCCTGCGTTTCCAGGAGAAGTATGGCGGGTTGCAGCTCTTTGCGGCGGGAATGCAGGAGCTGGTCGAGCTGGGAATGCTTCTCGATCCGGGTGATGGAACCTACCAGATTGCCGGCGTTGACGACGAAGGAGAGTGGATTCTGACGATTGGGCGGTTCGAGAACTCGGGCAACATGCTCATGATGGACCAGGACGGCATTCTCTACGCCGATACCGTGCCCATTGCGGACAGTATAGAAACATGGCTGGAGACACACGCCGTGGCCGCCGAGATGCAGCTTACCACGCCGGATTGGTACAGCACCGCTTTCATGACGGTGCACCGCGACGACCGCGCGTTCGACGCCGCTATGGACCTGCCTCGAATCGCAGAGGCATGCGACGACTATACGACGTGGTGGGGAACGGAATCGATGCGGTTCGAGCGTACCGTTTTCTGGGAGCCGAAGAATCAGACCCACGTGATTCGAGGATTTGCCAAGGACGAAGCGGAGGTGCCCATGGTGCTCTCCTACTTCGATAGAGTATATGACAGCGTTCCGCCGGTGATCTGGTGGCCGTACAGAATGGTGGATGGCCAAGTGGCAAAACCGTGAGCAAACTTATGAATGAATACAATCCGACTCGGCGAGACTTCCTGAAGACGGCTTCGGCGGCGACTCTCTCCGCGCTTGCAGCGGGATACCCGCGCAGTCTTATGGCCCAGGCGCAGCCTAAAATCGCGCCCACGGCGGACGCGGTGATCGTGCTGTGGATGGGCGGCGGCATGGCACATACGGAGACCTTCGACCCCAAGCGCTGCACGCCTTTCGAGACCGGCATGGAATCCAACAAGGTCCTCAGCACGTTCCCGTCGATACCCACCGCCGTGGACGGCATTCGATTCTCCGAAGGGCTGGAAAATCTTGCGAAAGTGATGGATCGGGGAACCTTGATTCGTACGTACAAGGCGGGCGATCTCGGC
Organism: Chthonomonadales bacterium; assembly: GCA_038229495.1. Classification (GTDB taxonomy): domain Bacteria; phylum Armatimonadota; class Chthonomonadetes; order Chthonomonadales; family CAJBBX01; genus JBBROJ01. The sequence continues at coordinate 30,333 of JBBROJ010000013.1, forward strand.
TTCATTCTGCACTCTCGCCACCAGTTCCAGTGGCACACCGGCTACGCACCGCCGCAGACCGTGGCCTGCCCGCACATCGGCAGCGTGGTCGCGCGCTCGCTCGGCCCCAAGAATGCCGCTATGCCCGCCTTCATCAACGTGGGGCAGCGGTTCGACCTCGGCGAAGGAGAGGAGCTGAAAGCGTTTACGACGGCGGGATTCCTGGGGAGCGAGCACGGCCCGTTCAATCTGCCGTATCCCGAACAGGCTCTCGAAGCCGTCCGTCCGCCGAAGGGGATGACGCCGAGCCGATTCGAGAATCGCGAAAAGTTCTACAAGCGGATGGTCGAGAACAGCCCGATCAACCGCTTCGGCAGCGATTACCAGAAGGAGTCGTTGATTCGCTCGCTCGACAATGCCTACAGACTTCTTAGCTCGCCCGCGGCGATGGCATTCGACCTATCGCTGGAGCCGAAGGAATCCTATGACCGGTACAATACGGGCCGATTTGGACAGGGCTGTCTGCTTGCCCGAAGGCTTGTCGAGGCCGGCTCGCGATTCATCGAGGTCACGACCGAGTACGTGCCGTTCCTGAACTGGGATACGCACGATAACGGCCACACTCGCCTCGCCGACCTAAAACGGCAGATCGACGCGCCTATTGCGCAGCTGGTCCTCGATCTTGAAAAGCGTGGAATGCTGGACAGTACGCTCATCGTCCTCGCCAGCGAGTTCAGCCGCGACATGATGATGGAGGGCAAGCCGGATAACAAGGTCAAGGATCAGGTGATCGTGCCGGACGTGATGACCGAGCTGAAGCACTACGGTATGCACCGCCACTTTACGGACGCGGGCAGCGTGCTGATGTTCGGCGGCGGCGTGAAGAAGGGCTTCCTCTACGGCAAAACGGCGGACGAGCGGCCCTGCAAGACGCTGGAGAACCCGGTCGTCATCGAAGACCTGCACGCAACCATCTACCGCACGCTCGGCATTTCGCCAAAGCATGCCTATTTGATTGAAAAGCGCCCGTTCTACGTAACCCGCGACGGTCTCGGCAAACCCGTCATGGACGTGCTGCGGAAGCCCGCTTAACGGTCGAATAGTGGAATTAGCGCCAATCGAGGGGATACTTGCCACTTCCCGGCGTGAGCTAAATAGCAAGACGACCGTCCGTTGCACGCTTCTTCATTCTCCCGCATGTCGGCCCGTCATTTTTGACACCCCCTCCTGGACGTGTTATAATACGCGGTCAGGAGGTAACACTATCTTGCAATTTGCACCCCTTGCATTCGTCCCCCTTTTGGCGCTTGTTATGACACCGGCGCCTCGCCACTATGTCTCATCTGAACGCCACTATTCCGCCGGCCGGCCGGCCTCGCCCGCGATCCTGCTTCGCTATCACCTCAATCCGGGCGAAAGCCTGCGCTATAAGCTGACGGCGGATATTCACGGCTCCGTGCCGATACTGGACAGTCCGACACCGACCGACCTCAACGCCGCCGTCAGGATTGTATATGTCGCCACCCCGAGGACCCGATTGGCCGACGGAACGATGGATGTGGAATTCAAGGTCGAATCGGCGGAGATCGAGATCGAGAAGATTCCATTTCCAATTCCCGAAGAGCAGGCGCAGCAGATTCTAAATCAAACGGTGAGCCTCATTCCGACCGGCGAGGTGAAGAGGGTAAAGGCGGGCGCGCCGCTTCCCTTTGGCGTTTCCATCCCCGGCGTCGATCCGAAGCGGCTCTATGCGCTGTTGTTCCCCATCGTTTTCCAAAGTACGCCCGTGAAAACGGGCGACAAGTGGAATTTCAAGAGCGAGCTGCTGGGAGGGCAGGGCGCCGCGCCTGTTTTCACTGCGACGCTGCTGGCAACGTTGTCTGGCGAGCTTGCTGTTACGAGCGAAAAGTCGAGCGGCAAGACGAGCGAAAAGTCGAGAGAGAAGTCGAGAGAGAACTCGAGAGAGAAGTCGAGCGGTAAAGCAAGATCATCGCCAGTCGCGGTGAATTCAGGCTCCTCTGCCCCCATGACGCGCCTGCGGGAAGACTTTCAGATGGGCGTGGACCAGAAGCTGGACAAGGACAAAAAGCCGGTTACCGAAGGCAAGCCGGTACACTATACCCGCCAGGGAAAGATTGAGGGCAGCGGCATATTCGAGTTCGACCAGGCGCGCGGGCGCATCTCCTCCGGCACCGTCACGATAAGAGCGGACGTCAACGAGGACCTGGTGGGCAAGCCCGAAAAAGAGGACGAGCCAAAGCGGATGACAAGCAAGGTGGAAGCGAAGGTTCGTATTCTGCTGGAGCCTGCATCAAAAGTCGGCGAAGTCCAGACCAAGCAGCAGAAGTAGATTAAGGAGAAGCCTCGATGATTGGCAAGTTCCTCTTGACTCTGGCGGCCTATGCGGGGGTGGCGCTGGCTCTGGGATACGGCGCGTCCGGCTCCGCCGCCCAGGAATCCTATTCTTTAAAACGGGTCTACAAGGCGGGGGAGACCGACAGATATAAAACGGTCATCACAATGGAGGCCGAAGGCCCAATGGGTCCCTTCACCTTCGAATTCACCATTCTAACGACGGAAAAGGTGAAAGACGTGAAACCGGACGGGAGCGCCGTCGTAGAAACCACCGTGGAGAGCGGAAAGCTCAAGGCAAAGGATGTGGAGCGCGAGTTGAACGACAGCTCTACCTTCACGACGACGATCGACAAGACCGGCAAGGAGACCCGGAGCGAAGCGGGCGAGCCCACTGCGGGAAAATCACAGCGTGGTCCGGCCGTCATGATGCTCGGTCTCGCGCGAGCCGCGATGATCCCCCCGCGGACCCTCAAGGTGGGCGAGGAGTGGAAGTACGATATCCCCGCCACGGACGCCAAATCATCCAAGACGACCGGCTCGGTGACATTGGTCGGCTTGGTCGGCGTTGAAAGGAAGACAGAGGCGATTCCGGCGGACGCCCTCAAAGTGAAATGTGTTACGGTCGTGACCAGCCCCGGTCCCATGGGAGATACAAGGCTGCAAATAACGAGCACGGTCCTGCTCGATCCTGCCACCGGTAAGTCGCTGGACATCCAGGGCGACGGCAGCGGGCGGCTCGGCCCCCTGGATGCAAAGAAGATCACCATAAGGCAGCAGCATTTGGCCGCCGGCGCTAAATTGGGAGCGAAAACCGCTTCCGACAAGTGAAGCAAGCAAGTGAAACAAGCAAGCGATATAAGTTGGTGCATCAGTGCACGTGAATCGGGTGGCGCATGGCCCCCCGAAAGGAGAAATAGCACGCAAATGATTACGATGAAGCGTTCGAGTATTGGAGCGGCGTCCCTGCTCGCGGTATTTATTGGACAGGCGGCGTTCGCTCAGGACAAGCCGGTTGAACTTGCCTACAACTACAAAAAGGGCGACACGCACAGGACCAAGGTGACGATCAATACCACGGTTATGGGTATGGACATCGTGGTGAACGCGACGACCAAGACGGAAATCAAGGATATCAAGCCGAACGGCGACATCGTTGTCGTGATGACGAGCGAGGGCGGCAAGGTCAACATCGGCGGACAGGAGCAGGAGCAGCCCGCGCAGCCACCTGTGCCGATGACCCGCAGCAAGCTGGGCAAGCTGGTTGAATACAAGGTCGAGGAGCCGCCGATGGCAATCCTCGCACCCGAGATTCAGAAGCTCTCGGCTATCCTGAACGACCAGTTGCTGCCGGAAAAGCCCGTGAAGAAGGGCGACACCTGGACGACCGAAGTTGAGAATCCGGCCATAAAGGAGAAGAAGGTCACCGTCAAGGGCACGTACCTCGGCAACGAGACGGTAGACGGCGTGGAGCTTTGGAAGCTGAAGCAGAATGCCGAAGCGATCACCGATAAAGACGGCAACAAACTTGTCGTCGAAATGACGAGCTGGATCAATCCGGCGAATGGGCAGCGCGTGAAGGCGGAAGGGACGCTCAAGGACCTGCCGACCCAGTTCGGGCCCATGTCGTGGGTAATGAAGCTTGAGCTGATTAAGAAATAGAGCGCCAGGATATGGGGCGAGGGGATCGCGAGACCCCTCGCTTCGTATCGAGTATTAAGGGCTTGTAAATCTACAACTTCTTCTGGAGTCGGCGTAGGCCGACTTTGCATTATCTGTCGCGATCCATGGGGTTTCAACCCGTGGGTCTGTTAATCCCGCATCGATGGCCGCTTTCAGGCGGTCGTCGCCTATTATGGAGATCATCATGAAAATGTCGTTTGCCGTGTTCATGGCGGGCGTAGTCCTCTTCCTTGCCGCCCCGCCGCTCATGGGACAGGATAAGCAGGCCGACCCGGATAAGACGTATGACATCAAGGCAAAGTATGCGGTTGGCGATCTGCTCAAGTATAAGATGCAGATGAACATGAACCTGGCAATGACGGTCCCCACTGGCGCCAGCCCCTTCCCTGGCGGCGAAATGATCATGAGCTCCGGCATCAAATACAAGACTGTCGCTGTTAAGCCGGACGGTTCAGCGGTGATAGTCATGCAGGCCGAAAATGCTCAGGTGTCCATGATGGGGAACGCCATGCCAACCCCTCCGTCGCCGCCCATTACAATGGAAGTCGATGCGCGCGGAGTCGGCAAAATGCGGAGCGGACTGAACACGCCCGGAATGCAGGCGCTGTCCCAGGTGATGAACCTGCAGCAGATGCCTACAATGGGCGTCGTTTTGCCCGATCATCCGGTCAAGATCGGCGATTCGTGGGATTCGGAGCTGCCGTCCACGATGGGCAAGATTAAATTGGCCAGCACCCTGCTTGGAGTTGAAGCGGTGGGCGGCGTAGAGACCCTTCGAATCAAGATGGTGACTATCATGCCGCTGGACATCAAGATGGGGAAGACCGGTACGCCCGTGACGGACGCCGCCGCCGCGATGATGATCATGACCGGCACAGCGGTAACGAACAGCATACTCAACATACAGGCGGACAATGCGCGAATCATCAAGATGGCGGGCGATGTCAAGACCGACATGAAGATGGAGATGAAGGGCGAAGCCGCGTCACAATCTCCCTTCGGCGGCGAGATGAACATGAAGATGGACGGCAAGATGGTGATGAGCCTCGTATCCGCGCAGAAGGTTCCTGCCGTCGTACCTGCAAAGATTCCGTCTGGGAGCAGTGTAAAAACCAACAAGAAGTGATGATTTAATCAGAGAGAGGTGGCGGTGGGCACATGGGCGTCATAGCGATTGCATGTTACCGGCCCAGGCCGGGCAAGGACGAAGACCTGCACAATTTGGTGCGGGAGCATGTTCCAATCCTACGGGCCGAAGGCCTGGTGACGGACCGCGAGCCGGTGGCAATGCGCGCCGTGGACGGGACCTTCGTCGAAGTGTTCGAATGGGTATCGCAGGAGGCAATCGGAGCCGCGCATGCCAATCCCGCGGTTCATGCGCTCTGGCTGCGATATGAAGCCGCTTGCGAGTATGTCAAGCTCGCGGACCTCTCGGAGTCCAGTCAAATGTTCCCATGCTTTACACCGGTCGTTGAGTGACGACTGCGAACAGCCGAGCATAGGCTCGTACGAGGGGCTATCGGCCCTCGCTGTGGGGCCTTGGGCCCCGTGTCCTTCTACAAGGACACCTGCGACGCTCTATTCGACAACCTGGTGCTATGGATTCTCCACGCAGGTGGAGAAGAAGCGGCGTAGCCGCTCCACAGCGGGGACCCTTAGCTCCCCGCATTCACACGCGTTAGTTTGTGCTCGTTCGTCTGCGTAAGGTGAGTCGATGAGTGAGAATCGCGACCTGGGTATCGCAGGCAGCCAATTGGGAATCGACCCCGGCGCGAATCCACACTTCAAGCCCACAGCGGAAGATCTCCGCGCGGAGATCTTCCAAAACGGTCCCCGATGTAATCGCGCCGGGACTGAAAATCCTCTTCTGCGGTATCAATCCGGGGCTCTACACGGCCGCGGTCGGTCACCACTTCGGCCGGCCGGGCAATCGATTCTGGCGCGCCATCCACGAATCGGGCTTCACGCCGCGTCAATTCCATCCCTCCGAGCAGTCGGACCTCCTGGAATACGGCTACGGCATCACGAACGTCGTCCCGCGCGCGACAGCCACCGCCGACCAGCTTGGCCGCGACGAGATCGTCGAGGGCGGACGCGCGCTGTCGGAGAAGGTGGAGCGGTTTCAGCCGTCCTGGCTGGCCGTGCTGGGAATTGGCGCCTACCGTATCGCGTTTGCAAGACCCAAGGCACAGCTTGGAATGCAGGACGAGCGAATCGGCGGTACGCGCATTTGGGCGCTGCCGAATCCAAGCGGACTGAACGCCCATTATCAGCCTGCCCAGCTCGCCGCAATCTTTGCGGAATTGCGAGATACGAGCAATACGTAGGGTCGGCCAAATACGGAGGAGCAGCCAATGCCGGCACATATCCCAACGCCCGCTATAATCGAAGCGGAAGGCAGCAAGCCTAAGATAATCGAGGAATATATCGGCCGCATAAACTCTCAAACAGCGGCGGTCAGCGTCGCGCGCATGAAGAGTCCCGGCGGGTGGGTCGAGCCGGGGCAGACACCGCAATTCGATGAATACACGGTTGTCCTGCGCGGTATGCTGAGAGTGAGTTCGAAGGAGGGGACCATTGATGTGCTCGCCGGGCAGGCGGTTATAGCTCATGCCGGAGAGTGGGTCCGTTACAGCAGCCCGGAAGACGAGGGCGCGGAGTATATGGCGGTGTGGCTGCCCGCGTTCTCGCCGGATTCCGTACGACGGGATGAATAGCGCAGCCGCCGGAGCGGCTTTCCCCGGAGCTTATGCATGTAAATTTATGACTTCCTCTGGAGTCGGCGCAGGCTGGCTTGGCATCGACTGCCACGGGTCTTAACCCGTGGGATCGGGGTCAGGCAATCTGCTTGTGGCGCGCTTTATACCTGGCCCGAACGGTGAATCCCACGCCCATCGCCAGGCAGGCTGCCAGTGAAGCCGTGCCGGGTTCCGGAACGGACTCCGGCTCGGCACGTCCCGTCACCGTAAACAGTGAGGCAGCAAAGACCTGGATGTCCGACGGGTCGATACTGTCTACTTCCAGATGGGAATAGTAACGCTGGTTGTCGAAGTCGGACTGCCCGACTTCGGCGGACGTTGGCTGCGCGGATAATGTGGTGAGACCGGCGTCCGATGTCGCGACCCATGGGTCGAATGTGAATGGCGACTGAACTTGCGGGGTGATGGTGAATCGGCCGGCGTAAGTCGAGCTGATGAAAAACTGGTCGAACTCGATGCCGGTGTTGTTGGAGTGCGGCACCCTGAATTCGATTCCGCCGAGCCCATTTACTCCGGGTGAGATATTGGTGGTAGTCGGAAGCAGCAGCCGCCCTAAAATGCCGGTGTAGGTTTGGCCGTCGAAATTGAAGTCGTACCAGTTCGGATCGACGCCTGTCGGCATGACAAACGTAATGCCAACCCTCCCAGGAAGCTGCGCGAAGCAGGACGGCGTGGGGACGAGAGCCGCCATCATGAACAACAACACTACTAGCTTTTTCACTGTCGCATATCCTTTCGATGCCGGGCTTGATGAGAGCAAATTGTTCTTAGCAGACATGGCATTACCTGCATAATCCGTGCCACATCTCGGATGGCGCTAAACTAAACTGCGAACATCTCCCCGGCAATAAGCGATTCTGGGTCGAACAGTCCCGAATCCGCCGTCAAGCGAGCCATTTCCTCCGGCCCCAAATCGTCGGCAACTGTATAGATCTCCTCGGCAATTTCAGCGGCGCCCGCGACACCCATCTCGTCAAATTCTTGCTTGACAAATCTGTATAGCTGGGCCGCTTTGAGCGCGTCTCCTTCTAGCTTGAGCAGGGTCGCGAACCGTCTCAGGGTCTCGGCGCGATGACAGCGATCAGACAGTTCTTTGCCGAGTGCGAGCGCCTGCGCGAATAGTTCGCGGGCTGTCGCATTACGTCCTTCCGCCATCTCGATTCGGCCAAGAACATTCTTGCCGTACATCTCCGCGTGCCTGTTCTCGATCAGGCGCGCCAGTCGGAGGCCCTCCAGAACGTGGTCCCTCGCGCCCGCAGCATCGCCCGATTCGAGGAGAATCAGACCAATTCGCACCTGCGTGAGCGCCATGCCCCGGTGATGGTCCAGCGCTACGTACATGCTGTTGCTCTCCTCCACGCGGGACAGGGAAGCCGCGTACTGCTTTCTCTTGCGAAGCACTTCGGAAGAGTTGTAAAGCGCTGAGGCGAGACCTTCCTGGTTCGCGTTCAGTCGATGCATTTCCAGACTGCGCGCATAGAGCTGATCGGCCTCATCAAGGCGGCCTTCCTGACAGGCCAGGATTCCGAGGTTTTCGCGGATGAACGCTTCGTAGCGCGGCTGCCGCGTTTCCACGGAGAGCTCCAGCGCGTGCTGCCACTGGCTGCTCGCCTTAGAGAATTCGCTGAGCAACCAGTGGACAGTTCCTAGATTGATGAGCGAAACGAGCTCGCGGGGCCGGTCGTCGAGCTCGCGGCTAATATCTAGACTGCGGCTCAGCAGGTCTCTGGAGAGGCTTAGCTGAGATCGCTCCATCGCCAGCAGTCCCCGTTGGTTCAGCAGCCGGGCCGCTGAGCGATCGTCTCCCAGCCGGCGGGCGGCATCCTCCGCCAGCTCCGCCCGCGTCTCGCACTCTTCATAAAGTCCCTGCCGCCGCAGATAGGGGAACAGCGCTTTGCCATACTCGATGGACATCTCCGGCCTGTCCGTCTGCGCGGACCAGTCCATTCCGGCGCGCATGTTTTCGAGGTCGGCGCGAAACACGTTGAGCGCCTCTTCGGCGTCCGCGCCGGCCCTCGCCAGCTTTTCGCACCAATCCTGCGCCCGGCGAAGATAATAGTCCGCATGACGGTCGCGAAGCTGCGCCATTATCGGCAGGGTAAGCAGCTTCTGGGACGCATATTCCCGAATCGTCTCCAGCATGAAGTACCGCGTTTCGCCAAGCGCTTCGTCGGTCTTGAGAAGAGATTTATCGCGAAGGGAGAAGATGAGGTCGAACGCACCCGCGGTAAGGCAGATCGATTCCGCGGCATCGATGAAAAAGCCGCCGTTGAATACCGCCAGCTCGGAAAAGAGACCTCGCTCGTCTTCCGTAAGAAGCTCGTACGACCAGTCGATCGCGCCCCGCAGCGTGCGCTGGCGTTCCGGCACGTCGCGAAGCGTCGAAGCGAGGAGATCGAATCGGCGCGTCAACCGCTGAAGAATCTGTACGGGGCTTATGCCTCTCACGCGTGCGGCGGCCAGCTCAATCGCGAGGGGAATTCCGTCGAGGCGGCGGCATATCTCGCCGACGACCGATTCCATCGCGGGTGTAAGCGTGAAGTCGGAGCGCGCGGTTTGACAGCGCTCAACGAAAAGCTGGAAGCTGTCATACGACGACCAATCGGTATCCGCTTCGCCCGCCGGCGGAATCGAGAGCGGTTCAACGGGGTATTCACGCTCGCCGGTCAGATGCAGAAGCTCCCGTGACGTTACGAGGCATTTCAGGTTTGGACACTCGCGGAGCAGGCTGCTAATCATCGGCGCGGCCTCGGCAACCTGCTCGAAGTTATCGAGTACGAGGAGCGCGCGTTTGGGCCGCAAAAAGTTCAGCAGCGCGGACAGCGGGTCGCTGGACGCGGGAATCTCGATTCTGAGGGCGACGGCAACCGCCGCGGGCACGGCACGCGGATCCTGAATGGCTGCGAGCTCCGCGAGCCAGACACCATCCTTGAAGTCCTGAACACGGTCTGCGGCGATCTGCATTGCAAGACGCGTCTTGCCGGTACCCCCGGGACCTGTCAGAGTGATAAGGCGCGACTGCGGCTGCGCGAGGAGGGTGTTCAGCTCGTCCCGTTCTTTCCGCCGGCCCACAAGACTGGTGATCTGATCCGGGAAATTCTGTTGCAGCGACTCAAGGGTTCGAAGAGGCTCGTCGCACCACAGGCTCTCAAAACCGGCAGCGCGCAGCTCGTAGAGCCGTTCCGGCTGCCCCAGATCCTTCAGGCGATGACAGTCGTGGTCTTTGACGATGACGGAGAGAGGAAGAGTGGCTGCCACTTCGGTATAGGTCGCTTCCGACAGAAGAATCATCCCTCCGTGAGCGGCGTCGGCGATGCGCGCGGCACGGTTAGCGACGGGACCATAGTAGTCGTTGTCGCGAAAAGTGGGTTCTCCGGTGTGCAGCCCGATTCGCACGCGCAGCGTACCGACCTCGCTCCACTCGCCTGCCTGCTCGGCCCGCGCGAGTCCGTGTTGAATAGCCAGCGCGCACGCCACGGCGTCCTCGGCCCGCGCGTAAGCGGCCATAAACGCATCTCCGGCAGTCTTCACGAGATAGCCGTTGTTTGCGCTAATAGCCGAGCGAAGAATCTTATCGTGGTGTTGCAGCGCCTCGCCGAACGCGGCGTGGTATCGCTCCCATGCGGCTGTGGAACCCTGCACGTCTGTAAACATGAGGGTGACCCGGCCTCGGGGCGCAACGGCGGAATCAGGATCAGGCAAATCGCGTTCTGTCAACGGTTATAGTACTTTTCATCCGGTCCTTCAGGGGCCGAAGTGGGGAACATCAGCAATAGGGAAAGCGCAGGAATTTCGGCGCAACGCGGAGGATTTTCGGCGCAACGCGGAGGTGGCGCCCTACATTATGCGTCGCGACCTACGATCTATTTTGCACCCTACGAAATGTTTTGCGCTCTACGAAATATGTTGCGCTCAATGAAATTTTGTTGCTCCACGGGTAGGGCGCAACCTCCGCGTTGCGCCGTGCCTTTCCAACGTGCCGTGCCTATACATCCCACCCGGCCATTACATCATGCCGGGCCCCTGCTTGCCGTGCGCCCTATAAATATTCGTCCGCGGCAACCGAAAAGACCTTTACCGCCAGCCGTCCGCCGCGCTCATCCTCGAGTTTTTGCAGACTCTCCGTTACAAGCGGCACGATTTCTTCAGGCATGGCGGCCAGCAGAAGCGCGTTCAGGCCCGGCCAGACCGCCGTTCCTTCCCGGCGGCCGCGCTTACCGTCGCCGGTAGCGCCGGTGAACCGGGTATATCCGGGAGCGCCGCATCGCTCCAGAATCTCGAGTACGCGGTGCTCGACGCTTGCCTCGCAGATAATGAACAACAGGCGCATGATTCCCTTTCTTCGACAATAGACCTCTTGTATATGTGTTTTTCCGTCCGTGAGGACGGTTGGTCGAAGGCCCTCCAGCGAGTGAATTCACTCACTCGCTCGCAGGCGTACTTTTGCAAGAAGTCCATCGGTATTAGTCTGCTACACTGTAATGCAATCCGGAACTCTTGTCAACGCAGGATGCGCTCGTTGCTTCCCTCAATGTTCCGAATTACGTTCATAGGAAGCCGCGCCACGGACCCGCTGCAATTAGCAGGAATTAGGGCGCCGCGGCTTTCGTAAGGAAAGTGTACCCGACCTCACTTGCGAGAGGGCATTTAGCGCCCATTTGGCGCCCACTAAAAGGAACTTCCGTTGTATCCGTCTACTACAGCAAACGTTTCGAAAACTATCCTGCCAAACGGCCTGACAGTGCTGGTTAAGGAGAATCATACGGCTCCCGTCGCGGCGGCGCTGGCCCATGTCAACGTCGGCTACTTCAACGAGCCGGACCGCTGGAACGGAATCGCGCACGTTGTCGAGCATATGTTTTTCAAGGGGACTCGGAATCGCCCCGCAAGGGAGCAGATTGCGGAAGAGATTCGCGCGCTGGGAGGCAGCATCAACGCCGGGACCTATTACGACGAAACCAGCTACTACACCGTCCTTCCAAGCGCGGGCCTAGAGAAGGCAATAGAGATTCAGGCGGACTCGTTCCAAAACTCGCTATTCGACGGCGAAGAACTGGCGAAGGAACTGGAGGTAATTATTCAGGAGAGCAGGCAAAAAAAGGACAACCCTTCTTCCATGCTTCTGGAGACGATGTACGCCCAGGCGTTTGACCACCACCGGATTCGCCGCTGGCGCATCGGGCCCGATGAGATCCTGCGTTCTCTGCGGCATGACGATTTGGCGCAGTTCGTAGCGCAGACCTACCGCCCGGAAAACATCGTTCTGACCATTGTCGGCGACGTGGAGACGTGCACTGCCCTGGATTGGGTTCGGCGGTATTGGGAGGAGATGCCGCGCGGTGAGCTGGTTAGAGAAGTTTCACCCGCCGAGCCTCGACACGCTGAATTTCGATTCGGCAGGATGCGCGGCGACATCCAGCAGCGCCTCATCGAGTTTGGATTTCATGCGCCGCACCTCCTCCATCCCGATGCCGCGCCGCTCATGGCGCTTGGGACGCTTCTTTCGGACGGCCGGAGCTCGCGACTCTACAGGCGTCTCAAAGAAGAGCAGAGATTAGTCAGCGCGGCTTGGGCAGGGTACGAAGGTTTCGAGGACATAGGGATTTTCACGCTCGGCGCGGATACTCTCTCCGACGATCCAATCGAGGCGGAGAGAGGGCTGCTTGCGGAAGTGGAGCGGATTACGGGCGAGGGAGCGGGCGAGGACGAGCTTCGCCGCGTGAAGACCCGCATGGAAAGCCGCAGGTTGTTCGGGCAGGAAGAGGTGCTCGGCGTCGCGCGGCATCTCGCCTCCTACCAGTCTCTCGGCGACTACCGCATGGCGGACGAGATGCTGGAGCGTCTCCAGTCCGTGACGACGGAAGACGTTCAGAGAGTGGCGGCGGAGTATGTCCGGCTGGAGGGAGCGACGCTTCAGGAATATCTGCCGACGGGGGCCGGCGCCCCGGAACGGACCGTTTACGAAATGCGCGGTCTTCTGGGGGGGAGCGCGGCGCCCGATTCGGTAACCCATTCCGGCGGACCGAACCCCGCCCGCGCCGCGGAGAGCGACGCCGTCGAGGAGATTACGCTTGCCGCCGGAGCCACGCTGCTGTTCCGCCGTCGAACGGACCTGCCGATTGTCGCGCTGCATATTTTGCTGCCCGGAGGGCGGCTGGGCGAGACGCCCGCCACTGCCGGAATCACGAGCCTCATGCTCAAAAGCATGCTGAAAGGCACGCAGTCGCTTACCGCCCTGGAGATCGCGGAAGGTATAGAGGGCCTGGGATCCGGGATCGGCACGTCGGCGGCCCCGGATTACATCGGTTTCTCCATGAAGATTCTCGCTTCGCGACTTCCCGAGGGGCTGGCAATTCTTCGGGACGTGCTGCGATTCCCGACTTTCCCCCCGGACGAAGTGGAAAAGGAGAAGCAGTCACTTTACGCCGAGATTCGGCGGCAGCAGGACAGCATGTCGTCGAGGACAATCGATCTCTTCAACGCCGCCTGCTGGGGCGGGCAGCCGTACGGACTTCCGGCAAGCGGCGTCGCGGAAGCCATCGAGCGCTTCACGCCTGCCGACCTCCGGCTCTGGCATGAAAGCTGGATCGGCGGCGAGCGCGCGATAATCGGGGTTGTGGGAGATGTCGAATCCCAGGCGCTTACGGAGCTGCTGGAAGACCTTCTTCCAACCATGTTCGCGCGGGCCCCGCTCCCCGTGGAATTCGTTCCGGAGCCGCCCGGCGAGCGCGCCGTAAGCGTTGAAAAGCAGCAAACGGCTTCGGTAATGGGCTTTCCGGGCGCGCGCATGGGCGAGGAGCCACGTCACGCCCTCGACCTTATCGCCGAGATAACATCCGGCCTGGCGGGCCGCTTCTTCCAGGCCGTGCGCGGCGAAAACGCGCTGGCATATGCGGTCACCAGTTTCCACAGGGCGCGGCGGTTGGGCGGCAGCTTCGCGACCTATACGGCCACGAGCCCCGGCAACGAGCACGAGGCTCGCGATATTCTGCTGGCGGAGTGCCGGCGTCTGAAGGACCAGCCTGTGAGTGACAAAGAATTGCTCGCGGGCAAAACGGCCATTCGAGGCGAGCGTGTCACGGGCCTCCAGTCCTTCAGCGCGCAGGCTGGCGAGCTGGCGATCCATCGCCTGTACGGCCTGCCGCTCGGTGCCGGAGAAAGGTATGTGGCGCGCGTCGAAGCGGTCACGCCCGAAGAGCTTCGCGCAGTTGCGCGTGAATATCTGCGGGAGGATCAAATGTGGATTGGAGCGGTCCGCGGTCTCGCGGAGTAGGCAGTCCCAGAATGTGCCGCCCGGAGTTTTACCTGCACAAGGGAGGCATGGAGAATAGAATATGGCCGTAATAGTACGCCCGGCAGCGACCGGGGCCGAGCGCGACGCGTGCTATCTCGTCCGAATGGCCGTCTTCGTGGATGAGCAGAAGGTTCCGCCCTGGGAAGAGTTGGACCATCTGGACGAAGAGGCACTCCACTTCCTTGCTGAGTTGGCGGAAGAGGAGGGCAAGATCGTCGGGGCCGCGCGGCTGGTCGACAAGGGCGACGGAATTGGCAAAATCGGGCGGGTTGCGGTCCTGAAAGAGCATCGCGAGCGGGGAATCGGCCGAACCCTCATGTCGCATGTAATGGAGGCGGCATTTCAGCGATTCCATACGCTGATTTTGGATGCGCAGGTGCAGGTGATACCGTTTTATGAGAAGTTCGGGTTCGCGGCCGAAGGTGACGTATTTCTCGACGCCGGAATCGAGCATAGGGCAATGTCGTTGAAGAGATATGATGCGGCTCGCCCTAGAGCCACCATACATCCGTTCTAAATGCCGCGCCTTCCAACCGATAATAGAGAGAGGATAACTTTCGCCCGAAAGGATTGGACCTTGATCGCGCCCACCGATACCGAGAGTATGGTTGAATTGAAGCTGGCGACCACGGGAGTCGTTTGGCATGCCATTCTTGAAGCGCAGGGGACCGACCACCTGCGCGTCCGCCTGCGTCCCGACGATCTGGGAGTTCTGCCGGCGCTCGCGGCAGGCACCTCTCTTGAATGCACCATGCGCTCCGAAGAGGGCAGCTACTATGTCATTGGCAGCGTCCTTAAGCAGCAGGCAGCCACGATCTGGTTGTCCCTGCCTAAAATCTGGCGGAAGGAAGAGCGAAGAGATTCGGTTCGGGCTACCGGAGGATTTGTAGTGAAATACATCATTGATACAACTTCCGGCGTGGCAGCCTGCATGGACGTCAGCGCGGGCGGGATGCGGCTTCGTACCAACCGGGCGTTTCCACGCATGTCGCACGTATATCTACTCTTCACGCTGCCGGGCGAGGCGCTTCCCGTGCATGTTCAGGGTCTCGTTCTCCACTCAATACCTGTCGAGGCTCCCGCGCAAGGAGTCGACCTCGGTATCAAGTTTTCCAACCTCGCAATCGGAGACGCAACCCGCATAGCCCGCTACTGCCGCAGTTAAGACTCCCTGTGCCACCCCCGGCCCCCAATCCTGGGGCCAATCTCGCCCAGGATTGGGGGCCGGGGGCCTAGACTTGTTGCTCCCCCAGGATTGGGGGCCGGGGGGCCGAGACTGGCATGGGGAGCGCTTATTCTTGTACATAATGGCTGATCGCTGTTAACGGCCAGGTGGGCTATCGTGGGCAGGCATTTATGATGGCTGCGAAGTCGCCGGCATTCAGGCTTGCGCCGCCCACCAATGCCCCGTCGATGTTGGGCTTGGAAAGCAACTCGTCGGCGTTGTCCGGCTTGACGCTGCCACCGTACTGAACGCGAACTTCCGCCGCCGCGCCGCCGCCGAATATCCGTTCGACCGTGGAGCGGATCACTCCGCAAACGCGATCCGCCTCATTCGGTTCGCAAACCTCGCCTGTGCCGATCGCCCAGACCGGCTCGTAAGCAAACACAATTCCCGGCACGGCAGACGCCGCAACCCCCGCAAGCGCGTTCTCGGTCTGCGACTGAACGACAGAATCTGTGTCGCCGGCCTTCCGTTCTCCGATAGTCTCCCCCACGCAGCAAATAGGAATAAGCCCGGCTGCCAGGGATGCCTTCAGCTTCCGATTCACACTCACATCCGTGTCACCGAAGTGGAGTAAAATCGCTCCGTTGAAGTCCGATTCAGGCACTCCGAAACGCCCTCGCGCCTCCGAATGTCCCACAATAACGTACCGCACGCCAACGTCGAGCAGCATTGGGGGTGAAATCTGGCCGGTATACGCGCCCTTATCCTTCCAGAAAACGTCCTGCGCGCCCAATCCGATGCCGGTCCCAGCCAGTGCCTCGCCCACAGAATAGAGCGCCGTGTAGGCCGGGCAGACCAGCGTCTCGACGTCTTTTCGCTCCACTATGAGGTGCTTCAGCTCTTCAATCAGCGCCACGGCCTCGCCGCACGTCTTGTTCATTTTCCAGTTACCGGCAATTATCGGGCGTCTCATCGGATACGGCGGCTCCTTGGGGTGAATGGTGTTTGGGTGTTCAGGCGTTTGGGTGTTCAGGAACGGCGGCTGGGTCGTACTTCCGACTTTCGACTTCTGACTTCCTTCTTCGTCTTTCCGCTAGTTTCTCCGGTTCAGCTCCATCAGCATTCTGAGGATAAACAGGAACAGGTTGATGAAATCGAGATACAGAGAGAGCGCGCCCGCTACAGCCTCGTTGGGCGTCAGGCGATTCATGATCTGCGACGTGTCGTAAAGCGTGAACCCGCAAAAGATCAAGATTCCGGCTGCCGCGTAGATCATGCTCATAAGCGGCGTGTGGAAGAACATCATTACGAATCCGGCCACGATCAGGCCGATGAGCCCGGCGACCAAAAAGCCGCCCAGGTAGCTGAAGTCCTTCTTCGACTGAATGGCGTACATCGAGAGGCCGCCGAAGGTCGCCACCGTGAGGACCGCCGCCTGCGTGCCTACGCCAGGCGCGAACCGCTCCACCATTGCAAGAAGAGGCCCGAAAATCGCGCCCCAAACAGCGGCCAGGACATAG
Source organism: Chthonomonadales bacterium (assembly GCA_038229495.1). Lineage (GTDB taxonomy): Bacteria > Armatimonadota > Chthonomonadetes > Chthonomonadales > CAJBBX01 > JBBROJ01. Next base: position 47,088 of record JBBROJ010000013.1, read on the forward strand.
AGCATTCCCACGTTCGCCGCGTTGGACTTTCGCGACCAACCGATGGCTATGACGAGCCCGAAACTTACGAGCATGAAAAGGAGCAGCATCGGCTGGATGACAGCCATTACCGCGGGCTGCGCGCAGAACCATCCCACGCCAACCGTTACGAGGAGCGAAGTGAAGAAGAGTGTGTAGACCTTGCGGATGAAAGCCGCTCGAACGTCTACCGGCGCGCGCGATACCACGCCGCCAAATCCCGCGCCGCCAACATATTCCGAACCGTACATAGAAGCCTCCATATTAAAGAAGGTATTCGGGTGTTCAGGTATTCAGGCGTTCAGGCAGAAAACACCTGAATGCCCGAATAGCAGAATACCAGTCCTCAACACCTGAACGCCCTCCTACTTGTCTTGCAGCGCTACGACGCCGGGGAGGGCCTTGCCCTCCAGGAATTCGAGGGAGGCGCCGCCTCCGGTGGAGATGTGCGACATTTTATCGGCGAACCCCATTTCTTCGACCGCTGCCGCGGAGTCGCCGCCGCCGACGATGGTCACCGCGCCCGAATCGGCGAGCGCCTGGGCCATGGCCCTCGTTCCGACCGCGAACCGCTCGAATTCAAAGATTCCCATCGGCCCATTCCACACTACGGTTCCAGCGCCCTTCACGGCGTCAGCGAATCGCTTTGCCGTCTCCGGGCCGACATCGACCCCCTCCCAATCCGCGGGAATCTGGTCCGTTGAGACCGTTCGAGCCTGAACGCTGTCCGCGCCCTTATCAAACGGGTTGCCGTCCGCCACGACCACGTCAACCGGGAGGAGTACCTTCGCGCCGGCCTTATCGAGGATGCCGCGGCAGAAGTCGAGCGAGCCCTCGTCCAAGAGTGACTTTCCAATCTCCTTGCCCTGTGCCTTCAAAAATGTATACGCCATTCCGCCGCCGATAATTAGCCGGTCCACCTTGTCGAGCAGGCTTTCTATGACGCCGATCTTATCCTTGACCTTCGCGCCGCCCAGAATTGCGACGAAGGGGCGGTTGGGGTTGGTCAGCGCGCCGCCGAGGTAGTCGATCTCCTTCTGCATCAGGAAACCCGCGACGCCCGGAATGTACTTGGTCACGCCCTCGGTGGACGCGTGCGCGCGGTGTGCCGTGCCGAACGCGTCGTTGACGTAGAGGTCGGCGAGCGAGGCCAGCTTCCGCGCAAACTCCGGGTCGTTCTGCTCTTCTTGGGGGTGGAATCGGACATTCTCCAGCAGCAGCACGCCGCCGTCCTGAAGCTTTCCAACAGCAGCCTCGACCTCCGGGCCGACGGAATCCGGCGCGAGCGGGACGCGCTTCCCCAGCAGATCGCTCAGGCGCGCCGCGACCGGCTTGAGCGTGAACTTTTCCGCGTCGCCCGGCTTGCCCTTGGGCCGCCCGAGGTGAGAGACGAGAACGGTCTTCGCTCCGTGATCGATTAGGTATTGAATCGTCGGCAGGGCGGCGCGTATCCGGCGGTCGTCCGTAATCGCGCCAGCCTCATCCTGCGGCACGTTGAAATCGACGCGGACGAGTACGCGTTTTCCCGCAACGTCTATGTCTTCGTCCATATCTTCAATGGTTTTCTTGTTCATGGTAACTCCCATCGCGACAGTCACAGAGTCAATGGGTCAATGTGTCCACGAGAGAATCCCATTGACGCATTGACCCAATTTACTCATTGACTGGTTTACAGTCCCTTGCCGGCGATGTAGCTGATGAGATCGCCCACGCGGCAAGAGTAGCCCCACTCATTGTCGTACCAGGAGACGACCTTGACGAAGTTGCCGCCGACCGCCACCGTATCGATGGCGGAGAAGATGGACGAGTGGTGGTTGCCCTTGAGGTCGAGTGAGACAAGCGGCAGCTCGGTGTACTCGACGATTCCCTTCATCGGCCCATCGGCGTACTCCTTCACCGCCGCGTTGATCTCGGCGACAGTAGCGTCCCGGCTCAGGAGCGCGGTGAAATCGATGACGGAGACAGTTGCGGTCGGCACGCGGAAAGACATGCCATTGAACTTGCCCTGTAGCTCCGGGATTACCAGTCCGACCGCCCGCGCAGCGCCCGTGGTGGACGGAACGATGTTCTCTGCGGCGGCGCGAGCGTCGCGCAGGTCCTTGGCGGCCGTGTCCTGAAGCTTCTGGGAGTTGGTGTAGGCGTGCACCGTGGTCAGCAGGCCCTTCTCAATTCCGAAGCGGTCGTAGAGGATCTTGGCGATGGGCGCGAGGCCATTGGTGGTACAGGAGGCGTTGGATACGACGTGGTGCTTGCCGGGGTCGTATGCCTTCTCGTTGACTCCGAGGACGATGGTAAGGTCTTCGTTCTTGGCCGGGGCGGAGATAATGACCTTCTTGACGCCGTGCTCGCGGTGGCCCACCGCTTTAGTCGCGTCGGTGAAGAATCCGGTCGATTCCACGACGATGTCAACGCGCTCGCGGTCCCAGGGTATAGCGGCGGGTTCGCGCTCGGCGAATACCGTAATCTTCTTGCCGTTAACGATGAAGTCTTTCTCTTCGGTCGTAATGTCGCCGCTGAACGGGCCGTACGTGCTGTCCCACTTGAAGAGGTGGGCGTTGGTGCTGACGTCGGTCAAATCGTTGATCGCAACCACTTCAATATCGTCGGCGTGGCGCTGAAGGATGGTGCGAAGGGTAAGGCGGCCAATGCGCCCGAAACCATTGATGCCTACGCGAACCGGCATGAAAAACTCCTTTGTGCGGGTAAACAAATAGTGTCAAATAGTGTCTATAGGTTTGGGCGCCGCTGCGCTGCGAGCGCCCGGAAAGGGCCAAGTTGACAGTCAATCAAATGTTATGTTCAGAGTTATTTTAGCATTTTCGGGAGGCCGATTCCAAACCGCGTGCCCCTTACCCCCTAGCCCTCTAAAGGGGGAGCAGTGGCGGAGGAGGTCGTTGGGTCGTTGGGAAGGCGCCGGATTCTTCGCAGACTCGGAATGACGTCAATGGCTGCCCGGCGAGTTATCGCCGGGCTGTGAAACGAAGGCCGCCTTCGCGGCCTGGACAGAGCTTTACCAGCCGGTCATTTCGGCGCGGAGCTTTTGGGCTGCGGATGGGGCCGGGTTGGTTTGTGGCAGGGTGGCTGCCCAGTCGCCGGTGCTGTCGAAGAGCATGGCGAGCATGTCGGCGCGGTCGGGGGAGCCCCGGCCGCGCTTTTTCATTTCGTCTTTGCTTTCGAGCTGTATCTGGCCGCGTGAGGTGATGCGGTATTTTATGGCGGCGAGCTCTTCGGCTAGGCCCTCGGTTTCGGGGATGGGCGGAATCGTGATATCCCCGACTCGGAATCGTTCCCTGAGTCCCCAGTAGAGTTCGGCCCGCCGATTGAGGAATCGCTCGGTATCGTGGGCTGGAAGGCCGACGTTGACGGATTCCACCCCTTCTACCTCCATTTCTCGCAGTCTATCCACCACACCCGCTCCAAGGCCAATCGCGTCCACGGCGATGCTTTCGGGATGCTCCTCGTAGGCGAGACGCCGAATGCGCCCGGCGACTTTCATGAGGTCGGCCCCGTGCATCACCTCCATGTTCTTTAGAGTCCGTCCGACTCGCATTCCGATAACGGTGGAGTCGTTTCCGAATCGGGCGATGTCTGCCGCGGCGCGGCGGATTCCCGAGTCGTGAGTCGTGAGTCTTGAGTCGTGAGTAAAGGCCGCCTCTATCCAGCGGAGCGGGATGAGCGATTCATCGTCCGCCGTTGGAAACTGTCCGAGCACGTGTGCGCGGAAGAGGTCGTTTGGCCTGTAGGTACGTCCATCCCAGACGATTGTGTCCGGGGGAGTCTCGAGTCGTGAGTCGCGAGTCGAGAGTTCTACGGCTGGTGCGGCGTTTGCGTCCTTAACGTCCTCAGCGGTGTGTGGTGGGAAGGGCGAGTCGTGAGTCTTGAGTCGAGAGTCGTGAGTAACGGCGTCGCAGGGTGCGCAGGGTTCGCACCCTTCGGTGATGCGGTCGGCGACGGATTGGCGGGTGATGGCGCCGGGTATGGGCGGCCCGATTCCGGTGAGATTCGGGTGCTCCAGGGCGGTGACGGTTATTTTGTGCCAGGTTTTGGCCCGCTGGAAGACCCGGTAGAAGCGGCCGGTGGCTTTGAGCGGGTTGCCGATGGCGAGTCAGAGCTTTCGAGGCAACGCAGGATGATCTCGACTCGCTGGAAGTTTTCGTTGAGGCGGTCGCGAATATCCCAGACGTCGGTTTGGCTGGTTTGATTGGTTTGATTGATCGGTTGAGCAAGCATGATTCGTATCTCCTGTGCAGTGGTGAAACTGTAGAATTGTGTTGCCTATACTTATTAGCCGTTCAGAAGGGGTGTTTTACACATGATTCGGCAAAAATAGTGGACCTATGTGGTAATTTGCCACGATTTACCCCTGATTATGGGGATTCCACTCCCGGCCCTCGGTCCTGCGACACTCGTACCGCGCTTCGCTTGCCCGGCGCGGGAGGGGGAGACGCATACTTGGGCGCGGAGTGAATCGGGAGGAGTTAGGGGCGAGGGAAATGGGGATGGGTGGCAGCCGGAGGAGCGCTATGTGCGCACAGGATGAATCCTTGCGCTGTCTCAACCCCTCGGACCAGTGGCGGGGTTGAGAACTCTGGCCTTCGGCCGAGTTCCCGCCTGCGCGGGAACGGGCTAGGCTAATTGTTGCAAATCGGTGGGATTGGGCAGGTCATCGTACAGCTTTGGCCTTGAACCTGTCTGTCATTTAACGACCCAGTTCACCTGACCCGGCCCGCATCAGTAAGCTATGAAATCCCAGAAAGTCTAACTGCGGACCCGGTCAGGTGCAGCGTCTGGTTGGGCCGCCTTAACGGACAACTTCCAACGTCGAACTATCGGCGAGGCGGTAAATGTAGAAATCGCTGTCTATCGTGAACAAGCGGCGATAGTCCCGACTTTCAGCGAGAGCAACCAGCGAGGCATCGGCGAAATCCATCGGCACGTTCTTATACAGCGCCATCAATGCTTCCATTCGGTCGGCCTCTGCCTGTGTTATGTCCAAAAGCAACAAGCGTCCGTCCCGTCTCCACTGCCAGAGACTGTTTTGGTAGCGATGTCCACCCACGAGATTGAGTAGATACATGGCTTCGGTGAAGCAGGGCCAGGTCGTTCGTAACGGGCCACGCGGCAGACGACCTAATGCCATCAGACATGCCGCGTGTTGGGAGTCATCCTTATCCAGAAGGGCAACCAATGGACCGGTATCGGTCAGCATTACAACTTGCCTTCTTGCCGCTTCCTGAGCATTCCTTCAGCAAACTTGCGCCCCGTATTTTGTGACATCTGTGCCCCGCCTGGCACAAACTCACTGCTATTGAGAACACCGACATAGCCTGCGAAAAAGTCGAGCATTGTGCCGTCTTCGGAAATCGGTTCAGGGACAGGTTCGACTGCTAACTCAGCTTGAAGAGATTGGCTCAACCTGTCCAGGGTCCACAGTTCCGGCGTGGTTCCCTGTCGCTTCGCTCGTTCCGTAGCAACCCGTTCCAGTTCCGGCGGCAGAGTAATCGTAACCATGTTCTCACCTCCTGATAGAAGCAGGGTGCGGCCTCTTGTGCCCTACTTCATTATACAACGGAACCGCCTCGCTGTAAGACGACTTCCGACGACTGCATAGAAGCCTGAAACCACCGCCCGTCCTTGCGCCTCTCTGCATCCAATGTTTTTTGAGGATGCGGTCGAAAAGGTCACAGGCCTTACGCCACGACCGCTGGTCATTAATCATCCGAGGATCTCATCCTGCGTACTCCGGTCGGGGCAGCGCGCTGCGAAAACCTCAATCAATTGTTTCATCTGGGTGAGCATGTTCGAGCGGCCTAACGCTCAAGCTCACCTGCCCGTGCAGATCGGGCGAATTCATTGGCCAAAAGGCGGCTCCCACAATTCGACCTTGTTACCCACGTAATCGCTCCCGGTTCCCGCTCAGCGAAGACCGTGATCTTCTTGCCGTTGACGACGAAATCTTTCTCTTCGGTGGCGATGTCGCCGTTGAAGGGACCGTAGGTGCTGTCCCATTTGAAGAGATGAGCGTTGGTGCTGACGTCAGTCAGGTCGTTGATTGCGACCACTTCGATATCGTCGGCGTGGCGCTGAAGGATTGTGCGAAGGGTAAGGCGGCCTATGCGCCCGAAACCGTTGATGCCTGCGCGTACCGGCATTGTGAGCTCATTTGTGCGGGTATACAAATAGTGTCTATAGGTTCGTGCGCCGCGCCTCGGTTCGAGCACAGCACCTGGAAACGACCATTGAATCGGCTTCAAACATCAAACTTCAGAGTTATTTTAGCATTTTCGAGAGGCCGAATCCAAACCACCGGTCGCCCGTCGCATGGGAGGCCGCTCCTTGACGGCAATTGCTGTAGAACCTATAATGCGTAAATCAACCGAGTTCATTTGAGGAGCCAGATGCCATTAGACGAAACGCCAGTCGGTTTCGATGACCTCGACCGAATCCGTGACAAAAGCCGGGCGCTGCTCGACGAGATTGGCAAGGTAGTCGTCGGCCAGGAGTCTATTGTGGAAAATCTCGTGGCGGCGATGCTGGCGCGGGGCCACTGCCTTCTAGTGGGTGTTCCTGGGCTCGCGAAAACCCTCCTCGTGAAGACCCTCGCCCGCTCCCTCTCCTGGGATTTCAAGCGAATCCAGTTCACGCCGGACCTCATGCCGGGCGACATAATAGGCACGGAGCTGCTGGAGACCGATCAAGCCACAGGCGACCGCCGACTCCGATTCGCGCCCGGCCCCATCTTCGCCAATGTGATTCTGGCAGACGAAATCAACCGGACGCCGCCGCGGACCCAGTCCGCCCTGCTTGAAGCGATGCAGGAGTACGCGGTGACCGTCGCAGGGCGAACGATGCCGATTCAGCGGCCCTTTTTCGTGGTCGCGACTCAGAACCCCATTGAGCAGGAGGGAACCTATCCGCTCCCGGAAGCCCAGCTCGATCGGTTTATGTACAGCCTTACGCTCGACTATCCCACGCGCAGTCAGGAGGAGCAGATTGTGAATGAAACGACCTCCGACGCGGAGGTCGATATTCAGGTTGTCTTTACGCGGGATGAGCTGCTGGCGATGCAGCGGCTGGTCCGCGCCGTGCCGGTTTCTCCGCACGTGGTCGGCTATGCGGTCTCGCTTGCCCGCGCCTCGCGCCCGCTGGATGCGGAGGCTGTTCCCATGGTCAAAAAATACGTGGAGTGGGGGGCCGGGCCGCGTGCCTCGCAGTATCTCGTGCTGGGCGCCAAGGCGCGTGCCGTGCTGGCGGGCCGCGCCGCCCCTTCCGCCAATGATGTCCGCGCCGTGGCGCGCCAGGTGCTAAATCACCGCATTCTGCCCAACTACGCGGGCGCGGCCGACGGAATCACTCCCGCAGCGCTGGTCGATGAGCTGCTGCAACAGGTTCGGGAGCCGAGCTATTAGCGATGAGGCGAGAGGGCGATGATGCGATGAGGCGCGAGGGCGAGGGGCGTGGGGGAGATGAGGCGAGAGATATTGGACCTCTTGCAAAAGTCCCGTACGCCTGCGAGCGAGTGAATGAATTCACTCGCTGGAGGGCCTTCGGCCAACCGTCCTCATGGACGGAAAAACATTTATGCAATAGGTCTATTCAGGTGTTTAGATTGTCCGTCGTTGGCCATCTTGCGTGAGGGTTCCCAAAATCCAAAATCCAAAATCCAAAATCCAATATCCAGCCGTCTCCGCATCGCCTCTCCTCCGTCCCCAAGACCTTCGGGAGTATCGGAATCTGCTCTTCGCCGCCAGGATGGTGGTCGAGGGATTCTATGCCGGCAAGCACCGGTCTCCCTATCACGATTTCAGCGCGGAGTTCGCGGACTACCGCCCTTATGTGCCGGGCGATGAGATTCGCGCGCTCGACTGGAAGGCCGTCGCGCGGACGGACAGGCTCTACGTCAAGCTGTTTCGCAAAGAGACCGACATGAGCGCCTATCTGCTGATCGACAAGAGCGCGTCGATGGGATTCAAGGACGAGCAGGGCGTTTCCAAGCTTGAATACTGCGCTTATCTTTCGGCCGCCATCAGTTTTTTGATGCTGAAGCAGGGCGACAGGCCGGGAATGGCGTTCTGCGACGATTCGCTGCGCGGTTATACGCCGCCCGGCGGAACCATGGCACACCTGCACACGCTGATTCATGGGCTGGAGAAAACTATTCCCGGCGGCTCCACGAACGTGGCCGGCGCGCTCCGAACCCTCTTTCCGATTGCAAAGCGGCGGGGACTCCTGATCATCATGTCCGACATGCTGGAAGATTCCGAGGAGCTTTTTCACGTTCTCGGAATGTACCTGCACCGCGGATTCACGGCGCTGCTGTTTCATGTTTTGACACAGGATGAGCTGCAACTGCCGTCGGCGTCCGCTGCGCGATTCACGGACCCGGAAGGTCCCGGCGTGCTGACTGTAGAACCGGCTTCCATCCGGGCTGCCTATGAAGCGGAGCTTCAAGCTTGGCTGGATCAGTTGAGCAGCGGCGCCAAGGCCAGGGGCATCCACTATCGCCTAATGTCTACCGCCACGCCCTATCACGAGGCCCTGCGGGACTATCTCACCTCCAGGGGCCTTTAAGCTCGCAACTCGGCCCATTCCGATTCGTCCTAACCGCTGGGAGAGACAACTTGCAACATTCATTACGCCTTCTGACGGTCATCACACTATCGATAATATGCCGTTCTGCGCTCGCGATGCCGGATGAAAGCGGGAACGCCGCGCTGATCGAGGCGGTCCACCATGATGACGCGAAGGCCATCGCAAAGGCTGTCGCGGAGGGAGCCAGCCCAGACTCGCGCGACAAGCTAGGAGATACCGCGCTGGTTATCGCGGCGCGCGAGGGTCGGGGCAGCGCTCTGAGCGCGCTGCTGGAAGCAAGGGCGAATCCCAGTCTCCGCAGCACCTACGGCAAGAGTCCGCTGGTCGAGGCCGCATCCAACGGGCACATAGAATCGGTCAAGCTGCTGCTTATCAGCGGCCACAATGTGAACGATGCAAAGCTGGCAGATCGAGACGGGACGACCGCGCTCATTGCCGCAGCCTCGAAAGGAAATCTGGAGATGATTCGGTATCTTCTGGGCCAGGGCGCGAAGATCGATCAGCCGGACATCACCGGGGCGACAGCGTTGATGCGGGCGTCGGGTGATGGGAAACAGGAGGCAGCCAGGCTTCTTTTGGACAGCCATGCCGATTCAAAGCGAATCGATCGATGGGGACGGACCGCGCTCTTCTACGCGGCGACGAACGCTCAGCCGGGCGCGGTCAAGTTTCTGCTGGAGCGTGGATTGGATACGAAGGGTCGAGACCGCGACGGCCTGAATGTCTTCCAGGCGGTCATCGACAGCATGACCGCTGAATCCACGTCTCGTATCGAGGAGCGGCTGGCCGTGCTCCGGCTGCTCCAGCCGCACATCGGCATTAATGCGCGCGACATGGCGGGCCGGACGGCTTTGATGATTGCCTCCGAGCGCGGGATCGCGCCGATATGCGGCTATCTTCTGAGTCTCAAGGCCGACATCAACGCCCGTGACAAGAGCGGACGGACGGCCCTCGACTGGGCTGAGGTGAAAATGCGCGATGAAGTCGTGATTTTGCTGAAGAAGGCCGGCGCCGCACCGGGCGGGTAGAGGAATATGAACGACGAGCGTTCCTGGATGGAACGATGTCGTCAATAGAACAGGAACGGCCACCAGTTCTTCATAGGCTTGCCGCTATCGACTTTTGCCTTGTTGCCGAGGCCGGGCATATTCTGCCGCCAATAGACCACCCATTGCCCCATGCAGTCTGATGCAAGCTCGCGGTACGGCGCCAGGACTTTCGTGGTCCATAACTCAATCTTATCCTTGCCGCCGGGACCGTCGTGCTGGCGGTAGTGCTCGATGGTGCTGAGAATTGGCTGCGGGTTGTCCAGATCGTAGTCGCGGCGGCCATTCGGCAGGAAATGGACGTTGTTGGCGATAGGGATGTAGTTTTCGACCTTCCGCTTAACGCCCTTCCATGTAAATTCGAGCGTGTTTGGATTCGGATAGTTCATCTCCGCGCCGTCGCGGCCATAGAGCGAATCGAACGGAAGCCCGTATTTCTTGTCCAGGTCGAACCCTCCGTACTCTTCGAAATACCGTTTCAGGTAGGGGATTGCCCCGCAGCGCGCCATGCCCTCCAGCGAATGCCCCAGAGATTCCATGGCGCACCCCGGACCGCGCTCGACATTGATGAAAAGGATGCGCAGGCTCCGCCCGATGAACGGCTGTTCGTCCGTACCGCCGTTGCCCGCTTGTACCGTCTTCCCCGGAATCTTATGGAGCTGCGAATCGTATGCCTGCTTCACCTCGATGGATTCGAAGGGCGCGCCGTACTTTCCCTGATAGGCCAGGAACCAGACCTCATTGATGACGCCTCTATCCACCAGCTCTTTCAGGGAGAGCTTGTGGCCCGGTTCCTTCGCGTCGTCCACATCATACAGCTTAATAAACTCAGGCTGGAAGAGGCGTCCGTACTGAAAGTTGATGCCCTCCTTCCAGTTTGGCAAGCGCGGATATTTCGAGCTATTGCCGTCCAGTTTCTCGGCTGGCGGCGTTCTGTCGGTCAGATCCACGAGCTTAGTGACCTGATAGTCGAGGAACGCGGGCGCTTTGGGATCGCTGTATCCATGCCACCGCGACGATTCGCGCAGCGCCGCGATGAGACCGTCAACCTTGGCGCGGGCCTTTTCGCTCGAAAGGCCGTTGGCGAAGTTTAGCACGAGCAGGCGGGGCCGCATCTGCCGAATCTTGTCATGATTCTTGAGCAGCCATTCGTCCGAGTTGGCGCTGCTGGCGCGGTTCGGCCAGATGGTTAGATCGTCCTGTGTAAAAGCCGGTGTGGGAATCGCCAGTATGCAGGCGAACAGCCAGATTCGAATTGCCGTCGTCATGATCGAGCCTCGATGTTGAAAGGCAGATTAGCCATTATGAACATTATGAACATCATATAATTCAGATTCCTCGTGTATCTCGGCCGTGTTTTTCGACAGCAGAACGCCAATCCTCGCGATGTGAGTTGATCGAATTGACTGTAAGCGAACCAGCTAATGATTACGATTGTGGAGACATAAGATGTGGGTAGTTTGCAGCCATCCACGCTTCTACCGTCTCGCGCAAACGCTTGGTCTCTGCAAGTATCTCTTCCGCCTCGCTCAAGCTCACCATGTAGGCCATATCATAGTCGACCACGTTTCGCTTGCGGCGGCATGTTTCGAAGTAAGCAGACTGCTGCGCGACCGCCGGTCCCAATGCGAGTTCAAGCGCTTCGAAAGCTGTCTGATGGTGGCTGCTGCCCGTAGTCCGGTAACCTGCGCATGCGATGGCAATCCGTGCAAGTTGAAGAGCAGCGTTATAAGCGGTTGCAAATCGACGATCCGATGAAAGGCCGGCAATTGCCGCGTCGGTCAGATCCATATCGACAACAGATCGCAAATCCTCGGTCTCTTGAAGGCTGGTAGTATGCGGTCTGACTTTACGGTCGGCAACAAGCTGCGCCCAAGGCATTGTCGTTCCCTTCCAGCCATATCTTGTCCGATTTTGTTATTGAGCGAATGAAGTGGTTCCCTACGCGTAGCTTTTGTGAAAAGTCATCCAGGGTAAACACAGACGCATTTGTCGACCGTCCCAACTGCTTCTCGATTGAACGCAACGGCTCTGAGAGCATCGCCAGGCTTATGTCCCCGATGATCATAATATCGATGTCACTCGCGCTGTTCTCTTCTCCACGAGCAACCGATCCATAAACGAAGGCGAATTGAATCCGGTCTCGAAACGGCACGATGGCGTCCCGCAGCACGTCCCCCAAGCCGGCAGTCTTCCGCAGCAAGCATCTCAATTCTGTCAAAAACGGACAATTTAGATCGGCTTGATAATAAATGCGGTTGCCATCCCGGCGACAGGTAAGAATACCCGCGTTCATCAATCCCGCGAGCTCGCGCTGGAGGCTCGACGGAGTGGCAGACAACCACTTTGCAAGATCGCTCAGGTACCACGATCGTTCGGTATCGCCCAACAGGACCCCTAACAGCATTTGACGGGTCTTGGGGAAGAGATAGTCAAGAGAATGTTTACGCATTATGCGTACAGTATAACGCAAATCGCGTAAATAAATGCGCATCAGCCATTATGGACATTATGACAATCACATAATTCAGCTTCCTCGTTTATCTCGGTCGTGCTTTTCGGATTGATGCGGCGTCACTCAAGGCAAGGATTCTGGAAGTTGATCAGGACCATGAGCGGGCTGCCGGTTGCGCGCATGTAGTTATTACATTGGGCAATATGCTCGTCGGCAAGTTTCTCACAGCACTTCAATTCGATGATGAGAGTGCCCTCAACCAGTACATCGCATACG
>JBBROJ010000014.1:0-58515 GCA_038229495.1 Chthonomonadales bacterium
CCCGGCGGACACCCCATCCGCGAGCTTGTGAGGGTATCCGCCAGGCCGTCCAATAGCGTGTGGAGGGTATTGCAGGCATCCCTGCCATTACCTCGTAACTTTGGACACTGCCAAGCGACCCACAGGAAAGCCCATAGACCCGCATATTGATACTAAACAAATACCGCAGGACACCGAAACGCCTGCAACAATCGGCTAGCCAATCCGCTAGAAAATAGACAACCAGACAACGATCCAGTCCCTTTGTTCAGCCGATATCTGGCGCGTGCCACGGTCGGTCGCTGACCTTTTCGAAAACTGCCTCTGCAGCTTTGGATCGGTCTCTTGCTTGTGGGATCGCACCCATTTCCCGTTAGGGATCATGACGAGACGTTCGTCATCATGAAATTATGAAGAGTGGAGACCTAAAATGTTTCTAATAACAGGCCTGACGGCCGTCGTACTCCTCATTGGGACTTTGGCTCCGGCCCATGCCTATATCGACGCAGGCAGCGGGAGCTACATGCTCCAGATGACTCTGGCCGGGATCCTGGCCATCGTGTTTTCCCTCAAGATGTTCTGGCAGCGCCTGCGAGCGAATGCCTCAAACTTTCTACAGAACCGCCTTCAGGCAGGAACCCGCTCCGGCGAATGATCGCCGAAGTTGAACAGGGGTCCTTTCGCGACCCAAGCGGGTTCGTGTTCAGTCGCGAGGGCAAGCTCTACCGTCAGGTGCAATGCAGCTATCGCGCTGCGTACGACCAGCTTCTTGACTCCGGCCTTTACCAGGCCCTGACGGAAGCTGGTCTGCTCATCCCTCACGTCGAGGCCGATGTCGATACGGCAGTCTCCGCTAATGCGTATCGCATCCTTCTTCCCGAACGGCTCCCTTTCATCTCTTATCCATACGAATGGTGCTTTAGCCAGCTCCGCGACGCCGCGCTTGCCACCCTGCGCATCCAGAAAGAGGCGCTCCGGTTCGGAATGTCTCTTAAGGACGCCAGCGCCTATAACATCCAGTTTCGAGGCGCAAAGCCGGTACTTATCGATACCCTTTCCTTCGAAGAATATGTTGAGGGACGGCCATGGCCTGCATATAGGCAATTCTGCCAGCACTTCCTCGCTCCCCTCGCTCTCATGAGCAGGACCGACGTCCGTTTGGGAGACCTGCTGCGGGCAAACATCGATGGGATTGAACTCGATCTCGCCAGTCGTCTGCTGCCGTGGGGCACACGCCTCAATCCCGGCCTACTCGCTCACGTCCACCTGCACGGCGCGGCACAAAAGCGTTATGGCGATCGGCCGGTAAACAGGTCGGCCTCGTCGCAATCCATGAGCCGGAACGCTATGATCGGGCTGGTCGATAGCCTGGAGGCAGTAGTCACGAAGCAGTCATGGAAGCCGCGCGGCGCAACATGGGCTGACTACTACGCCGACAATAACTATTCCGATACGGCGATGGAAGGCAAACGGAGGCTTGTCTCCGAAATGCTCGGCGCGATCCGACCGGCTCCGAAAACCGTGTGGGACCTCGGCGCCAACACAGGCGTTTTCAGTCGGCTTGCCTCTGAGTGCGGAGCATACACCCTGGCGTGGGACATCGACCCGGCTGCGGTCGAAAAAAACTATCTGCACTGCCGCGCTGCCGGAGAGACGCGCGTGCTGCCGCTTCTACAGGACCTGACAAATCCAAGCCCCAACCTGGGGTGGGCCCTGCGAGAGCGGCGCTCTCTTACTGACCGTGGGCCAGCGGACGCGGTATTCGCGCTCGCGCTTGTCCATCACCTCGCTATCGCCAACAATGTACCGCTAGGCCATGTCGCCAAATTCCTCGCGGGAATCGGCAGATGGTTAATAGTCGAGTTTGTACCCAAGAGCGATTCGCAGGTTCAGCGCCTGCTTGCCAGCCGAGAGGACATCTTTTCCGGCTACACGCGCGATGCATTTGAAACTGAGTTCGCCACGTACTTCGAAATCTCCCGCCGGGTTCCCGTTCCGGACAGCGACAGGATGCTGTATTTAATGGAGGCGCATTCGCGAGCGCCGCATACGCCGTCCAGCGAATCTTTCACGTCTCGTTCGCCGGCTGAAGGCCGGGTGTAGAGATTATGGAAGCGCCTGTGTCCAAAATTGAGACTGGGGCTGGCTCTGCGACAGACGACCAGATTTCATCCAACCGAGAGGACGCCTCTTCGGCTCGCCTGTCTGCGTGGCGCATGCTCCCAGTACATCCCTTCTTCTTCGCGGCTTTTCCTGTTCTGGCGCTCTATTCGCGTAACGTCGCCGTCGCACAACTCAGCGCCATATGGCATCCGCTCGGGTTGGCATTGCTCGGGACTATAATAGTCTGGATGGTCGCGGCGCTGTTATTGAGGCAGATCTCCAAAGGAGCCGTGGTCGCGTCAGCCCTCGTCCTCGTCTTTTTTTCCTATGGGCATCTACGAGACGTGCTGCCGGTGAACTTTCGAGGCGCAACCGCCCCGATCTGCATAGTAACTCTCCTTGCCGTCGTTGCGGCTGTAATTCGGAGCCGTAAGCCGCTAGCTGAGGCGACGTTCGCCCTCAATCTTACCTCCATCCTCCTCGTCCTGCCTTCGTGCTGGAACATCGGCGCGAGTCTGCTCGTCGCTTCGCCGGCGCGCTCGGGCAGTTTCGATCCCGCGTCTGTCGAACCCCGTGCAGGCTTGCTCCATCCGGGCCTCTCGCCTGTATCTTCAGGTCCCTCTTCCGTTGCGGATGCCGGCCTGCCGGACATATATTATATTATTCTTGATGCATACGGGCGCTCGGACAGCCTTAAAGCCTATTATGGGTTTGACAACACGCCATTCCTGCATGCGCTGGAACAACGCGGCTTTTATATCGCTCGCAACAGCCATTCCAACTATGACCAGACGGGACTGTGCCTGGCGAGCTCACTCAATATGAGATATCTCGAGGGCGCTGAGCAGGGGTCCACTCAACCCTCGGGAAGCGAAGAGACCCTCCGTGAGATGATTGACCGGAACGAGGTTGCCGCTCGGCTGAGGAAGAGGGGATATCACTACGTCAATGTCTGGTCCGGGGCAGGACAGACCAGTGTAGTGACAGCAGACGTCATTTTTGGACGCGAGCCGGAAGCGCCGGAGATGAGCTCGCTGGAACAGGAAATGCTGTCAATGAGCGCGTCCGTTACGACGGGCCCGCAGAAGAGCCAGCAGGACTATTCCCGGCATCGCGAGCGAATCGAAGATGCGTTCCACAACCTGGCAACGGTACCCAGGCTGCCCTACCCGAAGTTCGTGTTCGTGCACATCATGGCCCCGCATCCACCCTTTGTCTTCGGGGCAAACGGTGAACCGGTGGATCCGTCTTACCTATTCAATTATTCGGACGGTTCCTGGCTGCTGGGGATGATCTCACGGGATGACTACCGAAAAGGCTATACTGCGCAGGTCCAATTCATCAATCGTCAAGTCATTAAAGCCGTGGATAACATCCTGCGTCAATCGAGGCGACCGCCGGTCATTATCGTTCAGGGCGACCACGGATCACGAATGAATCTCAACTGGGAGAGCCAGGAAAAGAGTGACCTGCGGGAGACCTTCTCAATACTAAACGCATACTATGTACCCAGTTCGGTCCGGCCCCATTTATATGACAGCATTACGCCGATTAACTCGTTTCGGATACTTCTCAGAGAGCTTTTCAGAGAAAAGATGACGCGTCTCCCGGACCGTAGTTTCTACTCTACGGCCCGCGCGCCGATGGTTTTCTCAGACGTGACGCGTCTTGTTAACTTCAACAAGTTCCTGGCGCGGCCGTCCGTCGAGCCAACTCCCGAGGCGCATGTTTCCCCGAAATCAGCCTTACTTGAGCCACGGGTAAAATAAGAGGCGGTTGACAGCACATGCGCTGCGTTGGTGGCTTACTGGGTATATGGCTCTCCGCTCATCTGCGGATGTCCAGGTTCAATCATGCTCCGGCGCTGCAAGAGAACCGGCCCACTTTTTTTCAATCAGCCGTGCTCTATTCAGATTCGCTCACCTCCGCCCTGTCGAGATCATCCGAACTCGACAAGGCGGCGGCCACGTTTCGCATCAGACCCCGCCACTTCGCCCCTTTGACCGGGCTCTTCTTGAACTTCTCGCGGAAATCCTCTTCGGTCATCTGCAGCAACTCAGCCAGTTTGGGACGAGTAGTTGCCAGTCGAGGTTGGAACGCTGGTTCATCGGTCGCGGTCGCGCGCCGGACCCAAAATTGAACGGTGGACACACTAACTCCAAAGTGGCGGGCCGTCGTACGCAACGATTGCCCGGAGTGGACCGCCAACACCATTTCGTGACGGCGATTGGCAAGAGTTTTTTTTGCTCATGTCAAACCTCCCGTGGGTACTGAATGGTACACATCGACCGAGGATAGAGATATATGTGTACGAGATCAGGTGACACACGGGTGTATGAGATCGAATGATACTTGTCTCCTAAACTATGGAAAGACCAATCCAAGATTTTTCGAAAATTGAGCAAGGTCAATAGCACCATAGTAAGCTCCATTACGCGTGGGTGAAGCCAGTCTGAGATTACCAAGTTAGTATCTCAGGCTGATGGAAACCGATCTGGCCGCCCAAATGAGGCGAATGACAACCTCCCCTGCGGATCAATCAGGCGATGGAACGGTAGTCGTCTTCATATGGTAAGAATTATCGATCCAGATGTCAAGTCATCGTGAACTGTGATGTGGAGAGCGCGTATTCAACCGCCTGCTCCGTTGTCATGGCACGCCCTTCCGTCCAGGCCGCAGCAAACGCATCCTCGCCCAGCGTCTCGCGTGCTGTCGCGATCCTGCCCTCCTGCTCCGCTTGTTCCCCAGGAGATTGCGGAGCGCCGATCTCTTCTCGCAATGCCTGCGCCGCTCCCCAAATCCTGGCCGCCCGCTGCACCCTTGACTCAGTATTTATGGCCGCCGTGGCTGTTCCCAGGGGAGCAGCAACGTCATTATTTGAATCAAATGTCAGGGAAGCAAGCACTTCTAGAGATTCGGCGATGCCCTGCCGATTTCCAATCTCTCTCTTGATCTCCAGGCTCTGCTCGTAGTAAGCTCTCGATGCCGCAAAGTCGGCATGATTGAGGGCCACATTCCCCAGACCCCATAGCGAATTGGAGATACTCTGCCTGTCTCCGATCTCCCTGAAGATCTTCAGGCTCTGCTCAAAGTAAGCCCTCGCTGCCGCATAGTCGCCCAGATCGCTGGCCACATTCCCCAGGTTGCCAAGCGAACGGGAAATATCCTGCCTGGCTCCGATCTCCCGTTGGATCTCCAGGCTCTGCTCAAGGTGAGTCCTCGCCGCAGCATAGTCACCCTGTTCCCTGGCCATAATCCCCAGGTTGTTCAGCGAAGCGGCGATACCCAGCCGGTCTCCGACCTCCCGCCTGACCTCCAGGCTCTGCTCGTAGTAAGCCCTGGCTGCCGAATAGTCACCCTGATTGGTGGCAAGCACGCCTGCACCGTTCAATGCCTTCGCCTTCTCCGCCGTCCGCTCAATTGCTGCCTCCCGGCCAAGGGCATCCTCACACCATTCCCGTCCCTCTGCCAGATAACCACGCGTCAACCAGAAACGCCACAATGCCCCACAGAACCGAAGGCTCCCTTCACTACCCTGCGGTGGAGACAGGCTTTCCTGAAGGGCGGCTCGCAGATTGTCGTGTTCGGTCTCCAGAACATTCAGCCATTCTCCCTGCTCGGATCCCGTCAGTTGTGGCTCCGCCTCTTCCGAAAGCGCCAGAAACCAGTCTCGGTGCTTGCCGCGAAGCGCCTGCTCCTCGCCTGCCTCTTTCAGTTTCACCGCCGCATACTCGCGCACCGTCTCCAGCATCCGGTACCGAACCGAATCGTCCTTCTCCAGCGCCAGAACCAGGCTCTTGTCCACCAGGCTCGACAGCAAGTCCAGCGCTTCCCAATCCTCTATGGCCTCGCCGGAACAGACCTTCTCGGCGGCCGCCAATGTCCAGCCCCCGGCAAATACCGATAATCGAGCCAGAAAGGTCTTCTCTTGCTCGCTGAGCAGATCGTAACTCCAGTCGATGAGCGCTTTGAGCGTCTGCTGGCGCGGCAAGGCCGTCCGGCTCCCTCCAGTGAGCAGGCGGAAGCGATGGCCGAGCCTGTTGTTGATGTCCTCGACCGACAGCGAGCGAACCCGCGCGGCCGCAAGTTCAACCGCTAGTGGAATGCCGTCGAGCCGCACGCACAGTTGGGCCAGGGCAGGCGCGCTCTGGTTTGTGACAGCGAAGGCAGGAAGGGCCGCCATCGCCCGCTCTACGAACAGGCGGACGCTTTCATACGCGCTCAGACTCTGCGGGGTCGCCCTCTGTTTGAGATCGGGCAGGGAGAGCGAGGGGATGCGATAGACCGTTTCGCCGGCGATGCCTAATCCCTCCCGGCTGCTGGCCAGGACACGCACACCGGGACAGGAGCGAAGGAGCGTATCTACCAGTTGGGCGCAGGCAGCCAGCAGGTGTTCACAGTTGTCCAGGACAAGCAGCAAGCGCTTCGCCTTGAGCGCCGCCGCCAGTATCTGCATCAGCGGTTTGCCCGGTTCCTCACGCACGCCAAGCGCCTGCGCCACTGTCTGGGGCACGAGAGCCGGGTCGGCAAGGGAAGCCAGTTCAACAAACCAGGCGCCGTCCGGACAGTCTTCCAACACGTCGGCGGCCACCTGCAGCGCCAGCCGGGTCTTGCCACAGCCGCCGCTTCCGGTAAGGGTGAGCAGACGAGTTTTGTCCAGCAGTGACTTGACCGCCTGGATATCTTTCTCCCGCCCGATAAAGGAGGTGATCTGCTCGGGCAGATTGTTGGGCAGTTGCGGGTTGTCCAGAGATTTGAGCGGTGGGAACTCGGCAGGCAGGTCGGGATGGAGCAGTTGGAAGACCGTCTCAGGACGGCTCAGGTCGCGCAGGCGGTGTTCGCCCAGGCTTAGCAGAGAACAGGAAGCGGGAAGAGCATCGCGTATCAGTTCCTGGGCTGCCGCCGAAACCAGCGCCTGTGCGCCATGGCCCGCGGAAAGAAGCCGCGCGACCCGGTTGAGCGGCGGACCGAAGTAGTCCTCATCCCGCAGTTCGGCCGCTCCGGTATGCAGGGCCATGCGAACGCGGAGGGAAAGAACTTCGGGCCAGGGTTCGGCATGGAGGGCCCGTTGGGCGGCAAGGGCGGCCGCAAGAGCATCGGGGGCGATGGCGAAGGCGGCACAGAAGGCGTCGCCGACCGTCTTGAAGACAGCGCCGTCGTTGTCCTCTATGGCCTGGCGCAGCAGCGCATCATGACGGGCAAGGGCAGGGCGCATGGCTTGGGGATGCTCGTCCCAGAGCCGGATGCTGCCTTCGATGTCCGTAAAGAGAAAGGTGACCGTCCCATCTGGCAGGTTCATGCGGACGCTCCCGACCGTGATACAGAGGCTTACAATCCGTTCGGCAGCAACAGGCATTTTTCCTGCCGCTGGGCAAGGAACTATCAGGCTGTTCTTGCCCAACCCCCGAAAATGTGATTTTACACTTTTACGCTAACAGTCTCCCCGTTGGGGCGGAGGATTTCTCAGTCATCGCAACCGAGCGACCACATTAAGAGCGGGGACAGGACTCGAACCTGTTATTCATTGGTCTTCGTAACCTGTTCTCTCGCCCGCAACGAACTCAAAGGAGTCGCCGTACCAGTTTTTCTGGATTGTCGAGAGCCTCGTTTAACGTGCTTTCCACTTCTGGGTCAACTGATAAAACCGCCGCAGCCACATTCCGCATTAATCCTTTCCACTTCGCCCGCTTGACAGGGCTTCCGCAAAACTTCTCCCTGAACTCGTCCTCGCTCATTTCTAGGAGGTCGGCAAGCAGAGGGGCGGTGGCGCTTGCGCGCGGCTGGAATGCCGGCTCGGCAGTCGCGGTTGCGCGACGTTCGTTGAACGGGCAGACCTCCTGGCAGATGTCGCACCCGAAGATTCGATTTCCCATGTTCGCCGCAAGCTCAACCGGAATCGGCCCCTTCTGCTCGATAGTCAGGTAGGAAATGCAGCGACGCGCATCCACCTCATAGGGCTTGACGATTGCTCCCGTCGGGCAGGCGTCGATGCAGCGCGTACACGTGCCGCATCCGCCCATGGCAGGCTCGTCCGGTGGCAACGGTAGCGTGAGCAGAATTTCGCCCAGCAAAAACCAGGAGCCGCGCCGCGTGTTGATCAACATCGTGTTCTTGCCGAACCACCCGATGCCTGCTCTGCGCGCCACCTCCCGCTCCAGAATCGGCCCCGTGTCCACATACGCCCGTCCCTCTGCGGACGGCTCCCGCTCCTGAATCCACGCCAGCAGCTCTTTTAGCCTGGGCAGCATCACATCATGATAGTCGTCGTTGCGGGCGTAGCGGGCGAATAGGGCGCGCTCCGGGTCATCGGTATCGGCCTCCGATTCTGTGTAGTAGTTCATCGCGACCACCACAATCGACTGAGCGCCGGGCAGGACCAGTTGCGGATCGAGCCGGCGTTCCGGGACGCGCGCCATGTACCCCATCTCTCCATGCATGCCGCGCTCAATCCACGAACGATACTCCGCCTTGAACGCCGAAGGGACTGCCGGCGCGATTCCACACAGGTCGAATCCGAGCGTCAACGCACGCTCCTTCACGGCCTGCGCCAGATTCGTCATCTTCATTGTTTCCATTGTTGTTGATGCTTCCATGCAGGAACCCCGGCACGTCTAAAGCGAAATAGGGATCGCTGCAAGCTGACCATAGAACCGGACCAAAGGAGACACCCGTCTTGTACTTATCGTATACGACCCTCGCGCCGCTGACATTCGTAGCGGCATTCGTCGGCCTCGCTACCGCCCACCTTCTCAACCCTCAGGCGGATCGACCCACGCCCTTTCCGCTCTACACGAAGAAGGTTCCTGGTGCTCGCGGGACCGGTCCAGCCGATACCCCGACCCTCTCGCTCTACCTACCGGCGGATGGCAAGGCGAACGGCGCGGCGATAGTGGTATGTCCCGGAGGCGGGTATGGAGGACTTGCGGAACACGAAGGACACCCCATCGCGCAGTGGCTCAACTCGCTCGGCGTGACCGCGGTCGTGCTCAAATATCGCCTCGGCTCGGCGGGCTACCGCCATCCCATCGAGCTGAGCGACGCCGCGCGAGCCATTCGGACCGTGCGCACCCGAGCCGCCGAGTGGAAGGTGGACCCGAATCGAATCGGCATCCTGGGATTCTCTGCCGGAGGGCATCTCGCCTCCACAGCCGCCACGCATTTCGACGATGGCAGTCCCAGCGCACCCGACCCCATCGACCGCGTGAGTTCGCGCCCTGACGCGGCAATCCTGGTCTACCCCGTTATCACGATGGCAGACCCGTATACGCACAGGGGCTCGCGACAGAATCTCCTCGGCGACAACCCCTCAAAGGAGCTGATCGAGCTTCTTTCCAATGAGAAGCAGGTAACTTCGAAGACGCCGCCCTGCTTCCTGGTCCATACCGCCGACGATGCGGCAGTTCCCGTCGAGAACAGCCTCCTCTTCGCAATGGCCTGCCGCAAAGTCGGCGTACCCGTCGAGCTGCACGTCTTCGAGCACGGTCCTCACGGCTTCGGCCTGGGGTCCAATAGTCCCGTCCTAAACGGCCCCAACTCCGTCCTCAGCGCCTGGCCCGGACTCTGCGCCGCCTGGATGAAGGCCCGCGGTTTCATCAAATAGAAAGAGATGCGAACGGCGATCTAACCACGAATGTACACGAATGAACACGGATAAAGTCAAAGGCAGTATCCGGATATTTGTGAAAATTCGTGTCATTCGTGGTTAAAGGTTCTTGACGTTTTCCGCAATCTTCCATCCGCCCGCCGCTCAGCATGTATAATGGTGACATGCGCGGTCGTTTTTCCGGTTTCCTCGTCTCGCTGACTCCCTGTTTCCTTCCCTTCCTTGGGGGTTGCGTCCCCGATTCGAACGGGCGGCAAACCACGCTGACGATCTGGGCCGCGCCGACCGGCGGCGATGAGAAGGCGTTCAAAGCGCTGTGCAGTCGCTTCGAAGCCGAGCACCCCGCGATTCGGCTGCACGTAACGGGCGGCTTGAGGGAAGAGAAGCTGGTGCGCGCCATCGTAGCCGGAACACCTCCAGATCTGGCCTACCTCTACAATCCTGTGATGGTCGGCCCGCTCGCCGGGAATCACGCGGTGCGCGCGCTCGACGAATACTATAACCACGCCGGATTCAGGGACCAGGATTTTCTGCCGGGCGCTATCGAGCAGATGCGCTACGACGGCTCTCTCTACGCCATGCCGGTCGGACGGGATTCGCGCGGATTCTACTGGAACAAGCGGGTCTTTCGCGAAGCCGGCCTTGACCCCAACCGGCCTCCCCGCACCTTCGACGAGCTGTTCGAGATATCAGTCAAGCTCACGAAAAAGAGACCGGATGGTTCCCTCTCGCGACTCGGAATGCTCCCGCCACAGGACACCGCCCTCTTCTTCTGCGCGATGGGTGGAAGGCTATACGATCCGGCCTCGAAACGCGTGACTATCGACTTGCCGGAGAATGTGGCGGCCCTTAAGTGGCGCATCAAGCTTGTGGATGCGGAGGGCGGGCGTGACGCGGTCGCGGGTTTCACCAGCGGTTTCGGTCCCATGGAGAGCGCCCAGAACCCTCTGGCGAAGGGCGATGTCGCCATGCAGGTCGACGGCGAATGGCTCGCAGTTCACCTGGAGCGCTATGCGCCGAGCGCGGAGTATGGGATCGGAGAGATTCCTCACCCCGCCAACCGCCCCGATTTGGCGAACATGGCGTGGCAGGACGGAGATATTATGGTCATGCCCGACGGCGCGCGCCACCCGCAGGCCGCGTGGGAGTTCATGCGGTGGCTCCAGGAGCCGCGCCAGCAGGAGGACTACGCGGGACGGCTCAACAACCTGCCGACAGTCCGCGCGCTGCTCAACTCTCCGAAGATAACCACGGGGTCTCGCAGCAAGGAGACGCTAGGCTACATCCTGCAGCATATCGCGGCGAACCAGGCCAACACCCGGTTCTTCCCCGCGCTGCCGGTTACCAAGCTCTACAGGGACGCCCTCGACAACGCGGTCCAGCTGGCCGAGCTGCACCGAAAGACGCCCGAAGAGGCTCTTGCCGACGCGCAGAAACGCGTTCAGCGCGAACTCGACCGCTACAACCACTGAACCGTCTCTCTGGCATTCCAACGCTCAACGCTTAAGGCCCCACATGCTATAATTCACCACAGTTCGATTTACGGAGCGTTCGCCTCATGCTAGCCCACGAGATTCGCCGGAAATATATTGAGTTCTTCGAGCAGCGCGGCCATCTGCATATGCCCAGCGCGCCGCTCGTTCCCATCGACGTGCTGGGCGTGGAGGATACCACCACGCTTTTCACGGGGTCCGGGATGCAGCAGTTCAAGCCCTTCTTTACGGGCGAGGCCCAGCCGCCGAGCGGGCGCGTCACAACGGTACAGAAATGTTTGCGGACCGTGGATATCGACGGCGTGGGCGACATGTCGCACTGCACCTTTTTCGAGATGCTGGGCAACTTCAGCTTCGGAGCCTACTTCAAGGCGGAGGTGATTCCCTGGACGTGGGAGTTCCTTACGAAAGAGGTGGGCCTCGATCCCGATCGCTTCTGCGTGACGGTCTACCTGGACGACGACGAGGCGTTCGACATCTGGCATAACGTCGTCGGGCTGCCGGAGGACCGGATTCACCGGCTCGGCGAGGACAAGAACTATTGGCCGGCCAACGCAATCAGCGAGGTTATCGAGGGACCGTGCGGGCCCTGCTCCGAGATCTTCTACCGCACCGCTCCGCTGGAAGATATGACGACCGACCCCACGCGGACGCCGACAGAGCGCTACAAGATCGACGACGATGCGGGCCGCTGGCTCGAGGTCTGGAACAACGTCTTCACGCAATTCAATTTGTCGAAAGATGAGCAGGGCAAAGCGGTCCTTACGCCGCTTCCCAAAAAGAACAACGATACGGGCGCGGGCTTCGACCGAATCGTGCAGGTGCACCAGGGCAAGCGCTCCGTCTTCGAGACCGACCTCTTCGGTCCCCTGCTGGGCCACATCGGCGAGCTGTCCGGCAAGTCGTACGGCGGCGCCATGAACGAGGTGGATTTCGCGTTCCGCGTGGTCGCCGAGCACACGCGCGCCATGCTCTTTTGCATCGCCGACGGCATCACGCCATCGAATGAAGGTCGCGGTTATATGCTCCGCTACCTGATGCGGCGCGCAATCCGCTATGGCAAGATGGCGCTCGGATTCGACCAGCCTTTCCTACACCTCGTAGCGCCCAAGCTCATCGAGCAGATGGGCGGGTTCTATACGGAGCTGGTCGAGCGCCAGGCCCTGATTCTGCGCAATATCGAAGAGGAGGAGGAGCGATTCCGCCGCACCCTCGATAACGGGCTGGTCCGACTCCTCGCGCTGCTGGATTCACAGGAGACGCGGGATGCGGGAATGCTCTCTGGCGAGGAGGCGTTCACCCTCTATGACACCTATGGTTTTCCGCTGGAGCTGACTGTCGATATAGCCGTGGAGCGCGCTCTAAAGGTGGATCACGCCGGATTTGAAGAGGCAATGAGCCGCCAGCGTAATCGCTCCCGTAAGGCGAGCGGCATGGGCGGCGCGGTGTGGGCCGAAGCGGGCGCCGGAATGAAAATCGGCACACTTCCGCCGACCACGTTTTCCGGTTATGGCGCGACGGATGACGAGGCGACTGCCAACTATATCCTCCTCAACAACCAGCCCGTCGATTCCGCGCGAGCAGGCGACGAAGTCTCCATTATTCTATCGCAAACTCCGTTCTACGCGGAATCAGGGGGTCAGGTCGGCGATACCGGATGGCTGGTCGCGCCCGCAGGAAACACGACTTGCGCGCTTCGCATCGAAATCACCGATACGATTAAGGCAGGCGGGGTGTACTACCACGCGGGCAAAGTGCTGGAAGGCGAAGTCCAAGCCGATCAGACGGTCCACGCGCAGGTGGACGGCGAGCGGCGACGCCACATTATGCGCAACCATACGGCCACGCACCTGCTCCAGGCGGCATTGCGGACCGTGTTGGGCGAACACGTGCATCAGAAGGGCTCGCTCGTCGCGCCGGACCGTCTCCGATTCGACTTCACGCACACGCAGCCGATGTCGCATGAAGAGCTCGAACGCGTGGAGGAGATCGTGAATCAGGAGGTGTTGGAGGACGCGCCGATCTCCGTTCACACCGACCTTCCCATCGCGGAGGCAAAGTCGCGGGGAGCGATGGCGCTGTTCGGCGAAAAGTACGGCGACCGCGTGCGCATGGTCGAGATTCCCGGATTCAGCATGGAGCTTTGCGGGGGCACGCATCTCTCCCGGACCTCGCAGGTCGGCCTCTTCAAGATAACCACGGAGGGCGGCGTAAGCGCAGGCGTCCGGCGAATCGAGGCCGTCACCGGCCGGGGCGCAATCGACTTTGTAAACGATATCGAAAAACGACTTGAGCAGGTAGCCGGCCTGTTGAAGGCGAATACTCGCGATGTGCTAATTGCCGCAGAGAAGCTGGTTAGGGAGCGTTCCGAGCTTCAGAAGCAGGTCCAGAAGCTGAAGACCGAGGGCGCGGGTGGTGGCACGGATCTCGAATCGGTTGACGTGGCGGGTGTCACGCTGATTACAGGGCAGGTGAGCGGCGCGGATGGAGAGGCGCTGGCCGCGCTCGCCGATAGGACGGCACAGCAGCATAAGTCCGCCATTGTAGTGCTCGCCGGTGATAACGAAGGAAAGGTTGTGTTCGTATCGAAGGTCACAGCGGACCTCGTGCAGCGTGGATTTCATGCAGGCAGCCTCGTCCGGGAGGTCGCGAAAGTGGCCGGAGGCGGGGGAGGCGGACGGCCCGACTTTGCCCAGGCCGGCGGCCGTGATGCGGGCAAGCTCGCCGAAGCGCTCGCAAAAGCCCGTGAGATAGTGAAACAGCAGGCAAGCAAGTAGTCGGCCATTGCAGAGGTGAAACCAGAAACGACTTGGTTTGCCATTATAAACATGATAAACATCATGAACCGATCTTATGCTGTTCATACTGTTCATAATGGCCAAATCGCTCTCTGGAGAGTAGCGGGATTTACGATATGTTATAATCTCCAAATCAGACTGATTGGGCGGAACGGAAGAACGATATTGACACCTGTATCCATTCAAATCGTAGGCGAAGCGAGCGAGCAGCGATACCGCGCCAGTGCTGGGAAGCGACAATCTACAGGACGAACGGCGGGAGAAGCGCTGGACGCTCTGCTCGCGCTGGAGGGCAAGACGGTCGATTCGTCTGCCATTCTCATTCAGCGTTTCATACCGGACCGCTACTTCACGAGGGATCAGCATGACCGTATACAGGAGCTGATCGGCCGGCGCGGCGCGCTGACACAAGAGGAGAGCGCGGAATTCGACGAGCTGATCGACGCTGAGCTGGACGCAACAGTCATACGTACAGATTCGCTGCTGCCCAGCTCCGAAAGGTGAATCCCCTCTACGGCGCGGTTGCCGAGCGGGCGAAGAGATGCTGCGAGTATTGCCGAGCCCCGGAAGAGGTATTCAATTTTCCATTCAAGGTCGAGCATATCGTTCCACAATCTCGTGAGGGCTCCAACGATATGCACAATCTCGCGCTCGCCTGCCACGCCTGCAACCGCTTCAAGTCGGACTTCGCCACCGGAATTGACGACATCTCGCAGGAGGAGTGCGGCCTCTTCCATCCTCGTCGAGACGCGTGGCAGGACCACTTTCGGGCAGATGCGCCGACCGCCCAAATCATTGGGCTGACGCCTGCTGTGCGAGCAACGGTCTCCCGCCTGCAAATGAACCGCGAACACCATGTCGCCGCGCGCCTGCATTGGATTCAACTCGGCATGTTCTAGCATTCTGCCGGCCTTTCCAGATCAACTGAGTGAGAACGAGGATAAGGCTGCGTTCGTATCGAAGGTTACAACAAGCCCCACGCTGAATAGATTGCTTGTCCGTGAGATAGTGAAACAGCAGGCAAGCAAGTAGTCGGCCATTGCAGAGATGACGAGAGAAACGGCTTAGTTAGCCATTATGAACATGATGAACATCATAAATCGCTTCTATATTGTTCATAATGGCTTAATCCTGAGAAGGAGTAGCGCGAGGATGACAACGAGAAGATGGCGCGTTGCCGCGCCTGTTCTGTGTTCCGTTGGTTTGGCGGCTTTAGACGTGTCGGCAGTTGCCGACATCACTTTTGGCGGAAACGCCCGCGCGTTCGCGATGGGTGGCGCGGGGATCGCCGTGGTGGACAGCTCAGAGAGAAATACAATGCTGAATCCTGCGGCGCTGGCGCTTTTCAACCGCCGAATCAAGCTGGAATATCCTCATCTCGGCTTTAGAGCAAGCGGGGTTCCGCTCGATCAGGCATACAACCACCTGCTGAAAAACCCCAGCGCCAACGACGCGGTTTCATTGGCGCGCGACTTCGGAAAGCGGGATTCCAACTACGGGGCAAGCCTCGGGATGGGGGGGCGTATCGGTCACATGGATCTGCACGCCGATGGCCAGGCGCAGGTACGACTCCTTCCTAATCTCGCGCTGCGGACGTGGGCGAAGACAGCCAATGGCGACGTGACAAAGCTGACCGGCAGCGAGCGGGCCGACATGATAGGCGCCGCCATCTATTCACTGCCCGCAGTCGGCGCGGCCGAGCGAGTCTCTCCGCCGGGAAGCCCGATCCGCGTCGAAGCCGGTGTCCGTGTCCGCCTGGAACGCGCCGTCTACAGCCACTATGTCGTTAGTTCGTCGAACATCACGAACAATACTCCGGCCGCGCCTGCGTCGGAGCTGAACGGCGGCACTACACTTACAAGGGACGGCATTGGTGCCGATTTGGGCCTCCTGGCGCACCCCGCCAACCATAAGGGCCTCAGCGGAGCACTGGTAATATTCAACGCACTCGAGCCCAATTTCCGCTTCAAGGGCACGGATCAAAATGACGCCCAGGTCAAATACGACCTTCAGCCTCGCAGCATAGCCGTGGGCTCCGCATGGGAGGGAGGCCGATTCCTCGGCGTCTTGGACGTAGTGGACTTGACGCGTGCCTACGACAATGTTCAGGCGCGGATAGGCGGCGAATACACGACGAAGGGTCTCGCGCTGCGCGCCGGTTACTCCAGCGCGCGCGGCTTCACGGCCGGATTCGGCTTCGGATTTCTACAGTTCGCCTTCGGAGCGCGCGCGCCGCTGCAAGTCACCTCGACGCTGCGGTTCTGAGAATGTAGGTCAGTGGGTCGATGGGTCAATATGTAAATTGGTCAACGACCCAACGACCCAACGACCCAACGACCCAACAACCCAACAACCCAACAACCCAACGACCCAACAACCCAACAACCCAACGACCCAACGACCCAACGACCTGCCTTCCTTCGCGTGAACCTTCTTGCCTCTCGCCGTAACCAACTGAGCAGCGATATCGTCGTAACCAACGATTAACGATCAGCGGTTCGACCCGTGCTGCAAAGGAGGCTACTGCCATGCACGAACGCGGAACGATCTTAGTTTCAGCCGCACTTTCGGCGGCCCTGTTCCTCGCTGTAAACCACATGCGCTCGCCGCAATCCCTCGCTCCCGGCGGCCAGTTCAAGCTGGATGGCCGCAGGTCGCTGGGAGCCGCGAAAAGCTACAAGAATCTCACGCTGATTCCAGTCTACGATTCCGCCGCGCGCTCCACCGACACCTATATGACGCTCGACGAAGGCCTCAAGACGAAGGTCGTCAAGGTAAAGGAGTCGCCGCAGGGAGGCGAGGTAAACACACTCTACATTACCAACGGCGGCCGCAAGCCGCTCTACCTGATGGCGGGCGAGGTGGTGCTCGGGGGTCAGCAGGATCGGTGCCTGGGTCGCGACATTATCGTTCCACCGGACAAGCGCGACCAGCCTGTAACCGTTTTCTGCGTCGAGCATGGCCGCTGGACGGGCCGCAAGGAGTTTGCCGACAGCGCGAAGGCGGTAGCAAGCTGGGAAATTCGAGCGAGCGCGCAGGAGGGAGCTTTTGCCGCGCAGCGAGTCACTATCGCCGACAGCGCGT
The DNA here is from genome assembly GCA_038229495.1 of Chthonomonadales bacterium. Taxonomy (GTDB): domain Bacteria; phylum Armatimonadota; class Chthonomonadetes; order Chthonomonadales; family CAJBBX01; genus JBBROJ01. Next base: position 17,061 of record JBBROJ010000014.1, read on the forward strand.
CGAATCGCGTGACGGGCCGCAGTTCGTCGGCGGGACTGCAAACAACGGGATCGGCGCGGCAAGCAGCTGTCGGTGGTCGCGCAAACCGAATCGCGCGCTCTGGCGCCGAATCCGGTAGCCGGTCTCCGGCGTTCGCCGCATACTCCGCGCGGGTGGGCGAGGAGCAGCAGAAGGTCTGGGACAACGTGGAGAAAAAGAACCGCCGGTTCAAGGCCGCGCCCGCCACGGGAACCTATAGGGAAGTCCTGAATCAGAGCGGCGGCGAGGCGCAGAAGAGCATTGAGCCGTATGTAAAGGCGCTGCTCGGCTCCCTCGTCCCCGATGCTCGCCTTGTAGGCGTCGTAGCGGCTGTAAACGGCAAAGTGGTATCGGCAGATATCTTCGGCGACCCGTCTCTGTTCCGAAAGCTGTGGCCGAAGCTCCTACGGTCTTACGCAGCGGACGCGGCGGAGAACGCGCCCGCGACAGGGCAAAAAATATCCGTAGCAGCGCCGGACGATGCAAAAGCCTTCCTCGTAGGCGCTTCCGACGCGAAGTCGAAGATGGAGAATCGGTCGGACGTCTCGACCACCCTGCGCATGGAGACAAAGTCTTCGCTCACGTACAAGATCGATGCGGCAGGCAAGCCGGGCACGTCGATGGGTGGCGGCGGATTCGGGGGCAGTGTCCATACGAACGTCCTGCGAAAGTAGGTTTGAGGCTCCCCTCCCGCCGCTTGAGCGCTGCGGGAGGCGATTGGAGGCGGGGATGTGCGGCGGGCGGGGCCTACTTTACGTGTATCAGGTCCCGCAGGTGATCGTCCAAAGCGTTCTGATCGACTACGAACGACTGTAGCGCGGACTGCGTCATCAAGTCGTCCAGGGAAATATCATGGTCGTGCTTGAAGCGACCCAGGTCCGGGATCTTGCCGTGCTCGCGAATGTCGGTACGCTCCAGGGTTGTGAACCGATGGAATAGATTCGTCGCGTACCTGGTGTCGGCCTCACGCAGGTCGTCTCCGGTAAGGTTTACTCCGCCGCGTTTCGCCAAGTCGTCGGTCAGCGCCATCAGCTTGTCGTCGATGGCCCAGAGAACCTCTATCGACTTTTCATCGACACCTGGCAGGAACTCTACGTCGAAAGCATGGCCAACCTGGGACGACAACATCGCGGTGTCCGGCTTGGATTCGACAAATGCCTTCGCGACTTTGGGGGGCATCGTGTAGACGTCGACGCCCGCCAGCGCCGCCACCTGCGACGGATCGCGCATGCTGGCGGCAATCAGCTTGGTCTGCGACCTGCCGGCGGCGCGCAGCTCCCGCAAAGCCACTTGGGTCGCCATGGCGGCCTTCTCGCCCACCAGCTTGCCGTCACCCAGCCGGTTGTCCGCTACGACTGCGTTCAAACGGCCCAGGAACACGTTGCAGTACGTGGGGTTGGAGAGGACCGCCGCGAGGTAGTTCTGGCGCGCGGAGAAACCGAGCGTGTAGTTGACCGGAATGCCCTTGGCTCGTACGCGCGCAACCGAGCAGTAGCCCTCCGGCGTGAGTGGAATCTTGATGTAGAACCTCTCCGGGCAGATGGCGTAGTAGCGCTCCGCAAAGTGTACGGTCCGCTCGATGTCCTCTGAAATGGCGGGATGCAGCTCCACGCTCACGTTCACGCCGAATGCCTTCACGAGGCGGAGCGCGATATGGCAGTTGACGATGAAGCCCAGCTCCATCACCTCCTGCTGTTCAGTCAGATCGGGCTGCGTCTCTCGCACATCCTTTACGGCCTCGCTTACGATTCCGTCGAGGATTCCGGTTTGCACAACCTGATTTGCCAGCGTATTATTGGTTGTCAGAGCGCTGAACTGGCTCGTCCAGAGCGATTGCGCCTCTTCCAGATTTCCGGTATCGAGCCAGAGCTCGGTGCCCAGCTCTCGCAATCTTGCAAGGGTCGGATCGCTTTCGGCGTTCTTCCGCCCGACAAAATTCAATGCGTCTTCGGCTGTTGCGCGGAGTTTCTCATCCACCAACGACTTTGCAGATTTTGTAGCAGGGTGCGTTATGCTCATCGTAAAGCTCCTCTCTCGATAGAAGTGCTGAGTGCTGAGTAACGAGTGCCGAGTAGGTAGCAACCTTCGCCATTTACCGTAGCGCCGCGTAATTGACTTTACTCTCGACTCTGGACTCTCGACTCATCACTGCCCTACGCTCCGTACCACTCGCGAACATCGGGCTGAAACCAAAACCATGCGGCGGCGGCACAAGCGGCGACGACCAATAGCCGCAGCGAGAAGGACGGCGTGAGAAAACCGACTAATGCAAGCAGAGCCGCGCCGCAGAGAACGATTGCGTTCGCCTGCCACGCCCATGAACCGCGCGCCCACGTCAGCCAGGCAATATATAGAAGGAACCCGCCGAAGGGAAGCATGACCATCGCGGTAAATGCAATACCCACCGCGCCGAAGGCAGCCCCCGCATAGTTTGTCCCCTCTGCGTTCGTAACCGTACGAGCCATGAATCTGCCCATGACCACCGCGAACGGCCCGAAGAGCGCAAAAAGCGCGTCCAGCGCCGCGACAACATTGATAATGGGCGGGCGCAGCGAAAGACGGGCCGCTTTGACGCGCGTCTCCTGGCTCACCTCGCCCGTCGTCATTCCCGAGTAGGCGGTTAGCGGCGTGTCGCAACTCATGCACCGCGCGACGCCCTCCGGGTTATCAAAATCGCAATGCGGGCATCGCGTCACAGGGTCACTCCAGACAGCGCTTCTCGAACAATCATACCGCGCCGAAGTCTATCCGTCAATGCGAACTTGCGCGACGCTGAGCGAATTTACACGAATAGAAGCCGGCAGGCATGATTCCAATACGCTCCGAGCCCATCCTTGGTTTCCGCGCCGTAGAGTTGACAGGTACAATCAACTGACCGCCCGATGGGACCAACCGAAATATTGATGGGGCCATACAGCTCAAGGAGAATGCGCGTGTCCGAATCGCTTCCTATCGTAGGCGCGCCCGCGCCGGAGTTCACCATTACTTCGCACAAAGGCGAGACCATCTCGCTTTCCGATTTCAAGGGAAAGCAAAACGTCGTGCTTTTCTTCTACCCAAAGGCGGACACGCCTGGCTGTACGCTGGAGGCATGCAGCTTCCGTGACAACCTTGCCACATTCCAGGCGGCGGGAACCGCGGTTCTTGGAATTAGCGCGGACTCTGTCAAGAAACAGGGTAAGTTCGCGGAGAAGTTTGGCTTTACGTATCCGCTGTTGGCCGACGAGGATCATGCCATCGCCGAGTCCTATGGCGTGTGGAAAGAGAAGAGTTTTATGGGGCGGAAGTTTATGGGCATCGAGCGGGCAACCTTCGTCATAGATAGGGAAGGCAATGTCCGCAAGGTGTTTCCCAAAGTCAGCATTCCGGGTCATACGGCCGCGGTCCTGGAAGCGGTGAAGGAGTTGGGGTAGCGTGAAGGCAGGCTAAGTGGCCCTAACCTTGCAGCAGACCGTATGCTCGGAGGGCGTCGCGGACGATTTCCGTCTCGCTCTCGGTTGCGGGGACGAGCGGAAGGCGGACGCCGCCAACACCTACTCCAAGAAGGTTCAGGGCGGCCTTGACAGGAGCAGGGCTTGGGGTGGTGGGCTGGAACAGAGCGCGAACCATGGGCAGCATCTTCGCGTGGATGCGGGCGGCTTCCTGGTAATCACCGGCGAAGAATGCCTTATGCATCGCCTTGAGGTCGCGGCCAACAACGTGCGAAGTCACGCTTACTACTCCCGCGCCGCCCACGGCAAGCGTTGGAAGCACGATACCGTCTTCCCCGCTGTAGACGGAGAACCCCTCCGGCGCGCCCGCCACGATCTCGGAAACCTGCACCAGATTGCTGCTCGCTTCCTTGACCGCCGTGATGTTCTTTACGTCGCGCGCCAGCCGGAGCGCGGTGGCCGCCTCCATGTTTACGCTGGTGCGGGGAGGCACGTTGTAGAGCATTACGGGAAGCGACACCGATTCGGCGATGGCGCGAAAGTGGCGGTAGAGACCCTCTTGAGAAGGCTTGCTGTAGTAGGGCGTAACCAGCAGCAGGCCGTCAACGCCCAGCGCGGCGGCTTCCCGCGACAGCGTAATCGAGGCCGTCGTATCGTTGCTTCCGGTCCCGGCAATCACGGGACCGCGACCGCGCGCCGCCTCTTTCACCAGCCGGAACATCAAGAGTTTTTCGTCGTGAGAAAGGCTCGGCGATTCACCGGTCGTGCCGGAGACCGCCAGGCCGTCCGATCCATTCTCGAACAGGTAGTCCACGAGACGCGTGACGGAGCGTTCATCGATTCTTCCCTCCGAATCGAACGGGGTTGCCATCGCCGTAATAACCTGTCCCCAATGCTCAACGCTCACGGCCTAACGCTCCCTCTGTCTTATCCACTCTTCGGCAATCTGGAACCCGTTTAGCGCCGCGCCCTTGAGAATCTGGTCGCCGCAAACAAAGAGGTCGATGGCATTCGGGTTGGAGAGGTCGGCGCGGACGCGGCCCACGAGCGTCTCATCGCGCCCGGTCGCCTCCAGTGGCATCGGGAAGTGATTCTCCGCGACATTGTTGACGACGCGAACGCCGGGAGAGGATGCCAGAGTGTCCAGCACCTGCGCGACGGACGGGCGCGCACCCTCGAACTCCACGTTAATGCTCTCCGAATGGGCGCGTAGAACGGGCACGCGGATGCAGGTCGGGGTAATCATCAGGTTGTCGTCGTGAAGGATTTTGCGCGATTCGAAGATCATCTTGCGCTCCTCCTCGTTGTAGCCCGTCTCATCGATTTTCGTGTTGTGTGAAAACAGATTGAACGCAATAGGATGCGGAAAGACCTCCTGCGTAACCGGTTCGTTGTTCAGCACCTGCCGGGTCTGCTCCTCGAGCTCCCGCATCGCGGACGCGCCTGCGCCGCTCGCCGCCTGATACGTCGAAACCACGACCCGCTTGATTCGACCCAGCTTGCGTAGCGGCGCCAGCGCCATCAGCATAATGATCGTCGAGCAGTTGGGATTGGCGATGATTCCCTTACGGGTGTAGCCGGCAATGTCTTCGGGATTCACTTCCGGCACCACGAGCGGCACGTCGGGATCCATGCGATAGGCGGACGAATTATCGATGACCACCGCGCCCGCGCGCGCCGCCGCGGGGCCGAACTCCTTGCTGCGCCCGCCGCCCGCCGAAAAGAAAGCGATATCGCAGCCCTCGATCGAGCGTTCGGTCAGCTCCTCGACCTCGATCTCGCGGCCCTTGAAGCAAAGCCTTTTGCCCGCCGACCGGCTGGATGCAAGAAGGCGCAATGAGGCGAGCGGAAAAGGCCGCTCTTCCAACAATCGCAGGAACTCGGTTCCGACCGCGCCGGTCGCGCCGGCTATGCTAACGTGGTATTGACTCACCAGATGAACCCCCACAGATTACGCTCGACAAAACTGTTCCGTTATGATACCCCGAATCCGCTCAGATACCCCGAGATTCGCGACGCAGGGCGCGGCGGGAGAGCAGCGCCCTGCGCTGTATTCACAACAGGTCTGGCTACGGACGCAGCACGATCTTGAGGACGCTGCCGGGGGCGGAAGTTAGCTGGTCGAACGCGGCCTGACCCTCTTCGAGCGGGCGGGTCTCGGTCCACGATTCAATGGATATGCTGCCGTCCTCGATCAGTCGCATAGCGCTCTGGAAGTCCGCCTGGGTATACGCGAAGCTGCCCTGCAACTTTAGCTCTTTTCGGACCACGAGGTTGATATCGAGCGCGCTCACGTTGTCGTGCAGCCCCAGGATCATAATCTCGCCGCCCTTGCGCGTGGCCGAGATTGCCGCCGCACGAACCGCCGTAGCGCCAACTGCGTCGATGCTGATGTCCGCTCCGCCGCTCGTAATCCGCAAGACAGCCTCAGCGGGATCTTCGCGGGACGGATTCACGCAATGTGCCGCCCCGATATTCTTCGCTATCGCCAGCCGCTCGGCGCTCGTGTCTATCACGATAATATCGCGATAACCGTGCAGCCTCGCAAGCGCGAGCATCAGGATTCCCTGTGTTCCCGCGCCAAAGATTGCGAGCGTGCCGAAGCTGTGCCGGCGAATCAGGTTGAAGAGATGGACTCCGTTCGCGAGCGGTTCGACCATAACCGCCTGCTCGTCGCTCACGCCGGGCCGCACGGGAAAGAGATTCGCGGCCTTTACAGCCACGTAGCCGGCGAAAGCTCCCTCCTCCCGGTCCATGCCGAGGAGCATCCAATCCGGGCAAAGGTTCCCCTGTCCGCTCCGGCATGCGGCGCAAGCCCCGCACGATTGGATCGGGTTCGCGACCACCCGGTCCCCTTCTTTGAACGGCCAATCACCGGCAGGAGCCTGCTCCACTGTGCCGATCACTTCGTGGCCCAGAATGAGCGGCGGCCTGCGGCGCGGGCTATGACCCAGAAATCCGCTCATATCCGATCCGCATATCCCCGTGCCGATAACCTTTAGGACCGCCTGGTCCGTTCGCGGCCTGGGTTCCGGGACCTCCCGGACGGTAAGTTCTCGCACCGCGCTGAACACGAGCGCCTTCATGCGTACGTCCTCTCTTTCGAGCGCAGATGCTGCGCCTGATGGAATTCGAATCTATCAAGCAGTTCAGATAACAGCGGTGTGGTACGCTGTCTTAATTTCCTCTTCCGGATGAACACGCTCTGCTAAATCACTTCACCTCCAGCATCCCCTTCAGCTTGTCTATCTCGACGCCCCAATAGCTCTTCATCTCGGCGGCGCACTCCGCGTCGGCGGCGTCCAGAATCGAGAACCACTCATCGCTCATCCGGCCTGTCTTCGCGGCCACGCCCGTCCCTGTTTGTGTCATCGCCAACCTCCGCCTGCTTCATGACCGCCTTGTCGTGCTCACTTCGGTCAATCGGCCCGTCCTTACGTCGTAGACGAATCCGCGGACAGGGATGCTGTCCGGCAGCCAGGGATGCGTATGCAATTTCTGCATCTGCTCGCGTACATTGTCCTCCAAATCCTTGAAGGCAAAGAAGTGGGAGGGCGAGACGGCGGCCGTCCCGAACTGCTTTTGGAGACGCAGGCGCATATCGTCCTCGGCAAACAGCATCATTCCGCAGTCGGTATGATTCATGATGAGAAACTCTTCCGTGCCGAGCAGGTGATGTGAAAGGATGAGGGAGCGCAGGGCGTCGTCCGTAACGACACCTCCGGCGTTGCGAATCACATGCGCGTCCCCGTTGTTGAGTCCGAGGATGGCAAACACGTCGATCCGCGAGTCCATGCAGGTGAGAATAGCCAGCTTGCGCTGCGGCTGCACCGGCTGGTTGCCGCCGGTAAACGTCTGATAGTACCGCTCGTTCGCCTTTACTACGTCATCGATAACGCTCAATACTTACTCCAATCAAATCAATTTCACCACGAAGACACGAAGAGCACGAAGAACGGCAAAGGCGGATCAACCACGGGAAGCACGGGGAACATGGGGAAGGCTACGGCGAGTCCTTTTCATCCTCTTCGTAGTCACCGTCCCACTGCGTGTTGCGTTGAGGACGTCTTTGTCCATCAAATACAGCAACTGCATCACTGGCCTCCTCTGAAACGAGCCACATGTTTCTGCATTTGACATGGTCCGTTTCGGCCATCCGCGTGAATTCCGGCAGCGCTTTTCGAGATCTCATGCTGCTCAGGGCAAACACAGACCAGAAACGTACCTCCGGCGATTCATCCCGAAGACCGGCTAATAGCAGCTTCTCCGCTTCTCTGAATCGGCTAAGTCTTCGGTCGGTCCAACCCAGGATATACCCTATGCCTTCGACCGCCTGGGCCCTTACAACTCCATGCTCCTCCAAATTGGCGAATACGTCTCTGAGCGCGGGGTAGGCTTGCTCTTGATCTTGCCGTGGATAAAAGAACGATAGCGCATGGGCTGCCTGCAACCGCACGTTAAGACTCGAATCACTCCTCATGGTATCTATCAACAGACGCATCGCCCGCCTCCCGCCCGCGTCTCCCAGGCTAATGCACGCGAACTGGGGAAGTGCGCGGTCCTTCGATCTAAGCACGCGGCGCAATATTGGCACGGCGCGGCCTCTGCCCATGCGCTCTATGCCCTTAAGCATTTCCCTCAGGAGATCGTCATCCTGCGAAGAGTAGGACGCCTCCGATTGCTCGACCCATATGACCGATTCATTCATCGCGTCTTCTATTTTGCTTTCCCCGTGCTTCCCGTGGTTAATTTGCTTTTTCCGTTCTTCGTGCCCTTCGTGCCATCGTGGTGAAAATTCCCCTGCGTTTTCCCGGATAGTAAACCATAGTAACGCCCCATCCAGTAGGCAAGCAGCCAGTCGGTGGGCTTGTCCTCGCGTGCGCCGCCGTTACCGAGGATGGCCTTGTACGGCTCCTGGTCCCACATGCAGATGCCCATCTCGCTGCGCGGAAGGATTCGCGTGAGACGGCCCGGCTCGAATCCCGGCGTGCGGTCGAACGTAACGTCCTCACGGCGGCTGTTGTCCACCGTCCACTCAATCATGTCCAGCGGCCAATCGCGCAAGACTTCGACCGCGGGACCGAGAGGAACGCGCCTGCCGGAGAACCGATTATAGGCGAAGTCGTAGAACGGAATTCCATCTGCCGCGCAGGCTTTGTGCCAGCGCGTCATGCTCACAGCGGCGTTGGTTCTCAGCGAGGGAAGTATAAGATACCTCATGAGGTTTGGATAGACCATCGAGAGCAGCTCGTCGTTGATATGGGTGCTCTCCGAGGGCGTATCGAAGCGGGTGTCCAACATGTTGCGTCCGTACCCATGCTTCTCGATAAGAGTGTGGGCGGCCTCGCGGTATTTCGCCTTGCCGGTCACGTGGTAGGCGACGCCTAGGTGCGCCAGAATCTCCACGCTGTTTCCAGGACGCTCCTCGTGCCATTGGGGATCGCCATTCAGGCTCGCAGGCGACCAGTTACCCCAGCGCGTGCCCTTGCCGTCGATGTCCTGGAGCACGAACCCGTGGTCCACGATTCCGCCGACGATTCGGTCCATCTGATCGGCCACGAGCCGCTTCTCGTCCGGGTCCGCGGCAAGGTCGAAGTACATCGCGTAGCCGAACATATGGCCGTCCACCTCGTCCGAGCTGGCGTCCCGCTTCCAGAGCCACTTGCCGTCAGCGGTCGGAATCCACCGCTTTTCGATGATCTTCTCGCGCGGCTCGGCCCGGTGTGAATCGGCAATCTCCTCCCGCGTAAAGATGTGGTCCACCTCATGACGCGGGGGCGTGCCGGCAGGCAAAACGGAGCGAGCGATAAAATGGCCGGTGCCGGTCGCGCGCTGGAGCGCCATGAGCGCGTGAAAGGCGGCTTTGGCGTTCTCCCGCGCGTCCGGCGCTTTGGTCACGGCATAGCGCATCGATTCCATTGCGCAGTACATGCCGGTGTGCTCGCCGTCGTTGTCGTCGTCCTCGATAAAGCTCTTCGAGAGGTCGCCCGCCTTTTCCAGCACCGCGGGACCCACGAGGCCGGGAGGACGGATGTGCCGCGCGCGAAGGACCTTCAGGAAGTAGGCCGCCTTCTCTTCTAGCGTCATGTGCCTGCGCCGAATCGCGTCCACGCCCGCCGCCGTTGCCACCCACGCCGTGCCGTCCGGCCCGATTGCCACGTCGCGCGCGTCGTCACTCTGCAGCCAGCGCCGGCTGTGCCGGAGGCTCCATTTGCCCCGGTCGTAGCGCACCACGCCCATGCTCGTCGCAATCCAGAGCCTGCCGGAACCGTCCTGGGCGACAGCACGAGCGTCGCGGACAGGCATGCCGTCGCGGACGGAGAGAGAGCGAATCCGTTTGTCGCCGCGATAGATATCGATTCCGCCCGTCGAGCCGACGCAAAAGGAGCCGTCCGGCAGCGGGGTCAGCGCATTAATGTTGCTGCTAAGAACGACATCGGGCTTCGAATAGCGCGTGCTTTTGCCGGTCGAATCCCGACGGTACAGTCCGCTGGCAGTACCGATCCACACCCTGCCGTCGGGCGTGGGAAGAACGGAGCGAATCGCGCGGTTCCAGGAGCCCGAGAGCTTGGTCCACTGGCCGTTAATACGCCGCCAGATTCCCTCCGGCCCACCCGTGGCGAGAATCACGTCGCCGTTTGCGCCCTGGAGCGTCCTTACCGAAGCGAGCGGAGTGCCTGCCTCGGCGACATTCTTGAGGTAGTTCGCCGTGGAGTGGTAAAGTGCGTTCCACGTTGCTATCCACGCGCCGCCGCGGCCGTCGGCGCAGACGGAGTTTGTTGGTCCAAGCTCCGTATCGCCGGGCGCCGAATCCCACTTTCCATGATTGAGAAACCGCACTCCCGCGCCCGTAGCGATCCATACTCGGCCCGTCATATCGACCGATATGGCGCGGACATCGTTTTCCTGCGGGGTCTGGAGAGGATAGGATTCGTGATAGTCCTGCCAGAAGGGCGTGTCTGCAAAAGGCGATTCGGCGCTCGAACTGGCCGGCGCGTAGGCATAGAGCAGGGCAGTCAGCGTGGCGAACGCCGCGATCCGAATGGGCGCTACCATCTGATCTCCGGCGGAAAATACTCTGCAATCAGCTCCTCGTAATACGGACGGAGGGCCCTTACGTCCGGGCGAGCCGCGCTTTTCGAGTAGAGATCGTAGGGGTTGAACGCTTTGACGGAAGCCAGTAGCTCGCGGTCCTGGCCGCTGGTCAGATGGGCGTACGCGCCCTCCTTGTGCCAGGGGTAGAAGGAATGAAAGCGAATCATCGCAAGCGCTTCGGCGGGCAGGTATTCCTTGACGACATTGTACAGGTACTCATCGTGGCCCCACGAGAGGTGGACACCGTCCAGGCCGCAGCCCTCCTCGTAGATACCGGCAGGCGTCTGATAACCGGGGACCGCGCTGTCGACGTTGTCGGCGAAGAAGGGGAAGAACACAATCTTTTCGGACCAGGCGCAGCCGACCGGGAAGGTATCGCCGACCACGGACCACTGCGGCTCTCCCCACAGGCAGAGTATCTTGCCCAGGTCGTGGATGAGGCCGGTGAGGACCATCCAGCGCGGATGGCTGTCCCCGCGAATTGCCTCCGCCGTCTGCATGAGGTGCTCGATCTGCGAGAGGTTGGTGTCCGGGTCGCTGTCGTCCACGAGCGTGTTCAGGAACTCCATCGCCGCCCAAATACCCATCCGCCGCTTGTCGAGCCTAAGGTATTCGGCCTTCTTGGCGCGCACGAAATCGAGCGTCTGATGCCGGTGGTTTAGCCTGTAGAAATCCCGCACGGTGGGCCGCGCCGCGGTCTCGTAGTCGCGGAACTCTTCTTGCGGCTTCTCGCTGCCCGGCGCGGGGTAGCGCTCCAGCAGTGAATCTTCCCACGCTTCTACTGCTTCTATCGCGGACGTCGTTTCCATAGCGCGCTCCATTCGGACGGCTGTCCACGGATGTCACGGATTTACACAGATGAACCATCCAACCCAATGATTCGCTGTAGAGCTTCGGTGGTCCTGCTCGCGGATGTGGGGAAGATTCGAACCACGGCGATCGCGGCGGCACGGCGATTGAACCACGGGGAGCACGGGGACACGGTGAAGGACTGCATTGGTCTTTGACGTTATCTATGAACATCTATGTATATCTGTGGATAAGAGCTACTGACGTTCCCCCTTTTCTCCCGTGGCTAGAAGGCAGTTTCATAGTCCATTCTGAAATCCGGCAAATCACGGTTCAGCGCGGCTCCGAATGCAACCCCGAATTGTGCCATGCGGCCTCCTTCCGTAATAGTATCATCGCATTTCGGACTTCGCGTCGTCATCTCCGGGGGGCGTACATTCCAATATATTTGGCGCTCGCTCGTTCCGACCCTGCAAGCATGAGAGCGAAGAGGCATTACCCGATCTATTGCTGCCCATTCATCTGCATTCGGAGATCAATACGGGATTCGTCGTTCTTACGAAGAATCGATGCCGTGGCAGGGCCAATGGCTGTTCGGCCAACCACACTCCCCGCACCGAGGTCGAAATGGTCTGCCCAGCGGTGTTCTCAAGGATCGAACAGAGGTGTAGTTTAGCTGGCGTCGCGATCGAAGGCGGAAAGATTTGACCCTTTATAACGGTTACGCGGGCCGCATGCCAAAGCCAGATTGTTTGCCTCGCTCGAACCTCCGAGCTGACGCGGAATGGCGTGTTCAATGTGATAGCGAAAAAGGGGATCGGATTCTTGATGGATGCGGCAGTGTTCGCTCCGTTTGCTTGCAGTCGAACGAACATTGATCGCCAACGGCTGACCGCGATTCTCGTAATGTTCTTTCGTTGTGGAGGGTTGCCGGTCCTTCTCGCGGACATTTACGCAGACGCAACTTCGCATGCTGTCCGCGGAAAGTCGCCGTTAGAGATCGCTATCGAGAAAGCGCGTGAAATACTGAGATATCTTTTGCGGCGTGTCAAATCCATGGCGTCATTTTAGAGTTTCCAAATCGCGGCGTAATGCGTATTTCCGTAGCAGTTCGGCGGTGCGAGGGCCATATGGTACAATACATTCGCGTTCCGGCGGGGTGTAGCGCAGCCCGGTAGCGCACTCGCTTTGGGAGCGAGTGGTCGCCGGTTCAAATCCGGCCACCCCGATACGCAACGTGAAACAGCAGGCTGAGGAACAATCCTCAGCCTGCTGTTTCGTCACGTTGCCCTCACAGGGACGGATACCGAGCAGGCTGTTTCCAGCCGCCTGAATGATAGTTCGTTACCCCATCCCGACAATTCAAAGCTCGGCTGCATTAATAATCGGCCACCGGGCATCTTTGCCGGTTTCCGTGCGTTTATGCTTCCCCGCGGATAATGCGGCAGTTGGCGCGGAGGGAAGACCTTGATATGTTCCGGCAGAAACAATTATTGTTTTGCCGCACAGAAAATTCTGCACTTATAACAGGCTCCGTATTTTGAACCGCGTGGCATAAGGAGATGTAGGGCGCGCAGGGTCGCCCCACCTAAGATGAACTAACACAGTCGAACGATCATAGGAGAGGTAATTACCATGATTAAGAGAAGTAATTGGGTTGCTGGAATTTTCGCCAGCGCCATTTTGTTCGGTGGAATGGTCGGAGGAGCAGTGCCGGCTCGAGCACTCTTCACGACGGTAACCATAGGGTACACCAACTGTTACGGGGGCCTGTGGGACCCGACGCATACGCAGACCAATATCTCTGTGTCCGCATCGCAGAGCACAAATGGCATAACTGGTCGGTTTAGTTGGACCGTGGCAAGAGGAATGAACATCTCTCCTTACGCCTCGTCATTAGTGTTCGACTCGCCGAGCCACCTGAAGATGGAGGGTGACTTTATCTTTAGGAATGTGCCGGCGCATTTCGAATTTGCGCTTCAGAAAGCTGGCGTAACACAGTGGGGAACAATCGGCCTGCGCATAACCGCGAAGGATAGTGGCGCCGAGATGTACTCGACTGGCACGAATCCCGATGGGAGCGTCAAAGAGCTTCCTATGTATTGCAGCAGCGGATCATGGCTGCTCAGGCAAATAAACCTCTAGGCAGGGTCTAATCAGACGCAGGGTCTGAGATGTTGACGCTTTTGCCATGACAAGTGCGAGCACGTGCGAATGCCCTGATTGAACGAAGTGTTCAGTCAGGGCATTCGCGCGAATCGACAGTACAATCTAAATGCTGTAGAAACAGGGCGTGATCGGGAACTCGTTACTGTATTTGCTCACTCCGTTCGACCGGGATTTCAAGGATGCCGGCGGGTTGTATGAAACGGAACTCCTCAGTTGAGAATCGAGGATTCTGCACCAGCTCCACCGTACTTTCGACGGACTCCACGCTAGGATTTTTGACAAGGCTATTGCTGCCTTTCACGGTTACGACGCCAAGCCATGAAAGCTTGACCGAAGACTTTGCAAGCAGATAGTTGCCTTCATGAAGCCACAGTGTAAAGTCGCGCGCTGCAACCGAAGGCGTCTGCACAAACTGACGGCGCGCAAACTCATTCATGAAGGTATCGCTATATTTTCCGTCGATGACTAGCGTGTTTTCACCATTTATCACTTCGCGACCACGGATACGCGCGGAAGCTATTCCTACCGGGATTCCATTGCTAACAAGAAATACAAGGGGCGACATTAACTGCGGGCTGTCTTTATCAATTCGGCGGACAATATCTGTCAAATGCGGGGGTACAGAGCGACGAATGAACGTATTACTGATGCCCGTGTAGTGGACGACGGTTCGCCCATCCGCGAAAAACTTCTCGGTACCGCTGAGAGGGTCCTTAATAACCATGGACACTCGCGCCGGCTCCCTGAGGTACTTCAGAACGGTAGCCTGGTGCGCGATTGTTTTCGCAGGGCCAATCTCATATTTGAGGTCCGCTTCGGTTTTGACCTGCAAAGAACCTACGGCCTTGTATGCCGCGACCATCCGTTCCAGAGCTATTCGGGCATCGCTCGTAATCAAGTATTGCGGCAGGGGTTTTGGGGAGAGGGGGCCTAAATTGGAACCGGTTGCCGGGCTTGAAGCAGGCGCATGCTCATCGCCGTTCTTGCAGCCGGCGGCCAGCAGCAAAAGGCTCAATCCGGCCGCGCCCAAGATGCTTCGGGGAGCGGCGCGACTGTAGACGGCATCTCGCCGGCAGCTATTCGAAGAACAGTAATCGCTCCCCATCCCTATTGAACACGGCAGCGTGTATCGAATCAATATTTCCTCCCAAGCGCGAAACAAAGATCGTAGCAATCGCCGGGCGGCAGCTTGAATACTGCGGCCCGGAAAATCCTTGCCGCTATGTTCGACAAACCGGCTCCGATTCACTCCAGGAAGGATGCAGGCATTTCAGCTGGAAAGGGGGATGGCGGCAGTCGGCAAATAGAGAGTATTGATGAGCGCTCGGAAACGGAGCGGTCAAAGTTGAATCTCGGCGTCGAGTTCGCTCGGCACACAAAAAAGATGATCTTCGTCGTGTTCGTAGCATTCGTCGCATTCGTCGAGCCGACTTAAATGCGGGGGAATTTTACCGTCGCGAGAATACCGTCGCGGTTTTCCATTGTGAATGCGCCGCTCAGCCCGCCCCGCACCAGATCGGTCACAATTCGAAGTCCCAGGCTCTTGGTATTCGATAAGTCGAATCCCTCCGGCAGTGGCTCGCCGTCGTTTATTACCGTCAGGCAGATGTCCTTGTCGCTCTGCTCGAGCTGAATGAAAATCCGGCCCTCATTCAAATTCTTAAACCCGTGCTCGACAGCGTTCTGTACGAGCTCGTTCACGACCAGGGCGAGCGAAGTGGCCTGATTCAGGGGAAGCCGAATGTCCGGGCCCTCCACCCGGGTATAGAGCAGCTTGTCCGGCGACACGACGCTCTGCTTGGTGGCGGTAAGAATCTGCTCCGCAACTTTCTTAACGCTGACCGTGTCGAGGTCGTCTCGCGAGAGTAATTCATGGACCGCTGCGATGGCAAGGATGCGATTCAGCGTATCGTTGAGCGCCTGGTCGGCGGATTCATATTTGCTGAAGTGGGTCTGGAGCCGCACCAGGCTGGCGATCTGCTGCAAATTATTCTTTACCCGGTGATGCATTTCCTGAATCACGGCGGAGCGCACCATGAGCTTGGCATGCTCGACCGCGAAGGCGGCCTGCGTGCTGAGCGCCTGGAGAATCGCGATCTCCTCCTCGCTGAAGGTGTGAAGCTTCTCGGTGTAGCAGTTCAATACTCCTACTACGGACCCATGAATCACCATGGGCACGCACGCGAGCGAGCAAAGCCCGGCCTTCTCCGCAACGTCCGGGAACAGGTAGTCGGGGTGTCTGCGAACGTCCGGAACCGTAATCACGCGCCCCTCTGCCACGGCGCGGCCTGCGATACTCTCTCCTACTTTGGGGCGCTTCTTTTTTTGATACTCCGGGCTCTTGGCCTGGGTAGCCTTGAGAACCAGCTCGCTCTTGTTCGGATCGCGCAGCAGAACCGTGCATATCTTGTAGTTCATCGTCTTTGCGGTCATTTCAACGAACAGGTGCAGGACCTCGTCGATGTACACGTTAGAAGCAATGGCCTGACTGACCTCTGAAAGCGTGTGCAGCTGGACTTTCGTCTTTTCGAGGTCGCGAGCGCTGCGAGTCTTTTCAATGGCGCCAGCCACCTGATTCGCGATGCCGGACAGGAGTCGGACCTGGCTCTTGCTGTAAGGTTGGGGCCGGCGCGTCCGTACGTTGATAACACCCAGTATCTCGCCTTTCGCTACGAGCGGCACCGAGAGCATGCTCTCGTATTCTTCTTCGTGAATTTCGGGGAAATACTTGAAACGGTGGTCGGACGACGCGCCCCGCATCACGGAGACGTGCTTGCGCTCGCGAGCCACCCATCCGGTGATTCCCTCGCCCATCTTCAGCCGGATCTTGCCAATCATTCCCTGGGCAGATTCGTCCGCAGCGCGCAGCACCAGCTCGTCCCTCTTCTTATCGTAGAGGTAAACCTGGCACGAGTCTGTTCCGGTAACGCTGGTGGCGATGTCGGCGGTAACCTTCAGCATCTCTTCCAGATCGAACGCGGAACCCGTGGCCTCGCCGACGCGGCGGAGCGCGTCCGCCTCTCCGGCCTTCTCTTCCACATCGTTGTGGAGCTTTTCGACCAGTAGGCGTGCTTCATGGAGCTGGCGCTCGGTGCGCTCGAGCTCCATTTGCAATAACGCAATGTCCGGGTTATCGCTCCTGCGGCGCGCGAAGATAAGCCGCTTGGAGCGCAAGCGATTACGCATAGAATGCTCCTGCGGAGCGGAATCCGGAATTCGGAATTCGGAATTCGGAAGGGAACGACGCACGGCGCCGGTTGACTTCCGACTTCCAACTTCTGGCTTCCGACTTCCCCCCGCTACACGTTATTCGCAATGATAATCGCCTCTGCTATCTCGCGCATGGATTTCCGCGTGTTCATCGACTGCACCTGAATCCGGCGAAACGCTTCCTGCTCCTTGAGGCCGTATTGATCCATAAGGATGCCTTTGGCGCGGTCAACCGACTTGCGTGTCTCCAGCTTATCCTCCAGATCCTTTGCCTGCTTCTCCAGCTCCTGGAAAACCTCCCACTTGCTCATTGCGATCTCGATTGCGGGCATGAGGTCCGCCTCCTTGAACGGTTTCACGAGATAGGAATAGACCCCCGCCTCCTTCGCGCGGTGTACAAGGTCGACCTGGCTGTATGCCGTCAGGAGCAGCACCGGCGCAATCTTCTCTTCATCAATAATCTTCGCAGCCTCGATGCCATCCATATTGGGCATTTTGATATCGAGGATAACGAGATCAGGGGCGAGGTTGCGAGCGGCTTCGACCGCCTTGGCGCCGTCGCCCGCCTCGCCAACTACGTCGTAGCCGGCGGTTTCAAGCATATTTTTCAGGTCGAGCAGAATAATCGGCTCGTCGTCCGCGATGACTATGCGAAGGTTCTTCTCAACCGTTGTGTCAGACATTTCCAACCTCCTAAAGACTGAAGTGATATATCATGATATTCGAGCATGCGCACTGGGTTGATACCGTACCGGGGGTGCTGGCCGGCATAACTACGCGAGACCGCCTTCTGGGAATTCTGCCGATTGTTGAAAAAGTGGACTGAGGAGAGTGTCGGAAGTCGATACTACTATGGGACCAACCGTGAGCGAAGAGGGGAGAGTTTGGGAGGCGGTTCGCGGCTGCGTCCCCATTGACGCTGCGCGTATTATAAGTGTGTTCGTGCTACGGCCGGCTCAAAACCGGACGGCAGGATACCGCACGTTGACGCCTGCCTGTTCAGTATTATATAATATGAACGGCCAAATTGTCAAAGCGATTTTCAACGATGTAACCGTTAAGCCCTGCTCCGGACGCGCGGCCATCCTCAATCACCCTCCCAGGAACCGACTGAATATGACCGACACGCCACCGCCCTCCGGCACGCCCAACCTTGTGAGCAAGACTGAATCTCAGGGCGCGCAGCATATTCCGGGGGAACAGGCCAGGCGGCTAGCTCCGATCTTAATAGGACTGGCGTACCTTGCGTTTTGGCAAATTGCCCCCAGGATTCCCACCGGAAGCATAGGCGCAGTCATCGTATCGACGGTTATTGCCCTGGTCCTCGCGATCTGGCTGCCGGCGCGGTTTGGATACAATCTGCGGAGATCTCCTGCATGGGCAGTGGCAAATGCCGTCGTCGCCGCGGCGGTGATCGTGCCCCTACAGGTGATGGTGGTGACCCGCCACCGCATAATCCTCCCCTGGGAGCTTATCGGCTACATTCCCGGGCTTCCGTTTCTCGCGCTCATCTGGCTGGCTGCCAGTCTCGGCGTTCTGCTGTCGTTCCTGGTTCGCGGAGCAAATATGATTCCTCCGATTGCCGCAGTTCTCGCGCTCGTGGACATATGGACCGTGCTGCTGGGAGGCCCGGTACAGAAGATCATGCAGAGCGAGAATCCCACGGCGCGCGCCGTGACGCAAGTGATGACGGTGCCTCTGCCTGCTCCGCGTCAGCGCACTGGAGCAGCTCCAATCAATGGAAGCGTCGGATTTGCCGACTTTCTCTTCATTGCATTCTTCGTCGCCTCGATAGGGCGATTCGTGCCGAGTCGAAGCGCGTATCTTCGGACACTCTATGGCCTCATCGTAGTCTTGAGCGTGTATATGCTCGCCGTGCTTTTTCTGGGCCTGAATCTTCCCGCTCTCGTGCCGATGGCGGTTACGATGCTCGCGCTGCACTGGCGCCACTTCCACTATGAGCGCAGCGAGCTGTACGCCCTTTTATACGCATCGCTTTTTATCGCGCTTATCGCGGCGGGATTCTGGTATTTCGGGCGTCAACGAGAACCGGCCGCCGAGGGAGCGGGAGCATCCGCCCTCGGTATGAGCGCGCCTGTGGCGAGAATCAGCGCATAAGCAAAAGTGGGCCGGTGGCATGTGCCTCCGGCCCACCAACTCGCCGCTTTGCTCCGACCCCGTTCGTCTCCGTGACTTATGATTCATCAAAACTGACGAGCTGTTCGCCGCAGAAAGGGCAGAAGTTCACTATCATTCCCGTTTCGCGCTTCTCGTCGGGAACGAGAGGCACCGGCCCATCCTCGGTTTCCGTGAGCTGGATGCCGCCCATCTTGATCGCTTCTTCCATTCCATCACAGCAGCAGTTGTACTCTGCCTCTTTCGCCATGGCGTTCTCCTTGCGGATATTAATCCAAACTTGTCCGGCGGCCTATCCCCTCAGGACCTCGATCTTCTTCACGTAGCGGTCGAGAAGCTTCTGAGCGTTCTCCGGCGTGTCGTTTTCGGCGTAGACGTGGAAATAGGGCTCCGATGCGTCCGGCAGCACGAGTGACCAACCGCCATCCTGCCGGACCTTGATGCCGTCGATGAGGTCCACCGGGCCCGCTTCCTCCGCCTCCTTCGTAAGCTCGCGCATGATGCGGCCCTTCACTTCCCACGGGCACCGAACCTCGGCATGCAGCACGTGGGCTGCGGGAAGCTCGCTTGCAATCTCGCCCATCGTCAGGCCGGTCGTGGCAAGCATCTCAAGCAGCTTCGCGAAAGAGAACATGGAATCAAAGGCGGGCATGAACTCGCTGAACACGAATCCGCCCGAATCGTCTCCCGCGAAATCGGCTTGCGGCGAGCGCTTGTCGCCGGCCACCGTGGCCATGCTCATGAGCGACCGGACGTCCGTCTTCGTGCGAATCACGGTTGCGCCGTGGAGCGCGGCGAGCTCCTCGATTCGGGCCGGCGCGGTGACCGGTACGCCGATTCGAGCGCGATGGCGGGTGCGGGCGACCATGACGGAATAGAGCGTCAGCAGGTCGCCGCCCTCAATGATTCGACCCGTTTCATCCACCAGTGTGAGACGCTCGCCGTCGTTCTCGAACATAACGCCGAGGTCCGCGTTGAGGGTATGGACGATCTGTTGAAGATTTGGGAGAAGCCCGGCGCGCGTCTCGCGAGTTTTCGGGGATTTTTTGGGGTCTACGTAGGCGTTGAGCGCAACCACGTCGCAGCCTATCCGCCCCAGCACCGCCGGGAAGACACTGGCTACGCGCCCGAAGGTGAAGTCCGCAACCACTTTGAAATTTCTTGCCGCGATCGGCGCTGAGTCGATATGGCGCGACAGGTCCTCATGATACTGTTCAATGCTGCGCGAGGCGAACTCCAGGCCGCCGATTTGGTCCACGTCCGCGCGCCCGATGTCTTCGCGAAAGAAGATGGTCTCCAGCTTGCGTTCCGCGTTTTTGCCCAGGTAGACGCCGTCCTTGTCAAGGAACTCGATAAGGAGCAGGCGTGGGTTATGAGGGGCAATACGAACGTACATCCCGCCCGCCGCCCCGGACCCGCGAAGCTGGTGCCGCATAATGGGAAGGGGCATGGAGCGCATGTCGATTACGTCGCAGCCTACCGACATGAGCCCCGAGATGATGGCGCGCTTGATCATGCGGGCCGCGAGGCCCGAATCCCGCGCCGTTACGACCTTCGCGCCCCGTTTGAGATAGGAGCCGTAGCATGCTCCGAGCTTCACGGCGAAATCGGGCGTAATCTCGATGTTGGCGATGCCCATCACGCCGAGGTTGCGGAAGAGCGATCCCAGCCACTTCTGTCCCCAGATGAGGCTCATCGTAACGGTCGAGCCGGCTTCGATAAGTTTATCGGGCCAGAGCTTGATCTGTGTCCGAATCGTGGTCTCGCGCTCTATCTTGCAGCGCTCCCCGATAACGGCGCCCTCCTGAATAGAGCAGTCCCGCTGAATCATTACGTGAGAGCAGACGGTGCAAGCCGTCAGCCGCGTAGCGTGGCCAACGTAGACATTGTCCCACAGCACGCTGCGGTGGATGATCGCGCCCTCCTCGATAATCGCGTTGTCGCCGATTACCGCGTAGGGTCCTATGACAGCTCCCGCCTTGATTTTCGCATTCTTGCCGATGATGGAGGGAGCGATTACCTGTACGTCCGGCTCGATTCCGGTGCCGTCGCCTACCCATATTCCACCGCGTTGATGTCCTTCGAGCCGAACTTTCGTCTGGCCGTCGAGAACCGTGTACTGCGCCTCGCGGTACTGGTTCAAGTTGCCGACGTCGCACCAATACTCCTCCATCACGTAGCCGTAGAGGGCCTTCTCCTCGCGGAGGATTTCGGGAAAGATGTCCTGCGACCAATCGTAGCTGCGGCCATGCTCCATGTACTCGAAAACGGACGGTTCGAGGACATACATGCCTGTATTGACGGTATCGGAAAACACCTCCCCCCAGCTCGGCTTTTCCAGGAATCGCTTGATTTTGCCCTCGTCATCGGTAATCACTACGCCGAATTCGAGCGGGTTTGGCACGTGCGAAAGGACGATGGTCGCGAGCGATCTCTTTTTCTTATGGAACTCAATCGCCTTCGTAACATCCATGTCGGTGAGCGCGTCCCCGCTCACGATGATGAAGGTGTCGTCCTTGAGATGCTCTTCCGCCTGCTTGACGCTGCCGGCTGTGCCGAGGGGCGTATCTTCGACCGAGTAGTAGAGCTTGACACCCCACTCCGAGCCGTCGCCAAAATAGCCTTCTATCTCGTCTGCAAGGTAGTGGAGGGTGACGACAATCTCATTGATTCCGTGGTCCTTCAGGAGCAGAATGATGTGCTCCATGATAGGCTTGTTGAGAACAGGCGCGAGGGGCTTGGGACGATGCGAGGTCAATGGGCGGAGACGCGTACCTTCACCGCCCGCCATCACGACAGCTTTCATCTATCGGTTTCCTCCAATTACGGCTGTCCGCTTTAGCCTGCTCCAGCAGGGTTTCTGGCGAAGCCGTCTAGCTTTCGATGCCGGGGAGATTTTGCCCGTGGCGTCGCACCGGCGATTCTATTTCGCTGTTTCGCCGCCATATCGCAACACCGCGCCTGCGATCAACAGCCCGGCTCCGGCCAGCGCCATCAAAACGCCCATATACAGACCGACATAACGGACAGCCAGAATCAGGATGAGCACGCCCGCAGCGATTTGTCCGATCAGGAATCCGCGCTTCTGGCCAGCCGTCGGGGTGACGAGTAGCAGCGATCCCGCTGCCAATGCTGCCAGGATAATGATCCAACCCACGCTGACGCCGCCAAGCTTCAGCGAATATCCGCTCGTCAGGTACGCGTCACGCTGAAAAGTAGCCACATACGTGGCGGCGACCATGGTCCCTGTTTTAGGAGGAGCGTTGGCCCACGTATTTGCGGCGCTCATGACTACGAGCACCACCCCCGCGAGGGTCAGCAGCTCACCAGCGGAAAACAGTTTTCGAATCGGCTTAGTCTGCATAAGCCTGCATGAAAATGGTGAATAATAAGAGTGTTGAAGAGAGCCAAGGAACCGTTGTCCCGTGGCTCTTTTCCACGCTGTATCGATGGACTCCTGCACGCGGGATTCGACCCCACCCCTGGCCTGCCCCCCGGCCCCCTCCCGTTCCGGGAGGGGGCCGGGGGTGGGTATACTGGGGTACACACCAGAGAACACACGGGCAGGAGCATATGACATGCAGATCACTCAGGATGATGAAGGGAAAGACTTCGAACTCCAGCAGGGCGATACGCTCGATCTGACGTTGGCCGGAAACCCCACCACCGGATTCAGATGGTGGCTGGAATCGGGGGGAGAACCGGCATGCGAGTCGGTGTCGGAATCCTTTGACGCGGGCGCGGGGACCGTGGGCTCGTCAGGAGTCTATCGATGGGTGTTTCGAGCTGCGGGGCCGGGGCAGGGAAGGATCAAGCTTGTCTATGGCCGCCGGAGACAGGATTCGCCGCCTGCGCGAGCGTTCGAGGTATCTGTCAACGTTAAGGCCGGCCAATAGATTGGACGCTTTTTGCGGGCTGCAGCCCGCAAAAAGCGTCCGGTCCGAAGCTACGCTCATGATTTTATGGTGCGTATCGTCCACATGTCCGTAGCGAGCTGTGAATCGGTTAGATATGAGTAGGGGATAGTTCCGTAGCCCTTATTCCCCCACGTAGCGCCCCAGGAATTGCGGATTTTGAATAGTCGCGTCGCCTCGTCGTAACCCACCGCCACAACACAATGGCCACCTATTACGCCCTCTCCATCCGTCGGGAGCGAGATATCGCCTGTCTTCGCAGTGGCATCGCTCATCAGGCTGTCGTAGCAAGTGAAGCCGAATACGAAGGGGTACCCTGCCGCCAGGCATCCTTTTAGCTGGCTCTGGCTCTGGACCAGCCGCAAATAGCTGACAACGACGTGCTTTTTCGCTTCCGTGTAGCATTTAGGATCCGGCTTTGTAAAGACCTTGTTATTCGTCCCGCCGTTATCCGGAGTCGTATCCCCTTCGTAGGTCCACATATCTTCCGGGCAGACCCCCAGCTTACTGACGCTCTTGATTCCATCACGAATCATGGCGCCCGCGTCGGAGTTCACCGTGTGCTCCATGGCCCTCTCGTTGTAGTAGATGAAAAGACGCGACGGGATAAAGTCGGGTCCCAGCTTCTGCTTGGCGCGGTCGAACTCGATTGCCCCCGCGATGCCGTTGCCCGTGCAGCTGCCCACCTGTCCCTGATCGTACGGGGGCCTCGGGAACTTCGGCGCGAGGTCCACGCTGGCCGGCAGGCTCACGAGGAGGTTCGGAGGCGCTGAATAGAGATGATCGCGCCGGTCGGGTAGATCGGGAATCCAACCCATTCGAATGTTCGTGCGTGCCATAATGTACTCCTTTTCGCTCGCGTGGGCGAATACTGAAGAGGCCCCATTGTCTTGATCGGGGCTGTGCGGAAGACTTGACCGTGAGAATGGAGCGATTGCCTCGTCATCTCATGTATCGCATATATATGACACATTCGGCCTGCCGTTGCTATGAATTATGTCACACAAAATCCCGGTCAGTTCCCGCCTTACGCCGCGTCGGAAGAAAATTCACGGTGAAAGCAAAACCGGTATTGATGGAAAGATAAATCGTATGAATTCACGCGAGGCTATGGAAGAATAGTATGTTGAAGCTTTGGAAACGTCGTCTGAGCGACACGCTGATGAAGCGTGCCAGCTAGAGCGTGCACACGAGCATTAACGCAAATATTAGTTTGAATTTAGGTTTTGCGCAGACCCCTTTGCGCAATTCGGGGAATGTACTCATCCTACGCACCCTATACGCCGCGGCTATCCTGGGAGGATCGGCAACAAACCGGTTCCGCGCCATCGGGTAGCGTGTTAGCGACGCCGACCCCGCCATCTTACGGCTAGACCGTATGGATGATGTTGAAGAAAGGTACCAATCCATGACACGCTTAATCAATAGAACTCGCTCGAATCGCAAGGGTTTCACGCTAATCGAGCTTCTGATCGTCATCCTCGTATTGGCGATTTTGATGGCGGTGGCGCTGCCGCTCTATCTGGCGGCCGTATCGGACTCGCAGGTGAAGACCTGCCGGGCCAACATGCAGACCATTGCCAACGCGGAAGCCGCCTGGAAGACCCAGGACCCCACCCATACCTACACAACGACACTGACCAGCCTGGACGCCAATCTTGGCGCTACTCCAATCTGTCCGAGCGGCGGCGCATATTCCGTCTCAATCACGCAGGCAACCTCCAAAGGAGCGCCCAAAGCTGACGGTACGTTCGGTACCGCGAAGAGCGTTCCAACCGGCGGTCTGGTAGTGAAGTGTACGCCGGCAACCGGCGGTCCGGACCATGGCGAGTTCGCCCCCGGAATCGACAGTCAATAATTGTTGACTGATTGGCGGGTAGTCTGGTTGCCCGCCAGTCAAGCATAATCGTATATACATAAAATTCGCAGCGCAAATTCATACGTTCGAGAGGAGCGGGCCCTTTGGGCCTGCTCCTCTTCGCTTGTGCTTATGAATGGAAGTGAATCGACATGAATCAAAACTTCGGTGCGCAGCGGCCTGCCGGCAGCCCGATTGGTGCGAGTTGGGAAGGTGCGAGCGCGCTGTTCGTCGAAAATAGCGTGGCCTATGTCATCTCCACAACTCCTTTCGGAACGGAACAGTTATGCGAAAACCACTTATTCTTGTTTGTCTGCTCGGTCTCGCCTCTTGTCCCACTCTAGGACGGGCAGCGGACGACTACAAGCTCGGTCCCGATTCGCAGTATCACGAAGGCGTGCCTCGCGGCGAGGCGTCGCACTACACCTTCGAGAGCAAGGGCGTCTTTCCGGGCACCATCAGAGACTACTGGATCTACGTGCCGAAGCAGTATGATTCATCGAAAGCAGCCTGCGTAATGGTGTTTCAAGACGGAAGCGGATTCCAGGATTCCAACGGCGGATTTCGCGTGCCGGTGGTTTTCGACAATCTCATTTACAAAAAGGAGATGCCGGTAACCATCGCCATCATGATCAACCCCGGCGTTGTGCCGGCGGAATCGCCGAATGCGCTGCCCCGCTTCAATCGAAGCTATGAATACGACGATCCAACCGACAAATATGACCGCTTCCTGTTGGAAGAGATTCTGCCCGAGATAGGAAAGAGATACAATCTGTCCGGTTCCGCTAACGATCGCGCTCTCTGCGGGGCGAGCTCCGGCGGAATCTGCTCGTTTACGGCGGCATGGCAGCGGCCCGAGGCTTTCAGCCGTGTTATCAGCTTCATCGGCAGCTTTACGAATCTGCGCGGCGGCCATATCTATCCGTCTCTCATTCGCAAAATGGAGCCGAAGCCGATTCGCGTCTTTTTGCAGGATGGCTCAAACGACCAGGACATCTACTCTGGAAGCTGGTTCATTGGGAATCAGGACGTGGCTGCGGCGCTCAAGTTCGGGCGCTATGATTACCAATTCGTGATTGGGCATGGAACCCATAGTGGAAACCATGGAGCGGCTATTCTGCCGGACGCGCTTCGATGGCTGTGGCGAGACTATCCGGCTCCCATAAAGCCCGCATCCGTTACTCCGCAGCCGGTTATGGAGGCGCTTATCGGGGGAGAAGGCTGGCAGTTGTTTCCCGGCGTGGCGCAGGCAGGGCCGTCATTGGCAGTGGACGCTTCTGGGGCCGTCTACTTTGGCGACGGCGTGCAAGGAGACATCGTCAAGGTGGAAGGCGCGCGAATTGCGGCAAAATATCGCGAGGGAGCGGGTGCGACGGGAGCTCTGGCATTCGGTCCCGACGGGAAGCTGTATTCAATGCGCCGGGGACGCGACCTGACAGCAACCGACGGAAAAGGACGGGAATCCGTTTATTCAAAGGACGTATGCGCGGCAGCGATGACAATTGATCGAAAAGGCAACGTGTACTATGCCGATTCGCGCGACGGCAGTATTTGGGTTCTCGATTCAAAGCGCGCTCGGCGGAAGCTGGATGCGGGCGTATCCGACGCGGGAGGTGTCGCGCTGACTCCGGACCAGAGCCTTCTGATCGTGACGCAGCGGAATCCCGGCAAATCCGCGATCTCCTACCACATTCGTCCTGACGGGACTCTCGCGGACAGGCAGCTCTTCTTTGATCTCGACATACCTTACGGACAGGGCGCCAGCGGGGCGGCGGGCATTACAACCGATACTGAGGGGCGACTCTACGTGGCGTCGGACGCCGGGATTCAGATCTGCGATCAGGCGGGCCGCGTTACCGGCATGATAGCCAACCCGGAGCACAGCCCGACAACATCCGTCGCATTTGGCGGCCCAAAATTGGATACTCTCTTCGCGGTTTGCCGTGGCAGGTTATACACGCGAAAGACCAGGGTAAAGGGAGCGCTGTCGTTTCAGGAACCTCTAAAGCCGCCTGCGCCGCGACTGTAGCCGCTTCATAGATCGAATACACGATACTGAGAGGCCGGGATTCCCGGCCTCTCGGCACTTCCAAGCCCGTGTTTGCTACGGCGCGCTTCGACGCGGCAACGATCAATCGGATCAAAAAATTGGGTCGATGAGCTTATGTGTGGTTCAATGCGCGACAAGCATGTTAATCTCATCATACCGAGATAAAGCGGAGCTGCTTCTGGCGTATGGATACGGGCAATCAGCCGTCAGGCAGGCGACCGTCCCGTCCGTCATCCATTGGTGACCGCCCTATCCGTCATCCCGTAGGGATCAGCTTTTGACGTTATCGTCCGGAACTGAGCCATGCAGCGGAAAACGTTCTTTCGTCTATATCCTGAGCACAGATCGCGAAACCTACATGCCGGCATTACGAGCGACTAGGAGCCGTTCGACCCCGGCCGAAAGTTAGTACGATTTGTTCCAGCCGGATACCCGGATATGCAACAAGGCTGAACGTCAAGAGCAGATCCCTACGGGATGACGGTCTGGGGGCTTCCCTGTGGGAGCACGCGATCGGAAGATTTCAAACCCACACAAAAAGCACATAAAGCCAAAAAGTTGATACCTGTTTCAAATATAGGACTCGCACCGCCTAGCTGACGTCACCCTCGAGTTCTGCGGGAGCTCCGACCACTTCCAGATAGACCTTACGCTTCTCTTTCATTGCGCTCGCTTTCGTTAGCACGCGCATCGCGTTGGCGATCCGGCCTTGCTTTCCGATGGCTTTGCCGAGGTCGCTCGGAGCCACGTGGATTTTATATGTTGTCGCTACCTCCCCCAGCTCCTCTTCTACGCGTACCTCTTCCGGGATGTCCACTACCGCCTGCACTAGATACTCTATAAACGCCTTCATCGGACGATCCTCCTACGGGTTAGATATGCTTCCTGTCGTTGCGCCGATAGACGGGCGATACAGCGCGGCCAGGTTGTTGGGAGTAAGGGAGACAAAACAGCCGGCTGAGGCCGTACATCGCTCCCTTCATTGCCCTCACGGTAATTCGAGCATCCATGCTGAATTACCGGGACGGGTATAATTTGCAGGCAGATGCCACCCATTAACCGCGATATTAGATGCTGATAAGCGCTTGGATGAGCCATTCCTACCTGCCGGAGAAGCACATTTAGGCGCGATTAGGCGCATGAGAAAGAGGTGCAGTTATAGTAACCGAAACAGTTCACCTAGACGGCCACATTATCGATTCTCTTACGCTGTCGAAGGTGCTCGACCTCATAACGCTTCACGGCGGCGCCTACCAAATCGTCCACTTCGAGATCGGCAACACGCGCGCGGACTCCAGTCAAGCGGAAATTTCCGTGCAGGCGGCCAATCCGGACCTGTTGGAGAGTATCCTCCACATTATCGGCCAGCGCGGCGCCACCCGGCCTACGGAGGAGGCGCGATTGGCGCTCGCACCAGCGGACGGGGTCTTCCCGGATAGGTTTTATTCTACTACGAACCTGGAGACCTATGTCCGATTCGGGGGGAAGTGGCTGCCTGTAGAGCCAATAGAAATGGACTGCGGAATTGTCCTCACTGATTCCTCCGACCGCCCGATTGCCAAATCTGTTCCCATCCATCAAATAAAAAATGGAAATAAAGTTGTAACCGGCGACCTGGGTATTAAGGTTATACCACTTCAGCCTCGCGATTCCTCCAGTATATTCAGCTTCATGGGGAGCGAAGTCTCCACCGAGCGCCCGAAAGAGCTGATTGTTATCGAAGCCGCGCTTCAGATGCAGGCCATCCGGGAGGGAGGAAGAAAAATCCTCTTCGTCGGCGGACCGGCAATCGTCCATACCGGCGCGGCGCGCTCTCTGGAAGCGATTATCAATGCGGGATGGGTAGACATTCTCTTCGCCGGAAACGCCCTCGCGACCCACGATGTCGAGCGCGCCATGCTGGGAACCTCGCTTGGGATCGAGATCGCTACTGGCATCCCCGCGGCGCACGGTCACCAGCACCATCTCCAAGCTATCAACGAGATCCGCCGGGTGGGCGGCCTGAAGGCAGCGGTAGAGCAAGGCGTGGTGACCAGCGGAATCATACACGCATGCATAAAGAGAGGCGTTCCTTTTGTTCTCGCGGGCAGTATTAGGGACGACGGGCCTCTCCCGGATGTGATAACCGACTCGGTAGAGGCACAGGATCGAATGCGGAGCCTTATTCCGGGCGTAGGGATGGCGATCATGGTTGCCACCACGCTCCACAGCATCGCCACGGGTAATCTTCTGCCTGCCTCCGTTACGACGCTGTGCGTGGACAGCGATGCCGACACGGTTATCAAGCTGATGGACCGTGGAACCCACCAGGCTTTCGGTCTCGTGACCGATTGTGAGTTCTTTCTTAAGGAGCTTGCATCCCGATTGCCTGGTGTGATGTGACTGAAGTGAATAAAGTGAGTGAAGTTATGAGTGACAGACTGCCCGTCGCCGCGAAGGTTGTAGGGGTTTCGGAAGTCCCAGTCGCTGAAACTGGCGAGAATAGAGGCGAAGTCATAAGCGTCCGGCGTCTTCTGATGTGCGCGCCGGACGCTTATGACCTCGCCTACGAAATCAATGACTGGATGTCATTGCAGAATCGCCCCGACCTGCCGCTGGCAGCCCGGCAGTGGCGCAGGCTGTACGAAACGCTGACGGAGAAACTTGGCGTCCGGGTCGAGCTGATAACGCAGGCCGCCAACGCCCCGGATATGGTGTTCACGGCAAATGCCGGCCTGGTGGATGGTCGTCGCTTGCTCATGTCCAACTTCAAGCATCCCGAACGACAGGTAGAGGTCGAGCCGTTCCGAGCCTGGTTTGAATCACGGGGATACAGCACGGTTGCGCCACCCGCGGAATATCACTTTGAAGGCGAGGGAGACGCGCTTTTCGCGGGCGAGACGCTAATTGCCGGTTACCTCAAGCGCAGCGACATCCAATCCCACCACTGGCTTGCCGAACAGCTTCGGGTTCCGGTTTTGTCGCTCGAGCTTGTAAGCGGGCGCTGGTATCACCTGGACACCGCGTTCTTTTCACTGGCCCCGAATCTCGTAGTCTACTATCCGGGAGCATTCGACGAGTATGCCGCGCGCGTGCTTGAGAACAACTTCGAGACTGTTCGTGTCGAGGAAGAGGAGGCTTTGAAGTTTGCCTGCAACGCCATTATGCTCGGTAATGACGTCGTTTTGCCGGCCGGTTGTCCTCGCCTCGGACGGCAGTTAGAAAATCGGGGTTACAGGGTGCATCCGGTGGAGCTTTCCGAATTCCTAAAAAGTGGCGGCGCGGCCAAATGTCTCGTGCTGTTTTTGTGAACGGACTGCGTTATTGGCGGGGTTGCGGAGCGCAGGCGTTTGACGGCCTGCGCCCCCCGTGAACGTATTGATGAGGGAGTTGTTTAGAGCGCTACTGCATCGCGGGAGTAACCAGAGATGCCTGTCGGCCCTTCGGCGTCTCTATCGATTCGTAGGCGACATCCTGGCCCTCGCGCAACGACTTGTAGCCATCCATGCTGATAACTGAATAGTGAACGAAGACGTCGACGCCATCCTCCGCTTCGATGAATCCAAAGCCCTTCGCGTCGTTGAACCACTTGACTTTTCCATTTACCATCTTTACTGTTTACTCCTATTGCTGACCGCATTCGCCGCCTGTAATCTCGTTGTTCAGCGCTTGGAAAGTTGCTAATTATCGCGAGAGACGGTCGATGCCCCGCACCCCGGGCGAGGCTATAGGAGAGTGGTGCAAGAGACGTGCCAGAAGTAGGCGAGCGGGGTAAAACGGGGGGGGATTGCGGAGAATCCGGCAAGGTTGCCGTGATTTGTCTTTCGACCGGGTGATTCTGTTCAATCGACGTACGTTATCTGTGAGCCGGCGGAGGTTTTGGTCACTTCAATACGAGTCGGGAACGCGTCCTTGAGCTCTTCGATGTGGGAGATGACGAGGATCAATGAGAACTCGTCTTTTACGGCCTCAATCGCTTCTATGAGTCGCTCGCGGCCCTTCGCGTCCTGCGTGCCGAACCCTTCGTCCAGGATAAGCGTTTGGAGGCGGGCGCCCGCCCGCCGCGCCAGGAGGCGGGAGAGGGCGATTCGAATTGCAAAGTTCACGCGGAAAGCCTCGCCGCCGCTGTACATTTCGTAAGGCCTGGTTCCCGCCTCATCGGTGATGCTGATATCCAGTGTCTCAATCTGGCTGGAGCCGGTCCGTGCCTGGCGAAGCGTCGAGAGCGATATCTGCATCGCGTTGTCGGTGAGCCGGGCGAGAAGGTGGTTTGCTTCATCTTCAATCTCCGGCAGCGCATTGTCGATAATGTGGGCCTGTACGCCTCGCTTGCTGAAAGCCGCCGCCAGCTCCGCATATGCCTGCTTGTCCTTCGCCAGCTTATGAATCTCAACCCTCTTTTTGGTACTCTGTTCCGCCACCTTCGCGCAGTCTTCGAGCGTCTGCCGCAGCCGTTCGACCTGCGCCATTGCGTTCTCCCGTGCAGCGGTGGCCTGCCGCAGCCGAACCGATGCCGTATGCGCGGCCTCCCGGATAGCCGGCAGCCTCTCAATCTCCATGTGCGCGACCAGGATGAGTTGGCGCTCTTCCGTCAGGCGGCCCGCGCGGAGAGAGTGATCTGCCTTGAGGCGAGACATCTCAAAAGCATCGTCTCCCTGCGCCTTCTCCGCCTGTTCCACTTCAAGTAGCTTTCGCTCGACCTGAAGTGAAGCGAGGTCACGCGCGATTAGGGAGGCCGTAGCATGTCGCCCTTCTGTCTCGGCCAGCCGCTTCATTTCATCTTCCAGTGCAGCGAGGCTCTGTTTCTCCGCCTTTGCGAAATCGCCGGCTTCCAGACGGCATCGCATCGCTTCGAATGCGGCCGCGAGGTCCGCTCGATTCGCGTTCTCCAGGGTCAGCCGTTCGCGCGTCTCCATCAGCTCGGCGCGCTGGGCGCGGAGCGCGGCTTCGTTTCTGGCCTGCACTTCCAACGCATTCATTCGTATCTGGAGGTGATCGCGCTGCTTTTTCGCGGCCCCGCCATCGTGGTTGATCTCCACAAGCGCCCGCTTTTGGGCCGCAAGCTTGTCCTGCTGCTTCTGCAGCACCGCCTGCTGCCGTCCGCCCGAAAGATCCGACTCACAGACCGGGCAGGATGGCTTCGGCTCGCCAAGAAGATGAATCACCTCTTCCATTTCGGCGATCTCAGCCTTCCGCCCGCGGCTGGCGGCAGCCATCTCCGTGAAGCGCTCCTGCACGCGCTCCAGATCGTCGTGCAGCGTTTCACGTTCCGTAAGCGCCTTTTCAATTTGGGCCAATTTTGGAGAGATGTCCGTAATCCTCCGGTCAAGGTCCGAAACCTGCCTGGCCCGCTCATCGGCCAGGCGGCAATCCGCTTCCGCCCGGTCGAGATCTCGGAGCATCTGCTGCCTGCTCACGTCTATCCGCGCCTGGAACGCCGCGCGCTCCTGCTTCGCCGCTGAGAGCCGCGCGATTGCAGGCTCCAGCTCTTCCAGAATCAGCCGATTCTGCTTTAACCGCTCCACGTCCGATCTGATTGCGGCACCGCTTGCAAGAGTATTCGCGTCGCGCGCCATCTTGTCAGCAAACTGCTTGATTCGATGCTCCACGTCCGCAAGCGCAACCAATTCGCCCTTGAGCCGCGCCTCCATCTCGCTCGCCCGGCGGTCTTTTTCCTCCAGGTCGGCCATCTGCGCGGCAAGCGTTTCGTGGTCTTGAGCGCTTTTGTCACGCGCTTCCGTTGCTTCGCTCACGTCCGCTTCCCCGGCTTTCAGCCGCTCGCGAACGCCTGCCGCTTCACCGGCGCGCGCTTCGAGGTGCCGTATCTCGCCTTCCAGGTCCTTAAGAGCGAGATCGCATTCACTCCGGCGCTCCCTTGCCAGCCCTTCGAGCCGGTCATAGCGGCTCAGGTCCAGAATGTCTCCCAGAATGCGCTTGCGGTCGTTCGGCTTCTGCCGCGTAAACTCGTCCGCCCGTCCCTGCTGAATATAGGCGGAGTTGAGGAAGGTCTCATATTCCATGTGCAGGAGTCGCGCGATATGCCGGCCTGTCTCAGACATCGCGCTGCCGCCCGCCGGCTGCCACGCGCCGGTGATGTCTTGAAGATGAAGCTGCCAGTCTCCCGTGTGGGTGCGGCGATTCCGCTTCCGGGTGGTCCGATAAAGGTCGTCCCCTAGCCTGAACTCGAACTCCACCTCCATGTCTTCGGCCCCGAGGCGCACGAGGTCGTCCTCACCGCTCGCCTGAGAGCCGGACGCCCGCGTTTTCCCCCACAGCGCGTAGGTCACTGCGTCCAGAAGGGCGGATTTGCCGTTGCCGTTATCACCCGAAAGGGAAGCGACGTGGATTCCGGCGAATTCGAGCGTGGTTTTCTCCTCGCCATAGCTCATGAAGTTTTTCAGGCTTAAACGGACGGGAATCATGTCTACTATTGTACCTGTTTCCGGGTGAGGGGGCTCCGATGCCAGGGAGACCGGGTTAGCCATTATGAACATCACGAACATAATGAACATAATGATTTTGGATCTCTAATGTTTATCATGTTCAGAATGGCTAAAATCGCTCTGCTTATCGGCTACGAAAATATTTTTTGATTCGGTGGAACAATCTTCCCGTTTATTGCGTCTGACAATTACTAGCGACCAATTGGGTGGCTGGCTACTATAAATGAATATGTCAGCGTGGCCACGGTCTGTCACGCATAGAAGAGGCCTAGAGCGCCTGGTCTAGAGGGAATTCCCTTTGGACCAGGCGTTTCTTGCGTTTACCAACTATCTATGCAGGAGGATGAAATGCAGACCGCCATCTACCAGACACCAACAAACAGACCCACTAGCCGTAACGCCGGAATGGACTACCTCCGCACCGAGCATTTTGAAAGCCTCTCAGACGAGAAATTGATTGACAAGTGCCGCCAGGGAGACAGCGCAGCCTTCGATGCACTAATCAAGCGCTACGAGCGGCCTATCTACCATCTGGCGTATCGCTTGTCGGGCAATTACGACGATGCCCACGACATAGCCGCTGAGACGTTCCTGCGCATTTATCGCGCAATCGGCACTTTCCAGTGCGCGATTACGCTTCCCGCCTGGATCAATCGCATCGTGGCGAACGTTTTCTACGATACCCGCCGGCATGCTCATCGTCACCCTTCCGTATCGCTGGATGCGCTCGTCGAGAAGACTGGCGACTCGCTAATGAACAGCGATTCCAGCCCGATTTCGTCGCCGGAAAGTCATGCCGAAGAGAACGAGCGTAAGCAGATTCTTGGCGACGCCATCAACGCCCTCCCGGACTACCAGCGCACGATGGTAACGCTGTTCCATAGCGAAGGCCGCACGTACGAAGAGATCGCGGACATCATGGCAATTCCCGTGGGAACTGTCAAGTCCCGGCTTAACCGCGCGCGTCTTGCGCTCCGCGAGCGCCTGACCCCGATGATGTCGGCCTTAGTAAGTTAAATGAGCTAGTCAAACGAAATCAGCTAACATAAGCTATTTCTGAAGATCGAGGAACTTTAGACCGAGTTGGGCGCGTCTTCCTGTCGGATGCGCCAAGACACGTAAATAAGATCATGACAGGACAAGTCGTATTGAATTTAGTCAAGTATTACAGTGACTATCTGCTGGGCACGAGCCGCCCATACTCGGCGCCCTCCGCGGCCAATAAGCCGCGATCTGCCTTAAGGAGGAATTAGTAAATGGATATTCTTGCCTGGATTGTTGTCGGCATCATTGCCGGTTTCCTTGCGAAAGCGGTCGTCCCCGGCGAAGGCCCCGGAGGTATTCTTGGTGACCTGGTTATAGGCGTGGTCGGCGCGATTATCGGCGGCTGGATCATGCACAGCTTCGGCAACGCCGGCGCAAGCGGAATTAACATCTGGTCCATATTCGTCGCGTTCCTGGGAGCCGTCGTTCTGCTGTTCGTGCTCCGAGCCGTAACAGGACGCCGAACTACGACTTAATCGACTTAAATCAGGTTAATCGACTTGAGTCGGGCTGCTCGCATTGGCGGCCCTGACGTAGCTGTAATATCCGGAAGGGATTGATGATTTAGGCCATCCCTTCCGGCCAACCACCCAATCACTTATCTGGGAAATTAAGCTTGACCACGACGCCAAGGGACTGGAGGAGGTGCAATGGAATCAATGGCGCAGCAGGTTCAGGTAACGGCGCATAAGAGCCGTGTCGAGTTCGAAACGCTGTTCAGCCGCTCTTATCAACGCGCATATAACCTGGCTTACCGCCTGACGGGAAACGACAGCGATGCTGAAGATCTCACTCAGGACGCTTTTGTACGGGCCTGGGGAGCCTTTGACCGCTACGACCGTCGCCACTCTTTTGAAGTTTGGCTGCTGCGCATACTATCGAATCTCGCCATTGATCGTTGGCGACGTCAATCCCTGGTTCGCACGCATTCGCTCGATCAGAGCTATAGAACAAATGGTTCGGACGTTCAATTGGGGTCGCTGTTAGCCGACCGGGCCCCGGGGCCCGAGCAGCAAGTCATCCTTCGAGCCCAGGGAGAACAGATACAGCAGGCATTGCGAATGTTGCCGGACAACTACCGGACCGCAATCATATTGACGGACATAGAAGAGTGGAGCTACGAAGAGGTTGCCGCGAAGATGCGCTGCCCCGTGGGTACGGTCAGGTCGCGGCTTCATCGAGGCCGCCAGCTTCTGCGTCAACATCTGTGCGCGATTCAGGCGGGCGAGAAACAGTTCGTCTCCGCGCATATGCCGGCTCTGGCAACCGCTTAGAAGAGCATAGTGGATCATAGCAGAGCCATTTAACAACAAGCAAGAACAATACACGCAAATCCTCAAAAGGAGGCTAATGGTATGAACATCAATTCGAGCGAACCTAACGATTCCGGCTGGGCGCCTATTGCCATAGTAATGACGGTTCTGGTGGTAGCGTTGCTTCTCGGATACTTCTTCTGGTACGCGCCTGGCCAGACGGTGACCGCGTCGCCTCCCAATGTGACGGTCAATGCGCCGACCCCGTCGTCTCCGTCCACTGTGGTGATTCCGTCTCCAGGACCATCCGGACCGTCAGGGGCTCCCGGACCTGCTGGCGCATCGGGCGCACCCGGTGCATCGGGCGCTCCCGGTGCATCAGGTGCGCCCGGCGCTCCTGGACCATCCGGTCCCGCGGGCGGCGCGGGTTCCACCGATACAGGGGGATCGAGCGGTACGTCCGGGACTTCGGGCTCAACAGGCGGCGGTTAGCTTGCGCTGACTTCCAGCGAGAATCAATGAGTTTAAGCCGGTCCCCGCAGGCAGATGCGGAGCGTCCCGGAGCTGAATGCTCCGGGACGTTTCCTTGCGTAAGCACTGTTATTGCTCCTTCCACACCCTCGCGCAACGTACGTTCCAAACGGGGAACCAATTGGCAGATTGACCGTATAGTCAAGCAGTTGCGCCAGTAGAGAATTTCTGGAGTTGCGGCGATTCCTTCGACATTGAGCAGCTCGCGCCATATTTCACTTCACATTTCACGCCACCTTCACATCACAGTTCGTAATATTCTAAGCAATAATTTTTGACGCGCGGTTGACAGAGGAAATCCGCGCGCACAAACAGAATAGCAGTGTATAATCGCCCGGTTGCTTTTTGGCCTCACTGAAAGATCATGCGAGCCGCCAGGTACGCAGGTACGTAGGCATGTGAGGTATTGGCCGTAGATACGCCGGGCCACCCATTTGGATACGGGAGAAGAGCGTCCATGACTATCAAAACACAAGGACTGCGCGCCATCATCTGCGAAGATGAGGGCGTAACGGTCATGCAGCTAAAAAAGGGCCTGCAGCGCGCCGGTTACGAAGTCGTGGGCGAGGCGGTGGAGGGGGCGCGCGGGCTGGAATTGGCGCGCGAGCTGGAGCCGGACTTCATCCTGATGGACCTGACGATGCCGGGCATGGACGGAATCACTGCCACCCGCAAGATCATGGAAGAGCGCCCAATTCCCATTATCATCCTGACAGCCTACAGCGACAATCAATCGGTCGAAGCCGCATTGGAAGCGGGCGCCTGCGCCTATCTTGTCAAGCCGATCGACAGCTCGCAGCTTATTCCCGCGGTTATTACGGCCATCGCTCGCTTTGAGATGATGGAGAACGTGAAGCGCGAGAATACGAGCGTTAAAGATGCCCTGGAGACTCGCAAGCTGGTGGAGCGTGCCAAGGGCATCGTGATGGAGCGCAAGAAGATGACCGAGGCGGAAGCGTTCCGACACATGCAAAAGATGTCGCGCGACAAGTGCCAGACGATGAAGCAGACAGCAACCGAGGTTATCAACGCGGACAGCATACTGGGATAGAAGTCAACGAGTCAATGAGTAAATTGGTCAATTGGTAAATGCGTTTCAATGCTCGTTTACTCATTGACCAATTTACTAATTGACTCGTTGACTGATTTACTACCCGAAAATCCGCCGATACAAATCAGTTTCGAGGATTGCGTCGGGGTCGCAGGCGCGCTTCAGATGCATGAACTTTTGAACGCGCTCCTCTTCTAGATAGCTGTTGAGGCTCTCGCGGCTGAGCGTACTGTCTTTCGCGAAGTAAAAACGGCCCCCGGCTTCCACGACCACTTTATCCATCTCGGCCGCCAGCGCCCACAGGCGCCGGCGGTTTCGTTTTGTTACTTTGAAGTCCAGCGCAAGAGAATATCCGTCCAGGCCATGCGTCATGAGAAACGGATCCGGGCGGTGCTGCTTGAAGACACCGAGATAGGCGGGGAGGCCGAAGCTGTGCTGAAGCACTAACTGCTGGGTGAAAACCTCCAGCGCCCGCTCTTTGGGTATGAAGCTCTGATACTGAATCAGGCCTCCCGGCTTGTAGGCCCACTTCCAGTTCGGCACGTAGTCGAGCAGAAAAGCGAATCCGGCATGAGACTGCGTGTGGACTTGATGATTGCCGAGGAGCCTGCTCGCATGGTACTTGGCGCTGTTGATGAGACGCATTCCGGCGTTGTTGGCGAACGGCTTCATGAATCGCCACATGATTGACTTCGGCATCAGGCCGAATAGGAAGGTGTCCGGCAACTCCTGGTTTTCTACCTTCAGAGTCTGAGCGGGCGCAGGGTCTTCGCCCGGATTCAGATAGCTTGCCTGGTGCACCAACCCCCGCCCAAGACCCTCGCCCTTCGCAAAGCAGTCCACCCATCCGACCAGATAGTCCGCCGATTCGTGCCTCTGCTCGAACATTGCGACCATCTCCGCGAGACTCGCGGTCGAGATAGGCTCCACGCGCACCAGGCCGGAGTGCGCCTTTTTCATTTCCAGGGTCAGGCTGAGGAAACATCCGAGCATTCCGAATCCGCCGATTGCCGCGTGGAACAGGTCAGGGTTGCTGGCGCGGCTGCACCGCTTGACCTCTCCGGTCGGCAGGAGAAGCTCGAACTCTAAAATGTGGTCCCCCAGGGGGCCAGCGGTGAAGTTGTTCTTGCCATGAATGTTCATTGCCGCCGTTCCGCCGATTGTCGGAAACATAGTGCCGGGCACGACACAGGGCCACCAGCCGTCCTCGACGACATGCTGCCAGAGTTGGCGAATCGTGACGCCCGGTTCCACGCGGATGATCCCGGTATCCGGATTCCAGTCGAGAATCCGGTTCATGCGCGTGAGGTCCAGCGTAATGTTCTCGGCGTTCAGTGACGCATCGCCATAGGACCGTCCCGCCCCGCGCAGCCCCACCTTCAATCCTCGCTCGCGAGCAAGATGAAGGACCTCGTTGACGCCTTCCTCCGTGCTCGGGCGGTAGACATAACTCATCGCGCTGGACGCCATTCCCCAGGCCCATACCCGCTCCAGTCTGTCCACTGGCAGCATCGGTAAGGCATCAAGCTTCCTGGCGCACGACTGAGGACTGCTTTCCGGCGGGTCCGGCATGCAGAGAGGATGGACGGCGCTCATGAATTCAGCTTCTTCATTCGCTGGAAGAGGGACGAGGGGATGCCGCGGATTATTGCCATGATAGGCCGCCATTTCCAGGGAATGTACGCGGTTCGAACCCGGCCCTTCGCGGCTGCGAGTATCTGTCGCGCGGCCTCCTCCGGAGTGATTAGAAGCGGCAGCCCGGACATTCCCTTTGTCATGGGCGTATCGACCGGTCCGGGCTTGACGATCACCACGGCCACGCCAAGCCGCCCGACGCGGTTGCGAATGGATTCCAGGTAGGCGTTAAGGGCAGCTTTGGACGCTCCGTAGACAGGGTATCCCCCTCGCCCTCGGTCGCCCGCCACCGACGAGATTCCTACGATTGTTCCGCTGCCGCCGCGTCCGAATCGCTCCGCCGCCTGGTTGATCCACGCGACCGCGCCGAGGAAATTCACCTCTACCGCCGCCCGATCTTTCTCGAAATTGTATTCCTCCGGCATGATTCGCGGCATCGTTCCGGCGGCGTAGATGATGAGGTCCAGGCCGCCGAGGTCGCGGCAGATTCGCTGGAAAAGCGCGGGCGCCTCTTCGTAGCAGGTTACGTCGTGGGGATAGGTAAGGATATTTCTATCCTCTCCTCCTCCCGCCGCGGCCGCAAGTTGGCCCAGCTCCGTCTCACGGCGCGCTATCGCCGCCACGCGGCAGCCGCTTGCCGCAAGCTGGCGCGCAAGCTCAGCTCCTATGCCGCTCGAAGCGCCCACGACAATCGCGTAATTCCAAGGCAAGGCCATTATTGACGGTTCCTGACTCTCCGAGTACAGTCTTCCCGGTCGGCGCAGGCCGACTTTGCATCGACAGGCACGGGTTTCAACCCGTGGACTGTGAAGGCGACTGTGACAGTGAGATTCTCGGTAACGCTATTACGTGACGCTATTACGTGACGCTATTGCGTGACGCTATTGTAGCATAAGCTCGTCTCGCCAAATTGTTGACACGGTTGCTCCGAAGCGGCGAACGGCCTCAAACACATTTATGGGTCGACTGGTTGATTGCCCGATTTTTTTTTGCCGACAACGCAGGAACAATACCCCTGTTTGTTCGTATTACTATGACGCAGGTTTATATGTTTGCCGCTCCCCTTATTTTCCCGCTCTTTCAGCGCTAATATCTTCAGCGATGAATCCTTTTCATAATTCCGTTTCATGATTCCATTTAAGGAGAGACTCCTCCATGCGTACTGAAACCGCAAGTGTGGACACGATTGATCCGCGCCAGCTTTTGACCGTTCTCAATTCCGTTAAGAAGGGCGATTTTACCTCGCGCATGCCTGCCGATCAAGTCGGCATTTCAGGCAAGATATGTGATGCCCTGAATGATATTATAGAGCGCAACGAATTCCTCTGCAGGGAGTTGGCTCGCATCAGCACGGTCGTAGGAAAGGAAGGCAAGACAACCCAGCGCGCTTCCGACAAGGGGATGAGCGGCGGCTGGGGCGACTGCATCAGCTCCGTCAACACCCTCATTGTCGACCTTGTCCAGCCGACATTCGAAGTCGCGCGCGTCATTGGCGCGGTCGCGAAAGGCGAGCTCTCTCAGACGATGGCGCTCGAAATCGACGGCAGGCCACTGACTGGCGAGTTCCTCCGCACGGCGCGCACCGTGAACACAATGGTCGATCAGCTTAGCGGATTCGCTTCCGAAGTGACCCGCGTCGCACGCGAGGTGGGAACCGACGGGAAACTGGGTGGCCAGGCGGCCGTGAAGGGCGTCTCCGGCACGTGGAAGGACCTCACCGATTCCGTGAACTCGATGGCCGGCAACCTCACAAGCCAGGTGCGAAACATCGCCGACGTAACCACCGCTGTTGCAAACGGCGACCTTACTAAGAAGATTACCGCCGACGCTCAGGGCGAGATTCTCGAACTTAAAAGCACCATCAATATCATGGTCGATCAGCTCAACTCCTTCGCTTCCGAAGTTACCCGCGTGGCTCGTGAAGTAGGTACGGAAGGTAGGCTGGGTGGCCAGGCGCAGGTAAAAGGGGTTTCAGGGACGTGGAAGGACCTTACCGATTCCGTGAACTTCATGGCCGAGAATTTAACCGGCCAGGTTAGAAATATTGCCGAGGTTACGACCGCTGTTGCTAATGGAGACCTGACCAAGAAGATCACCGCAGACGCCCAGGGCGAGATTCTGGAGCTAAAAAGCACGATTAACATTATGGTCGATCAACTCAACTCGTTTGCAAGCGAAGTAACCCGTGTTGCCCGCGAAGTGGGAACGGAAGGTAAGCTCGGCGGCCAGGCGGAGGTTCGCGGCATCTCCGGCACGTGGAAAGACCTCACCGATTCCGTGAATTCAATGGCAGGCAACCTCACCAGTCAGATGCGAAACATCGCAGACGTTACCACCGCTGTCGCGACGGGCGACCTTACGAAAAAGATCACCGCAGACGCCCAGGGCGAAATTCTCGACCTCAAGAACACGATCAACATCATGGTCGATCAGCTAAACTCGTTCGCCTCCGAAGTTACTCGTGTTGCCCGCGAGGTAGGAACCGACGGAAAGCTAGGCGGCCAGGCCCAGGTAAAGGGTGTTTCGGGAACCTGGAAAGACCTCACCGATAACGTGAACTTCATGGCCGAAAACCTCACCGGGCAGGTGCGCAATATCGCCGAGGTTACGACGGCTGTTGCAAACGGCGATCTTACGAAGAAGATTACGGCGGACGCGCAGGGCGAGATTCTGGAGCTGAAAAGTACCATCAACATCATGGTCGATCAGCTAAACGGGTTCGCGTCCGAAGTTACTCGTGTTGCCCGTGAAGTGGGAACGGACGGAAAGCTAGGCGGCCAGGCGGAGGTGCGCGGAGTGTCGGGCACGTGGAAGGACCTCACCGATTCCGTGAACTCGATGGCAGGCAA
>JBBROJ010000015.1:0-57265 GCA_038229495.1 Chthonomonadales bacterium
CATCATCAAAAAACATTTTCATTACACTATTTGAGTCTAAACCAGCCGAAAGACGCTGTGTTCACGCTCAAAATGCCGGACGCAGGACCAACTTGACCGGCTTAACTGTCAAATTCGGGTTATTACGTTCATAATGGCTAATCTGCCTCTTATGGGAGAAACCGAACATGGCCTACGGTTCCGCGCCGCGCCGCGGCCGTCTAAAGATCGGGAACTGCCTCATCCTCGTTGCCGCCGTCGGGGCGGCAGGCTACATCTATTGGACCAGAACCCATGCTCCCGGCGCGTCCGGGACGAACGGGCCTCTTCAGCACGAGACCGGGCTGAGGACGGAAGGGGGAGGAGATCAAAAACCTGCGCAGCCCGGCGACATTGTCTTCATGTATGGACGAAGCACAAAGAAGTGGGTGGAGAAGGCGGCGGACGAGTTCAATAAGCAGCTCAACGGTAAATGGCGTATCGCTCCGCAGGCAATATCTGGTTCCAGGGCGGCAAAGCAGGACATCCTCTACGGCAAGGCAAAACCGGTCATCTGGAGCCCCGCCGATGTTTACTGGACCGACAAGCTGAATCTCGATTGGCGCAACCCTCAGGTCGGGAAGCACAACGACGACATCGTAGGTGACACGAAGCCCATCCTGAAGTCGCTTTTCGTCCTGCTCATGTGGGATGATCGCGCCAAAGTGTTCCAGGCGGCCGCCCAGCGCCCGCAATACCAGGGCCGGACGTGGGGCCTGCTCTACGATCTATCAACGAAAGGATGGAGTTACATCGGAGGGCATGCAGGCTGGGGCAGGCTCAGGCTGGCGCAGACCGAAGCGACCGAATCCAACTCCGGGCAGGCGGCGCTTGTTCTCATGCTTCTGGAATACCGGAAGACACACCCCGGCGTCTCCGAATCCGACCCAGGATTCATGCGCTTCATGAAGACGATTGAGGGCCGGGTTGCCGGGTTCGGAGACACGACCAGCAAAATGGTGGAGGCGTTCGTGGCCGGCGGCCCGCAGTCATCGGACATAGCGCTCTGCTATGAGAGCAACGCCATGCAGTCCATCGACAAGGGAGCCACGAGCCTGCGAGTCATCTACCCGGACAAGACGCTCGCTACCAACTATCCGGCAGCCATTCTGAAAGCTGATTGGGTCACGCGGGATCAATCGGACGGCGCCGGCGCGTTTGTGGACTACCTCCGAACCACCAGCGTGCAGAAGCGCGCCCTCGATCTCGGCCTAAGGCCCGCAATCGACGATCTGCGCGGGGCCGTAGACAATGCGCTTGTAACCGGCAGCCGGGCGAACCTCGGGTTCAAGCTGGACGTGCCCACGGAGGCGGAGCGCCCGGTCAGCACCAAAGTGATCGACGGCCTCATATACATTTGGGACAGGAATTTCGGCTCCAGCAAGAAATAACCGGTTGCGCAATGAAAACGCTCCAACCCTCCAATGCACGGACCTGCGTGATGATAGCCCGCGGGCCGTTCGGTAGACTTCTTGCGCAAGGTTTTTTTCGTCCGGCGGGACGACCGGATGCAAGCCCAGAGTTCTCGGGCGCGCCATTGGTCCGAGCGCGTGAGACAGCCACGAAGTCATCATCACTTCAGCGCTTCGCGCGGGGTATAGTTTGTTTAGGGATTGTCAGCGATGGGTTAACAGATTGTTAACCTGGCCCCTACCTCTTAAACCACCCAAAGATCAGGAGAACTACACGTGAGGTTATTGGGATTCGGCAAGGATCTCTCATTCTACATTTTGCTGGAGTCGCAGGCCGCCGCGGCGGTCAGCGCGGCCGAGGAGTTCGAGACGCTTACACGCGATTTCAGCCGGTGCAACGAGCACATAGCGCGTATCGAGCAGATCGAGCACGAAGCGGACGACCTGACGCATCAACTGATGAACAAGATCGACGCAACCTTCGTGACGCCGCTCGACAAGGAAGACCTGCGCGCGCTCTCCAGCGGGCTGGACGACATCACGGACGCCATCGAGGCGGGAACGCAGCGCATATCCATCTACAGGTTAACAGTGCCGCGCCCGGACCTGGAACCGCTCGTGGGCCTGCTGGTTCAAATTACACGCGCCACGCGAGACGTCGTCGCGACGCTCAGGAACATGCAGAGCCGCGAATCACTATCACCCATGCTCATTCGAGTACACGAGATTGAAAACGAAAGCGACACCCACTATCGCGCTGCGCTTACGGAGCTCTTCAATGCGCCGAACCCCGATCCGCTTACGGTGATTAAGTGGAAGGAAATATACGACCGGGTAGAGATCGCG
Organism: Chthonomonadales bacterium; assembly: GCA_038229495.1. Taxonomy (GTDB): domain Bacteria; phylum Armatimonadota; class Chthonomonadetes; order Chthonomonadales; family CAJBBX01; genus JBBROJ01. The sequence continues at coordinate 2,277 of JBBROJ010000015.1, forward strand.
GTCGACAAGTGCGAGAGCGTGGCCGACATTGTTGAAAGCGTGGTCGTGAAATATGCCTGACGGTATCAGCCTAATGTTGATTCTCGTCGTCATCTTCGCGCTGGCCTTCGACTATATCAACGGCTTCCACGATACGGCCAACGCCATCGCGACCGTAGTCTCCACGCGTGTGCTCTCCCCGCGAGCCGCCATAGCGATGGCGGCAACCCTCAATTTCGTCGGAGCGCTCATATCTACGAACGTGGCCAAAACCGTGGCGGGCGGCCTGGTCAATCTCAGCGAAAAGGAGGCGCAGGGCGCTATTCTCGCGGCGGTCATCGGCGCGATAGTGTGGAATCTCATCACGTGGCGCTGGGGAATCCCAAGCAGCTCGTCGCACGCGCTCGTGGGCGGGCTGTGCGGCGCGGCTATCGTCTATGGAGGCGTTGACGCGCTGAAGTGGAACGGCATCAAGGAGAAGGTCCTGTTTCCGCTAATCGCTTCTCCACTTGCGGGTTTCGTGCTCGGCTTCCTGATCATGGCGCTCATATTTACGCTGCTGGCGCGGGTCCATCCGGGCCGCATCAGCGCGATTTTTCGCCGGCTTCAGCTCGTCTCCGCCGCCGCTATGGCCTTCACGCATGGCTCCAACGACGCGCAGAAGAGCATGGGGCTCATTACCATGGCGCTCGTGAGTCAGGGGCTAATCGGCGTTCATGGCAAGGACCCGCACGTCCCGTTCTGGGTCGTGGTTGCGTGCGCAACCGCCATGGGATTCGGAACCGCCGCGGGCGGCTACCGAATCATAAAGACGATGGGCCATCGAATCATCCGGCTGGAACCCGTGCATGGCTTTGCGGCGGAGACCTCAGCGGCAATCATCATCTTTCTGGCTACCCACTTCAAGATGCCCATCAGCACAACCCACACGATTGCCGGAAGCATTTTCGGGGTCGGCGCGTCCAAGCGGCTGTCTGCGGTTCGTTGGGGAGTTGCCCAGAGCATGGTAGTCGCATGGGTGCTCACGATACCGGCCGCCGGATTGGTGGCCGCTGTCGTCTATGAGGGCATGCGGCTCTTCGGCGTGAAGTAACGATAATGAGCGAGATACTCCGAGTTCGCTTCGAAAACAGCCTGTCGGGCGTTTGCGAAAATCTCAGCGCCATGGGCGCAATCGTGGGCGCGATGGTCGCCGACTCGGTTACGGCGCTGCTGAACAGGGACGACGAGCTCGCCCTTGCTGTAATGCGCCGTGACGATGAGGTTGATGACCTCGATATCGGCATCGAGGAGCAGTGTATCCGGCTGTTGTGGAGCCAACAGCCGGTCGCCTCGGACCTTCGCATAGTGGGCACTGCGATGAAGGCGATCACGGATTTGGAGCGGATAGGCGACCATGCGGTCGATATCGCGAAGATCTCGCTTGAGTTAAGTCTGGCCCTGCCGCCCCCTCCCGTCGTTGACCTCGCGCGACTGTCGGACGCGGCGCTCACCGTTCTACGCGAGGCGCTGCGCGCCTTCGCGGATCGCGATATGGATCGCGTGGACCTTGCGGTTCGAGGCGACGACCTGGTGGACGACCTCCATGCGCGTGCCCGCGCCGACCTGGACGCCGCTACCGTTCGAGACCCCTCCCATGCCGTTGCCTACAACCGCCTCAGCATCGTTGCGCTCTATCTCGAACGCGTCGCGGACCACGCCGTCAATATCGCGGAGCGCGTCGCCTATCTGCTGACCGGCGACTTTGCGCAGCTCGCCCGCTCCCACGCGCCGCCTGAGTAGCGCCCATGCAAGCAGGGGTCGTTCGGCGCAAGCCGAACGACCCCCGAAATAACATGGCTCCTTGGTCATTTACAGCGCGCGCATGAAGGCGACGATGTCCTTCTTCTCCTGTGTGTTCAGGCGGACGCCGAGGATGAGATTGAAGAATTCGACCGTGTCATCCAATGTCATCAGGCGGCCATCATGCATGTACGGCGGTGATTCCTTGACGCCCCGCAGCACGAACGTCTTAATCGGACCATCCATGTTCGCCATCCGACCATTAATCAGCTTCGGCTTGAAGAATCGCTCCGTCTTCAGGTTGTGCATCAGGTTGTCCGTATAGTATGGTGCGGGGTGGCAGGAGCCGCACTGTCCCTTTCCAAAGAAGAGGTTCTGGCCGCGCATTTCCGCCGCCGTCGCCTTCTTGGGATCGAGCTTGCCGTCGATTCCGAGCTTGGGTGCGGGCGGAAAGTCCAGAATCTCCTGGAACTCCGACATGTCATGCACCTGGTGGCCCCGGTCCAGGATGTTGACTCCCTTCTTCGTCGCAATGACCGGGTCGCCATCGAAGTAGGCCGCCCGCTGCTCGAACTCGGTAAAGTCCTCAACGGTCTTCAGGGCGCGCTGAGAGCCGAAGAGCCTCTGGATATTCACGCCCCGCAGCGAGGGAGTATCCAGGCGGTGACGGAACTCCTGCGGCCTGATATCGCCCACAAGGTGAGTCGCCGCATTCGTATGGCCGTTGGCATGGCAGTCGAAGCAGGCTACTCCACGACTGGGGCGCACGGATCTCCGGTCGTCCGTCGCATTGAACTGCTGCTGATTGAACGGCGTGACAAGGAGTCGGACTCCTTCGAGCTGCTTGGGATTCAGGATTCCGTCGAACAACTCCATGAAGTTGTCGATAGTCACCAGCTTTCCTTTTGACACGTCACCGAGATCGGGCCGAGTGGTAAGAAAGATGGGCGCGGGGAACTCCGGCAGGAAGCGATCCGGCAGGTCGAAGTCAAGATCGAAGCGTGTCAGGTCACGAGCTTCCTGCTTCTTCAGCTCATCTATCTCGAACTTTGGAAACAGCATGCCGCCTTCCGGGTGATTGGGGTGCGGCAGCGGATAGAATCCGGCAGGAAAGAGGTCGCGGTCTCGAATCTCGTCCGGCGGCATGCCTGCAAGCTTCTCCCAGGTCATATCGGCGGGCAGCTTGACGCGAACGCCCTCCTGCACCGCCTTGCCGCGAGACATCGTGCATTCGGTCGACGGCCTGTCGCCGAGGTCATAGCGTTCGGCCAGCAGGTTCAACTGGCGCGCCATAACGGAGGGCTTTTCGGCGGACATGCGACGCATGGTCTCCGGAAACGGCTCGGCGGGCACTACGGGCGAATAGCTCGACTTCTTCTTGACGTCCTGCGCAAGAGCCCAGCTCAATACCAGCACCGGCGCGGCTGCAAGAAAAAGACCCAGCCACAGTGGCCGGCGGCTCGGTGATCTGTCGTTGATTCTCAAAATGGGCTTCCTTTCTCGGCGAGTGGCTTTGCTTGCCATATCTGTAATAATCGACTAGATGCAATCGTCTGAACCATATACGGACCGACGGGCGGTTAGTCACCCGCCTGCGACTGGTGATTTCGGCGGATTGCGCCGTGCTCTTAAGAAAGAACGTAGATTTCTTCTCATCAGAAACCAATATGGATTTCAATGTCGTATTACATCCTGACGCCACTCGTAGCGCGTCCGATTCCTACAGGAGAGATTTTATGAGAAGAATGACGTTGCGCGTGGCCCTCTGTGGCGCGGCCGCGCTTGCCCTGTTTACCGGCGCGCAGCATTCCGTCCGCGCGGCGGAAGGTGACGGCGAGGCGAAGCAGCACGGACCCATTGCATGGACGGTTTCGCTGCCAAACGCCATGAAGACTGCGTCGAAAGACAAAAAGGTCGTAATGGTGGACTTCTGGGCGACGTGGTGCGGCCCGTGCAAGCAGATGCTGGCAACTACCTACAAGGACAAGACGGTTGTCGAGAAGTCCAAGCAGTTCGTGCCGGTGCTCGTAGATGTGGACAAGCAGTCCGCCTTAGCTCGCAAATACAAGGTGGAATCTATTCCCACGGTCATCTTCATGGATGGCAAGGGCAATGTCCTCGGGCGCTCGGTTGGATACGCGCCTGCCTCCGATTTTCTAAAAATGATGGACGACGCGAAGAAGAAGAACAAATACTAAAAATGCCCTATGACATAGCTGACCGAAACGGTGGCGTGCGTTTCGTAGGGGCGAATAAATCGCGGGGAGAGTTGGGTACAGAAATCAACAGTCTCGCTGTGATTTATTCGCCCGTACAGCAACGCTGTCAGCCTCAATCACTTCTTTACGTCGGGGGGCTTGGGCGAACCGGCCGGAGTCTGCTGCCTGGGGTCGAGAACGGTAACCGTAATATCGAGCCGATTTTCCGAGGCCAATATCCTGGGGTCGTACTCAAAAGGCTTACCCGGCTCAAGGTCGTCGAGCCGCTTCGCGAAGAGAAGCAGCGGATCGTCCTTTGATTTTGGAAGCTTCACCTCGATGGGCTCCTCCCGCAGAGCGGCAATCGTGATTTTGGTGTCGCCGCTCGGACAGTTGGAGTCGATTGTCAGCTCGCCCGTGTAGAGATTGTTGGCCTGCGGCTTCAGTTCCAAAATGGTCCTCTTCTTATCCTCGCGCGCGAATACCCTCAGCTTCGCCACCGGATTCATGGGAGCCAAAAGTTTCACGGATATTTTCGCCGTGCCCCCAATCGGAATCAGCGTGGGCTCTATCTTCGGCTCGCTCAGCAGGATCGCTTCGTTTAGAATCTCCGATTTCTTATCGGCCGCTGTCGCGGGAGCAAGCTTCACGGTCTCCATCCACGCGCAGACGCCGCGCCCCTTGTCCTCCTTCTTATTTTTCTGATCTTTGACGGGAGGAATGGCCGCTTCCAGCCAGTATGTGCCCGCTTTCCCCTTCACCTCTTTGTATTCGGGACGGCTCACCGCGATGAAAACTTCGCCCGGCGCGAGGGCGGACTTCTTCTGATTCTTGTCATTGAGCCGCTCGCCGAACGCCGTTCGCACCGCCATTTCCTTGGTCTGATTCTCCGCTGTCGCCTTGGTCTGACCGGCAGTACCGGCGACTGTGTTGACGACTTGCGCGCCAATCGGCACCGGGTTACCGGTCGCGGCAGAGATGGCTGCGTTCTTTACCGTCTCCACGGGGCTTGTCTTTCTTATGGTTTCAACAACGGTGCCCGCGACCTTCACCGGAATCGTGACAAGCTGGCCTGCGCCGCGCGCGACTTCTTCGAGCAGTCCGCGCCGGTGCGAGGGACGCAGGTTGAGGACTTTGAGCGAATCCGCCGCAAGAGAGTATTTGCCCTCAGCGTCGGTCTTGGTCCAGGCAACCACCTTGCCGTCCTTGTCCGCAAGCGCCACGGTGGCGTTCGGCACAGGCTTGCCGGTCGCGGTGTCCAGCACCTTTCCGCAGAGCATCCCCTTGCTGAAATCGGGAGCGACGGGTGTCGCAGGCACTTTGCCGTCAGCAAGCGCCGCCATGCATGCAAGGCCAAGAAAAAGTGCACCAAGAATACGGATGGGTCGGAACATATGGGACCTCCAGGGATTTGCGTGCCTCAAATAGGACGGCGCGAACTGCCAAAGCGTTCCGAAAGCGGGCCGGCATGTCCTGTTGCCGGACGCCTATTATCACCCACAGGATTTGGCGCGCGCATGGGCGAACAGTATCTACGACCTGTGCTTTTCGCGCCTGAATCCTGAAACCTGAATTCTGAATCTTGACCAACCGGAGCCATGAATGAGTGATGAGATTGGATTGTTTCACCGCTGGATCGACGACCACCGCGACGAGATCGTGGAGGCGCTGCGGGGCGTGCTGCGGATACCGAGCAAGAAGGAGCCTCCATCGGCGCCGAATGCACCCTATGGACCCACGAACCGCGCGGCGCTCGACTACACGCTGCAACTCTGCGAGCAGCTGGGATTCCGAATCAAAGACGTGGACGGGCATGCCGGACACGCCGAATTCGGCGAAGGCGCGGAGATGGTTGCCGCCCTGGGGCATCTGGACGTAGTGCCGGAAGGCGACCGGTGGCGGCATCCGCCGTTTGGCGCGGAGATCGACAATGGATTCATCTATGCGCGCGGCGCGTCCGATGACAAGGGACCGACCTTCGCCGCTCTCTTTGGGGCAAAGGCTCTCATGGACAGCGGCCTGCCACTAAAGCGGCGCGTGCGCGTCATCTTTGGGTGCGACGAGGAGAGCGGATTCGGCTGTGTCAAGCACTACTGGGAGGTCGCAAAAGAGGAGCGGCCCGTGCTCGCCTTCACGCCCGATGCCAGCTTCCCGCTCATATACGCGGAAAAGGGAATCGTGAACCTCCATCTGGAGCGGGTTGTCGATAGCGGAAAGGGCCTGCGCGTCGGTTCGGCGAGGGGCGGGCTGCGCTCGAACATGGTCCCGGAATCCGCAGAGGCGCGTATCGAGGGTGATTCGGAAGCCCTGCTCCGCGCGGCGTCGTCACTGCACAAGCACTGGGACAGGAACGTAGCCTTCGAAGCCGGCGAGGCGGGAATTACGATTCGCGCGACAGGCAGATCTGCCCACGGCAGCACTCCGCAGGCGGGCGACAACGCGGTGTCTCGCCTCGCCCGCGCCCTGCTGGAGCTTGCTCTGCCGGACGACCGCCCGTGGCTGGAATGGATTGTGTCCTCCGTCGATCCGACCGGCGCGGGATTAGGCATTGCGGGAGAAGACGACGTTGCCGGGCCGCTGACGAACAATCTGGGCGTGTTCGAGATGGACGGGCGCACGGTCCGCCTGACCTATAACATCCGCTACCCTGTGACGTGGACCATCGATACGCTTCTGGCGCGGCATCGCCCGTTCATCGAGAAGGCGGGGTGGACGCTTGCGGACTATCACGACAGCGTTCCCCTCTACGTGCCTCTCGACCAGGAGCCCGCGCTTACGCTGATGCGCGTTTACCAGTTGGAGACCGGCGATACGGAATCGAAACCCTACACGATGGGCGGCGGAACCTATGCGCGCGCAACGCCGCACGCGGTCTGTTTCGGGGCGAGCTTCCCCGGCGGTTCGGACGGTCCCGCCCATGAGCCAGATGAAAAGATCGAGATCGAATCGCTGCTGCGCGCTGCCAAAATATTCGCCCTCGCGCTTTACGAGCTGGCGAATAAGTAATGCGGCCAATAATCCCTACTCCTAGCCTGGCATAGCCAGAACCAAATAGGGAATCCGGCTGCGCCGCTGTAGAGGTCGTCGGCAAGCCGCCACCCGCTCGCCACAGCATCTGTCGTCCACTCAGATCGCTCGGAGCCATATCGCATTATTGCTTTCGATCGCTCCGGCCCGCTACAATAACCGGCTTACGTCCGATACAACATATCGCATGATCTTAGGCTCGCCCGCGAGCGTCTCGGGCAAAGCCGCCATGAAATCGGCCATATGCTGTGTTTTCAGGTGAGCGTCCAGCGCTTCCGGCGTCTCCCACTCTTCGAACACGTGGAAGATGTTCGGGTCCTCTAAATCAGAGTAGAAGTGGTATTGAAGGCATCCCGCCTCCCGCTGCGTGGCCTGAACCATTTTAATAGTCGCTTCTAGCGCTTTGTCCCGCTGCTCCGGCTTGATCGGCACGCGTCCGGCAACCGCAATCATCGTCTGCCTCCCGTGAGAATTCAAAACGTCGATTCGAAATGGTAGCTGCCGGACCCCGCCGCGAGAACCGCTCGGTCCCCGGCGTAACGCACTAATCTGACGCCCTCCGCTCCGACAAGCGGTTTGCCGCCCTCGGTAACGGTCTCCGCGGAGCTTGCCGGCAGAAGAATCGTCGCGAATGTGTTTGCCGGCACGGTCACGTCCAGCACGAATCGGCCTGCTTCGCGCTTCCACGCGACGGCAATCTTTCCGCGCGGCGAATCGTAGTCCGCCCTTACCCAGTCGATGGGCCGGTTGTCGGGGTTCGAGCCGTCCGTGGGCGGGCCGGGCGCGATAACGATTCGCTCGAATCCCGCTACCTCCGTGTCTATGCCCGCAAGGGTCTTGAAGCCCCACTCCATCACCGCTCCGAAAGAGTAGTGGCTGAAGCTGTTCATCGCCGCGTTCTGGTTTCCGCCCTCGCCGTTGAATCCGTGCTCCGCGGTAAAGCTGTCCCACCGCTCCCACACAGTATTCGCGCCATTTGCGACCTCGTAGCCCCACGACGGAAACTTGCGGCTTTGAAACAGCCGCACCGCCAGATCGTGGTAGCCTGCCGCGCTGAGGGCGGGCAGCAGGCGCACCGTTCCCAGAAAACCGGTGGTCATGCGGAAGCCGTTTTTCGCAATCTTATCGGCAAGCCGGTTGGCGGCGGGTCTGGTCAGATTCTTCGGAATCAGGTCGAAGGCGAGGGCCAGCGCATAGGCGCTTTGTGTGTCCTGCTTGAGCGTGCCGCCGGCGTTCACGTACTCCTTGACGAACGCGGATTCGATCCTCGTGCGTAGAGCGCGATATCCTGCGGCTTCGCCCGCCCTGCCGATAGCTTCCGCCATGTCCGCCATCAGACTGGCGTCATGGGCGTAGTAGCATGTATCCACGAATTCGACCGAGGTCGTCTCGCCCACGCTGAGCCAGTCGCCCCACGGATTCCCGATCGATTTGCCGAGTCCATCCGGAGCGGCCTTCTTTCGCCACTCCATGAATCGAGACATCGAGTCCCAGTGCCGTTCCACGGCCCGAGTGTCGCCATAGACCCGCCAAACGGTCCACGGACAGATGATTCCCGCGTCTGTCCATGCCGTGCCGAAAGTCTTGCCCGGCTCGCCGTGGCCCATGGGATAGGGACAGTAGTCGGGGTAGGCCCCGAAGCTCTGCTGAGCCTCCGCCACATCATCCAGCCACTTGGTGTAGAACGCGGCGACGTCGGCATTATAGGTGGCGGTTCGGGCGTACGTCTGGGCGTCGCCCATCCAGCCGAGGCGCTCATCACGCTGGGGGCAGTCCGTCGGGACCTCTACGAAATTGGCGCGCTGCGTCCATTGCGTGTTCTTCCAGAACTTCGTCATCACGTCGTCGCTGCATTCAAAGCTGCTCGTGAGCGGCGTGTCGTTGTGCAGCACGAGACCGGTCACAGCATCCAGGCCGGGCTTTTCCGGCAAGCCCGTCACCTCGGCATACTGGAATCCATGATAGGTGAATTGCGGCTCCCACGTCTCTCCGCGCGGGTCGCCCCGCAGTGTGTAAAAATCGGTGGCCCTCGCCCGGCGAAGGTTCTCCGTCATCAGGCGGCCATCCTTGTGAAGCATCTCGCCGAATCGAAGCTGCACTCTGGTTCCGGCGGCGCCCTTGACCTTGAGACGCACGATGCCCGCGAAGTTCTGGCCCAAATCATAGATGTAGACGCCCGGTTTCGGCTCAGTGATTCGCTTTGCCTTCAGCGTCTGAGTGACGCGGATTGGCGGCGCTGAATAGCTTTGCAGTACGTGCGGCGGCTGGAAACCCAGCTCCACTTCGCGGTTTCCGCGATTATCGGAGAACACGGCCTTCGTGCTGCCGTTCTCCTCCGCCCGAATCGCCGGCTCCCACTTCCAGTCCGTCGCGCCGCCCGGCCTGCACCAGCCTGGCCTATCGCGCCGCGAGTCATAGGCCTCTCCCATCAACAGGTCCGCCTCGCGGATCGGCCCGTCTCCACTCACGCGCCAGGAGGAATCCGTAACAACCGTTTCGCGCGAACCGTCCGCGTACTCGATCTCAAGCTGGGCAAGCAGGGCGGGTGTCTTGCCGTAGAAATAGCGCCCCGCGCGGTTCGGCCCATACCCCACCAGCAGTCCGTAGCCCACATAGCCTGCGTACCATCCGTCGCTGACGACCGCGCCAATCGCGTTTTCGCCTTTCCGCAGCAGGCTCGTAACATCGTGGGTACGGTAGTAAGCGCGCTTCACGTAGTCCGACCACCCCGGCTCGAAATAAGCGTCATCCACCGGCCTGCCGTTCACTTGAAGCCGGAACAGGCCCAGCGCGGAGGCATAAATGGTCGCTCTCTTTACTCTCTTGCCTGCGCGGAACTCCTTGCGGTAGTGACGCGCGGGCGGCAGATAGAGGCTCCCGCGGTCTTTGTACAAGGGCGAGCTGTCGCGGTACGAAATCCATTGGGCCGTCCAGTCCTTGCGGTCGCGCAGGCCCATGGACCATTGCGCGGGAGCGCTCCACTCCGATTCGACGCCGCTTCGATCCCAAACCTTCAGCTTCCAGAACGCCGGGCGGCCCGACAGAAGCGGCTTTCCATCATAAGCGACGTTCAGCGTCTTGCCGCTTGCCACCCTGCCCGAATCCCAGAGCTCACCACGATCCTGTCTGAGCGCCTCGCGGGTTCCCGCGACGAGGATGCGGTACGCCGTCTGTTTTTGCCCTCGCGCGCTCGATTCGACAATCCAGCCCAACCTCGGGTGCGGTGAGTCGATCCCAAGTGGGTTGATGAGATACTCGGTGCGGAGCCTGGAGGGAGAAAGATGCTCGCCTGCCGTACGGGCCGCCCAAACGGAGGGCGATGCGGAAGCATGAGTCGACGCGAGAACTATTGCCAGCGGCACAAGAAGACGCTTCGTAATCAATCGTGGTTTTCCGTTTCGGATGGAGTTCTTAACTCCCGGCAATTCATCGCCAGGCTCGCCAGAACCTCGTTCAGCGCCTTAGCAGATTCTTGATGACAAACCATAGGTTCGCGGGACGTTCTGCCATGCGGCGCATCATGTATGCATACCACTGGGTTCCGAAGGGAACGTACACCCTCATTCGATACCCCGCGCGGACCAGTGATTCCTGCCTGTCGCGCCGGATGCCATAAAGCATCTGGAACTCGTATCGGTCCGGCATTATGCTTTCTTCGCGCGCGAAATCGCAGGTTCCCTCGATCATGAGCTCATCATGCGTAGCGATTCCCGGGTAGTTCCCGTCCTTCAGCACGCGGCGCACGAGGCGGAGGTAGTTGGCATCGACGTCGGTTTTATTCTGAAAGGCGACTTCTCGCGGCTCGTCATACGCCCCTTTGCACAGGCGGACGCGGGCGCCCATTTCAATGAGCTTTTCGACATCCTGCTCGCTGCGAGTGAGATAGGACTGAATTACGACCCCTGTATTTTTATGGTCGGGCTGGAGCGCATCGAACAGATCGAGGGTGCGCTGCGTGTAAGCGGAACCCTCCATGTCAATTCGTACGAACTGATCGTAACGCGCGGCCTCTTCCAAAATTTCGCGCATATGCCGTTCAGCGACGTCGGAACCGATGTCCAGGCCCAGCTGCGTGAGCTTCAGCGAGATGTTCGCGTTTAGATTGTTATCCGAGATAAATCGGAGCAGGCGAAGATAATAAGCGACCGATTCGGCAGCCTCTTCAGCGCGGGAGACATTCTCACCGAGGTAATCTAGAGAGACCGTCATGCCGCGGTCGTTCAGCGCTCGGACGGGGGCGGCAGTCTCCTCCATGGTTTCGCCCGCGATGAATCGCCGGGCAAACCCGGCGGACATCCCGTTTTTCTTGACGAACCGCTCGATGTTTGGGCTGTTCGCCATTGTGAGAAGCAGTGATCGCGTTAGCATATCCATCTACGTTCCGGCTGTTTGTGTCGAAGCTGTGAACTATTGCCACATGTAGGGAGCAACCTCCGCGTTGCGCCGTTCTTGAATCGCGTTGCTCCGTTCTTGAATTGCGCTGCCACGTCCCTGACTTGTTGTTGCCGTGTCCCTGACTTGCTGTTGCCGGGCTTTTGACTTGCCGTTGCTATGTCCGTGACTTGCGTTGCGCCGTGTTATTGATTTGCCGATTACCTTGCCTTTAACTGTGCTACAGCCTCACAACCGCGCCCATTGAAATACTTTCGTGGACAGCCTCTGCGATTCGCGTGGCCTGCAACCCGTCCTCGCCGGAAGGATAGCGACCCGCAATATCGTCAAGGTTCCCGCGGCTCTTGAGATAGGCGGCGTTGCCCGCGAAATCCTCAATCGATTCGATCACATAGCCGCCCAGACGCACGCGTCCCTGAGAATCTTCGTATTCACGGTTTGCACTACTGTTCCAGGTCTGCATTCCCGCGTCCTGAAGGCAGCTTTGTGAACCTCGCGACTGGCTGTCCACCTCCCACAAGCCTTCCGTACCCACCAGCCGCACACCCTGGTTTACAACCGCCTCGAAACCGCGCGGCAGAATCCACGACGTTTGAAACCCAAATTGAGCGCCGTTTTCGAAGGTGACGTGCGCGCTGACAAAATCGTACGCATCTATGCCCAACTCTTTTGCCAGCTTCTCCTTGCGGCCCCGCGCATAGACTTCCACCGGGTCCGACTTGATCATCCAGCGCACAAGGTCGTAGAAATGCACGCCGAGGAACCACGCCGGACTGCTCGACCCTGCCCACTGAGGAAACCAGTCCACCGGCACCTCGATTCGGTCCTCCATCCACGCATAGCCATACAGCACCTGCCCCATCCGGCCCTGCCGAATCGCCCGCTCCACCGCGCGATGCTCCGGATCGTACCGCTTGTGAAAATCTACTTGAAGCAGGACGCCCTTTCTGCGCGCGGCATCCATAATCTCGCGGCATCCCACGGCGGTGGTGTCCAGCGGTTTCTCTACCAGCACGTGCAGGCCGCGCTCGATGGCCTCCAGCGCCATTTCGCGATGCAGATGGTCCGGCGTTACGATGGTCACCGCGTCCAGCCGCTCATTGTCCAGCATCCGGCGGTAATCGGTATATCCAGCAATTCCGAACTCGGATGCCTGCGTCGCCAGCGCCTCTTCGTTGACCCGGCAGACGGCGACCAGCTCTACGCCGCCGTCCCAACCCATCTGCCTGAAAGTGCGCAGGTGAAGCTGCCCGAATTTCCCGCCCCCGATCACGCCGATTCGAACGCTCACTCGCTCACCTCCATGTTTTGGAGCGGGCCGCCCCAGTCGCCCACATACAGGACTTCCTCTTCAAGCTCGACGCCAAACGAATCGAGCACGCGCTTGCGCACCGTCTTCGCAAGGCTGCGGAAGTCGCTCGCTGTCGCCCCCCCACGATTCACGAATATGTTGCCGTGCCGTCCCGTGATTCGCGCGCCCCCGATTGCAAGCCCCTTGCAGCCGGAGGCCGCGCTCAGGAACCCGGCCGGTACGACGCCCGCCACACGCATCGAATCCGGAAGACCGGGCAGCCGCTCCGCAAGCTCCCGGTCGTTTACATTCTTGAAGAAGCTGCCCGCCGACGGATACCACGGCTGCTTGAATATGCGCTGCCGCTGATTGTCGCGCGCGCGAGCAAGAATCACGCGTCTCGGCTTTGGCGTAAGCTCCAGCATGACCGAAACAAGCGTCGCCGGCTCATCGCCCGTCCTCCGCAGGCGGCTGTCCCGGTAGGAAAACTCCATCCAATCCGGCCCGACCTGTTTCCGCCGGCCACCCTCCACAACATCCACCTCCCGCACCAGCGTATCAATATTCTGCCGGTACGCGCCGGCGTTGGAGACGAGCGCGCCGCCCACCGAGCCGGGAATCCCAACCGCGAATTCCAGGCCGGACAAACTCTCGCGGGCTGATTTCAGGAACAGCGACATGAGTCCATGCCCGCAGTCTACGCGCGTTTCGGCCCCGATCTCGCAGGACTCGCACAGGTTATGTATCACGAGCCCTCGAACTCCCCGGTCGCTGACGCAGATATTGCTCCCTCCGCCAAGCAGGAAGTATATTGTATTTGTACGCTGCGCCGCCGCGACCACAGCCGCAAGCTCGTCCCTGTTCGTTGTCTGGTAGAACAGGTCGGCCGGCCCGCCTACTCTCAGCGTGGTGTAGGGCCACAACGGCTCGTCGCGCCGCATTTGGATGAGGACACTGCCGTCCAGTTCCGAGGTCAGGAGATAGGTGGGGTTATACATAACGAAAGTGCAGCACTCTGATTAAGGCGAATCAATGTGGCGGGATTACCGTGATTATGTGACCGCGCCACAAGGGGAGAAACGCCGGGCGCGATTTTTTGAATGAAGGAGAATATCCAGGCGCTAGGTCTCGCCGCGCAGCCATCCGTGACGACTGCGCGGCCAGGCCGCTCAATTTCAACGGCGATTATTGAGCACTTCACGCTCATAGGCGCGAACGACGCCGAGCCATGCGGGCCCCACCGGCACGCACTGCCGCTGGCAATATATGTCCCATACCGAGCCGAATGGCAGGGTTTTCAGTTCCTCCATCAGCGCCAGGCGGCCCGTAAAGTCTCTGGCCGCCTCCAGCTCGCGAAGCCTGCCCGTTGGCTCGAGCATTGCGATCAGCAGCGCCTTCAAGATAGCGCGCGTCCCAATGACCCACGCGGCAACACGATTGATACTCGCATCGAAGAAGTCCAAACCCACGTGCGTGCGGTCAAGAAAGTCTCCGCGAACGAGCTCTTCAGCGATGGCCCGCACGTCGTCCGACAGTACCACGACGTGATCGCTGTCCCACCTCACGCCCCGGCTGACGTGCAGCAGAATCTCGGGAATGTAGAGCAGAATCGAGGATATCTTGTCGGCAATAGTCTCTGTCGGGTGAAAGTGCCCCGCGTCGAGGCAGAGGAGTACCGGCTTGTCGCGGTTCTCCATCGCGTAGCCCATGTAGAACTCGTGCGAGCCCGCCACGTAGCTTTCCGAGCCGATTCCGAACAGCTTGCACTCCACCGCATCCAGATTGTGCTTGGGGTCGAGCGGTTCGGCGAACACTTCGTCCAGCGACCGCTTGAGCGTCTCGCGCGGCTTCTTTCGATCGACGGGCGTGTCCTTATAGCCATCGGGAATCCAGAGATTCGTAACACAGGGAGTGCCAAGCTGCTTGCCCATCTCCGCCCCAATCCGACGCCCGGCAATTCCGTGCTCTACCCAATAGCGGCGGTTGGATTCATCCTGGCTGGAGAGCGTGAAGCCATCGTTGGCGCGTGGGTGCGAGAAGAACGACTGATTGAAGTCCAGGCCGAGGCCGTTTGCCTTCGCCCAGTCGATCCACCCCTGGAAATGCTGCGGCCCGATCTCCGTCCGCTCGGGAGTCTTGCCGCCGAATTCGCCATAGATCGCGTGGAGCGCCAGGCGGTGCTTACCAGGGATAAGGCTGTACGTCTTCTCAAGGTCCGCCCGCAACTCATCGGGCGTGCGCGCCTTGCCGGGGTAGTTGCCGGTAGCTTGTATTCCCCCCCCTGTCAGGCCGGCGTCACTCTCGAATCCGCTTACATCATCCCCCTGCCAGCAGTGCAGAGAGATGGGAACTGTCGCCAGACGGTCCATTGCCTCATCGGTATCGATGCCAAGCGCTTCGTAGCGCTCGCGAACAAGCTCGTAGGCGCGTTCAATCATTGGTCGCGGCTCCCTCTTGCGGTTTCAAGATCGGGCTGATGCCCACGCTGTAGTTCACCGCGCGCCTGCTCAAGTCCTGTCTCAAGCTCAAGGTCGCCGCCAGACTATTTGAGCGAAACCGCGGCATCCCTCAACATCAAGGTGGCAATAGTCAAGGTGGCAATAGTCAAGGTGGCAATTATCAAGGTGGCAATAATCAAGGTGGCAATAATCAATGGCAAGGGCGGCTTTGATTTTGTCCGGCTGAGCCTGGAGTTAGGACGGCGCGCGCGGCATTGCAGCCGGGAATTCCGCTCACGCAGCCGCCGGGAAACGCGCCGGACCCGCATAGAAAGAGGCCGCGAATCGGAGTTTCCGGTCCTCCCAATCCCAGCCGCCCCGCCGATTTCCCGCTTCCAAACATCTGGTCCGGCGTAATGTCTCCGTGAAAGATGTGCCCCCCAGTCAGTTCGAACCGGTCCTCCAACTCCTTCGGCGTCAGAACCTGCCGCGCCTCTATGCTTGCCGGCACGTTCGGAGCATATTGCGCGATGGTCTCCAATACGCGATCCGCATATGCTTCCGCCTCTACCTCATGATCCAATCCGGCCGCCAGCGTGCGCGGGTAGTATTGCGTAAAGCAGGAGAGGATGTGCTTGCCCTCCGGGGCCAGGCTGCGGTCCGTGGCAGTTTGTATGTAGACCTCGACCATGGGAGCGCGGCTTGGCCTTCCGCCAAGCGCATCCGCCCACGCCTCGTCCAGGAAGTCCATGGAGGGCGCCAGGTGGACGGTTCCGAGATGCTGCGGCTCAGGCTCCCTGCCCGGTGAAGAGGGGTGGCAGGCGAAGTCGGGCAGCTCCGACACCGCCATGTTAATCTTGCAAGAGACGCCTTCCGTCTTCCAGCCCTGAAGGGCAGCGGCCAGACTGGCCGGCAGAGCTCCGTCTACCATTCCGAACGTGATAGTAGGATGCGCATTCGAGAGGATGGCGTCCGCTGTGAATGTGTCGCCGTTCCGCAGCACGACGCCGACAGCGGCTTCATTCCGCGTTAGAATGTGTTCCACTTCTGAATCCGCTCGAATCTCCGCCCCGTGTGTTCGCGCTGAAGCCGCCAGTGCATCCGCGATTCGGCCCATACCTCCCCGAACGTAGCCCCACAGTCCGCGCGGTCCCAGCACGCGGCCCATGTAATGGTGCAGCAGCACATAGGCGGTGCCGGGGCCGCTGGGGCCGGCCGCCGTCCCGATCAAGCCGTCGGTCGCGAGGATTGCCATCAACCGCTCGTCCGTGAATCGGGCTTCAAGAAGCGCGCGCACGGAGCCTATGAAAAACGGTTCAAAAAGATCGGTTGCTCCCGCGTCGGCGAACACATCTGCGAGCCGCGAGAGAGTTGGCGCATGGCCGAAGAAGAACGGTTCTAATATATTGGCCGCGCGGTCGATGTCGGATTCGAACCGGAAATAGGCGTCGGCGTCTCGCGGGCAGAATCGTTCCAGCTCCGCTCGCGTCCGTCCTTCATCAGGGTAGAGAAGCAGCCGGCTACCGTCCGGGAACGGCGCGAATCCGCCCGTCTCGCGCCGGTAGACCTCGAATCCATACCTCCGCAGCTCCAAGTCCTGGACAATTTGCGGATGGAGCAGGCTGCACAGGTAGGAGGCAGTCGACACGTGGTAGCCGGGCCAGGTCTCCTCTGTTACAGTCGCGCCGCCCAGGATGTCCCGGCTCTCCAGCACAAGCACTCTGCGCCCGGCCCGCGCGAGATACGCGGCGGCCGCCAGGCCGTTGTGTCCGCTGCCGATAACTATCGCATCGTAGTGCGTGGTCGATTCGCTCATGCTCCTCATTACGGCGTTGACGGCCTGTTTTCCTCAATGCGTGTTGAAAGACAGCCCCCCAACTCCCTCCTTAGTAAGGAGGGGCCCTCACTGGGTAACTGTTTCGCCGCCAATCTGCCGGGATTCGGTACACTGTTGGTTATCGACAAAGCAGGGGGCGGCTGCCGCGTGACATTGGATATTCCGAATAATGGAATTGTGCATCGACTGGACGACGGATCAGTCACCATCGTGCGGACGGGCCGGAATGGAGGGATCGGCACGGAGATAGAGATCGACCGTGAGCTAGCGGACCAGTACAACCTGGCCACGGGCGACATCGTCGCGGGCGAAACGGAGCCGATTCATGGCGGCGAGCCTCCGGTTGAGCGCGAAGAGGACCTTGCATGGGAGCGTGAGGAGCGCGATGAACCTGCCGCGCTTCGAGGCGAAACGGTCCCGACATGGCTTGTCACGCGGACCACGCCGGCGGAACGAATCGTATCGATCCGCCGCATCAACGGCCTCCCGCTCGATGAGGCGCTGGACCGGCCCTCCGCGCGCCTGAAGCGAAACTCGCACGAACGCGCGGCGCCGAATCGCTGGGTCCCGCTTGCTTTGTCGGCGGGCGATACGACTGGCCGCATGCTGGATTTTTCGGCGCCGCTCGGCCTCGGCTATGCGGGAATCGTGTACGGTCCCCACGGCAGCGGGCTGACGCGCACTCTGCGCGCCGTGGCGCAAGGGGTGACAGTTCAGGCGCCTGACTGCATGGTTTTCATGCTTCTAATGCGGGCGCGCGGCGAGGAGATTACCGATTGGCGCAGGCGCTTTCCCGCCGGGGAAGTAATCGTCTGCCCCACGGGTCAGCAGGGTGCAACCGCCGAGCAGACGCTTCGCATCGCCGACCTCACGCTTGCGGCGGCGCAACGCCAGACGGAGCTTGGCCGCCATGTCATCCTGCTCGTGGACTCGCTGACCGGCCTCTGGGGCGCTATGCTGGAGGGCGAGGAGGCGGACGCGCAGCGCGAAGCGGACCGCTCCTGGTCGCGCCAGCGAATCCGCGAGTGGATGCAGGCGGCCGGAAGCTTCTCGGGCGAGGGGCTGCTCGGCAGCGGCCTTGGCGGGTCGCTCACGATTGTTGCGAGCGTCTGGCAGCAGGGGATCGACACCGAGGCCGAGGAGGAGGGAGAGATACACCCACACCTCCGGCTGCTGGAGCACGTGCTTGCCGAGACATCATGGCGCGTGGCGCTCGCGGGCTCCCTGGCCGCCGACAGGCTATTCCCCGCCATCGACACCGCCCGCTGTCTTTCCAACCGCGAAGAGAATTTCCTGCCGGAGCCTCTATTCCAGCAGCTCATCGCCGCACGGCAGGCGCTGGCCGAGATCTCAATGCCGGCGCGCCACCACAGCCTGTTCGACGCGCTTGACGACACGTCCGATCTGCCTGCGCTTCTCCAATTTCTCTCGCAACCCTCGACCAGTTGATCTCGTTCGCGCATCTTCGATTCTTTTAGGGCCTCTGGTTCGGGTATACCTACTATCGGAAGAGCCGGCAGCCGCATCCGATAACGCCAGGCTCCCGCGCGGCGCGGCACCCCCGATGCAACCTGTTTGAGCCAAAATGAACAGTATGAACGGTATGGACGAAACGAAACTCGGCCTTTATTATGTTCATTATGTTCATAATGGCTTCCCCGGTTCATGTCTGCCGCCGCTCGAACATTTCACGATAGGAGGACTGCGTGGCATACGCGGGATTTGACATCGGAGGCAGGGTGGCGCTTGTGACCGGCGGAACGAGCGGGCTTGGCAGGGCCATCGCGCTCGGCCTGGCGGAAGCGGGCGCGCGGGTTTACGCGGGATCGCGCGACGCGAAGAGGGTGGACGAGGCGCGGAAGGAGCTCGAGGCGGTTGACGGTGGAAATAACGCTATTCAGCTCGACGTGGCCGATCCCGATTCGGCGCGCAACGTCATAGATGGAATCGCACGGGATGCCGGGGGCCTCGACATTTTAATCAATGCCGCGGGCATTACCAACTGCTCGCCCGCCATCGACATGCCGCTGGAGGACTGGGAGCGCGTGCTTCGGATCAATCTTACCGGAACATTCCTTTGCTGCCAGGCGGCGGCGCGCGTAATGCGGAATCAGGAGAATGGCGGGGCCATCGTCAATATCGCCAGCCTCAGCAGCTTCATGGGCTGGTCGCTGGTCGCAGGCTACGGCGCGAGCAAGGCGGCGGTGGTCCAGCTTACGGAAACGCTCGCAATAGAGTGGGCCGAGCATAACATTCGCGTCAACGCCATTGCTCCCGGCGTATTCCCCACCCCCCTGAATCGCGCCCTCATTGAGGGAACGCCACGAGGCGCATGGTTCAAGAATCATACCCCCATGAATAGATTTGGCAGCGCGGAAGAACTCGCGGGAGCGGCTATTTTCCTCTGCTCGCCCGCCGCGTCGTACATCACGGGCGAGACCTTGAACGTGGACGGCGGTTACCTCGCCTGCGGCGTTCCCTCCAATCCACCTGCATAGCGGGCAATGCCGGACCGCTAAAAAGCGCCGGGGACGCCATTGTCCCCGGCATAATTGAATGCCACGGGCGTCCTACTGGGAGAGCAGCATGGACAGGACTGGTTTCGGCGCAGCGCGGAGGCTGCGCCCTACGCGAAGTCCGCGCCGCATGGACCGGACTCCCAAATTAACTGTCTGAAACCAAACTACTTGATCTCGACAGACGCGCCTTCGGCCTCCAGCTTGGCCTTCAGCGCATCGGCATCTGCCTTGTTCAGGCCGGTCTTGACGGGCTGAGGCGCGCCGTCAACCAGGTCCTTAGCCTCCTTGAGGCCCAGGGAGGTGGCTTCGCGTACTGCCTTGATCACCTGGATCTTCTTGTCGCCCGCACCGGTCAGAATGACGTCGAACTGGGTCTTCTCCTCGACTGCGGGAGCGGCCTCGGCGGGCGCGCCGCCCGCCGCCGCAGCCACGGCTGCGGGAGCAGCGGATACGCCCCACTTGTCCTGAATCGCCTTCGTCAGCTCGACCAACTCAAGCACGCTCAGCTTCTCGAGCGAGCCGATAATGTCTTCGATTGCAGCCATCTGAATCTCCCTATAAAGAGTTGTAAAGAGTTAGAGGTAAAACACATCACGTCACGACTGTGAGCGACTGCCGGGCCGATTATCGTTTCCATGCAAACACGCGCGCTACGCTCGATTAAGCTCCTTCGGACTGAGGCTTGTTTGCGATTGCCTGGAGGGTGCGGGCGAACTCGCCGAGGATTCCGTTCATTGTGCCAGCGAAGTTGTTGAGAGGCGCCTGAATCGTGCCGAGCGCCTGCGCAAGAACGAGCTGGCGAGGCGGCACCTTGGAGAGCGCCGTCACCTGGGCGGGAGAGTATATTTTTCCGCCGACATAACCGCCCTTGACCACGA
The DNA here is from genome assembly GCA_038229495.1 of Chthonomonadales bacterium. GTDB lineage: Bacteria > Armatimonadota > Chthonomonadetes > Chthonomonadales > CAJBBX01 > JBBROJ01. The sequence continues at coordinate 22,618 of JBBROJ010000015.1, forward strand.
AGTCCTGGTTGCGAAGCTCGCGGAAGTAGTCCAGCAGAGACTTGGTCGTGTCGACCGCATCCTTTAGCGCGAAAGCGATAGCGGTAGGTCCGGATAGCAGCTGCTCCAGCTCCGGTGTGAGCTTGTCGCCCACAGCACGGCGCATCAACGTGTTCTTTACGACGTGGTACTCGCCGCCGACTTTGCGAAGCCGCTTGCGAAGCTCGCTGATTTGGGCGACGGTCATTCCCCGGTACTCGGTGACGATAGCGGCCTGCGAGCAATCGAACACGTGCTGAAGCTCGCTTACTACCTCTACCTTGTCCGCGCGCGGAGCTTTGGTTCTTGGCATCTGCTGCACCTCCTCCGTGGGAGTTAGAGTGTCCCCGAAGGGACAGAACAAAAAAGAGCCATCGCTTTGACAGCGTGGCTCCTCGGGAAGGCACGCGCTACCGCGCGCCGATGGGGTGTCTGATCCGAAAATGAAACGACCCGATCTTCCCTCGGCGGGCCTCGGCGGCGCACGTAGCGTGCGTAGCTGAGATTAAGTCCTGTCGGACGCCGGCTGTCTTCGGCAAGTAGTCCTATATGAAGTTCAACGGTCGCTAGTATACCGGCTGCCGGGCGCGGCTGTCAACCACGATTGGAAAAAAGCGATGCAGCGAGCCGCGGGCGGCTTCGGGCAGTCTGAAACGCATCATTGACCGGCCAGGTTCTAGACGTTATAATGCCGGTGTAGTCATTACAAATCCTGCAAATCCTGCCCGGCCTCCCGGTTACAGTACGGCAGGTTCAGAATATTGCCGCGATCCACGGGCTAAAACCCCAATGTCGTGACAGTTGATGCGAAGTCGGCCTGCGCCGACTCAAGAGGAAGTTATAAACTTACAAGCTCTTAAAGGAACAATGACATGCCTCTGACAAGAACTCTTAAACACCGCGTATTGACCCTGATGGCAGGTAAGCCGGTCATCCGGCAGGGCACTCAATTCGTGTTTCTGACGGGCAACAATCTGAAATTGTATCAGGAGATTGAGCGCCTGTCCGCGAAAGGTGAAAGCAAGGAGGCCGAGCGCCTTTTGATGGAGTTGGGGCAGGCGGTCTTCGGCCCGGAGTTCGATCCGAACGCTTAAGGGAACTTCACGGTCACTATGGTCACTATGGTCACTATGGTCACATGAAAGGGCGGCACATGGCGATACAACGAGATGATCCCTACAGCGCGTTCAATTTCCGGGTCGTTTGCGACCGGCTTAGCGGCGGAGATTCGTCCGCGGCCGGCTTCCAGGAGGTCTCCGGCCTCGGCATGGAAGTCAGCGTGACCGAGTATCGGAACGGCAATGAGGCGTCCAATACGGTGCGCAAGGTTACCGGCCTCACGCGGGTGCCCGATGTGACGCTGAAGCGCGGCGTTGCCGGCAGCCTGGACTTCTTCAACTGGATTCGCGAGGTGCGGGATGGAGAGGACGCGCGCTCGACCGTAATCATCGAGCTTCTGGATGAATCCCGCAGCAATGTCGTCATGGCGTGGCGGCTGACCCACGCGAGGCCCGTCAAGTACGTGGGGCCGACTCTAACGACCGCTGAGGGCGCGGACATCGCTATAGAAGAGCTGGTCCTCGCCTACGAGCGTCTCGACATGGAGTGAAAGTTTTTGTTTCAAACCGCTCCATCTGGAAAGCTCGTGAACCGAGCCAATGTAAACGGGCCGCGACTCGAATGAATCGCGGCCCGTTTTTGGCTTTTCTTCGTGTCTTCGTGCCTTCGTGTTGAATCTCGCCATTAGAACGCGAACTCACCAACGAAGCTGCTGTTTTCATTCGCGCGGCGCCAGCGAGTCGAAAGGTCGTGCGCGCCTTTGAATTCATTGATGGAGGAGAGGGCAACGATTGACGACTTCAGGCTGATGAGCGGCTCGTACCAAACGGCATGAGGCATTACGCAGTGGTCGCAGGCGTAGCGAGTGGTCTTGAGGTAGGCGGTGTCGGGGATGCGAATAGTATACTCCAGCCCCTTGCGTTCGAAGGTAATGGGCGCGCTCTTTACCACTGCCACCGTGCCGAGCTGCTTTGCGTACTGCGTTTCGAACATGCGTGCGACGGCATCTCGCTGGACCGTAGTCGCGTGCGAATCGATATAGAGAACCGCGCGCAGACCTGATGGAGATTGTGCCAGATTGGCATCTGCCGCCACGACGGCAATCGCCTTTATGCCGTCCAGCTTTACGCCTTCAAAGGTTCCCTGATTGATCTGCCACGCCATAATCGCCTCGCGGCCTGTGGTCACCGATTCGCCATTTGCATGGCACGCGCCGGTATAGACATTGCAGGTGCGCGCCTCGACGTATTGCCCGCTCACGTGAACGGCGGCGGGTGTCGGGGATGCCGCAAATGCGCCATTACCAAGCATTAACAAGATCGCGGCGGCAGCTCCGCCCGAATTCATTCGCATAATCTTCTCCTTCTGTAGACAAGATTGTTGACTATCTCTCCTATTATACGACAAGAATCGCACCGCATTCACCCGGATCCTGGATTGATCTGGAATTGGCTTGCAGGATTGCAGGGGTAATGTGTTGAAGGAGTCGCCATAAATTCCAAAGAATTGCCAATCCACCAGCCTGCTCGCCATACGCGCAGGCTGCGTCAAACGCAGGTTCGCGCAGCCTGATACCGGGCGCGCCTCGCGCCCAGGAGGTAAACAACAGCTATGCCATATTCAATGAATCGCGCCCGTCGAGTCAGTGGTGCGGCGGGCTTCCTCGGAGCATCCGTAATGGCCCTGGGCATGACAGCCCTGGCGCAATCTGTCGAATTGAAGCTCGATCCGAGAGGGGCGACTGCCGCAAAGCTCGGTTATTATCCAATTTCAGCGAAGTTATCCGCGGACAAGCCCGCGGGCATCGTCAAAGAGCCCGTTTATCGCGCAAAGCCTAAATACGCCGCAATTCATGTGGGCAACGGTTCCAAATCGACCTATCTGATCGCCGTAGACGAGCCGGAGACAGGCGATTACAAGATCTATTTCGACAAGAATCGTAACGGCGATCTGACCGACGACGGCGACGGCGCGTGGGCCAAGAAAAGCGAGAACAATGGACGGGTTATGTATGGGGTCAACGAATACACCGTTCGCGCTTCCTGGGGTTCTGCCGCTGCAGAGATAGGCTCGGGCGATTATGGCCTATCGTTCTATCGGTTCGTAGGGCAGGACCAGCTCCTAATGTTCCGGCAGGCTGCCCGCGCCGGGTCGATGACGCTGGACGGAAAGCAGCACAAGGTACTGCTGGTTGAGAACGACGCGGACGGCATTTATTCAAAACCTCTGGACGACAGCGGCAAGCCCATTGGCGGAGGCACGGCAACACGACCCGTCTGGATGCTCGTCGATCTGAACGATGACGGCAAGTTCGGGCAGGACGAGACGTTCGACGCGCGCAGCCCGTTCAAGCTTGGCGACAAGGTTTTCGAAGCCGACATCGCGTTGGACGGCTCGTCGCTGAAGATTAGGCCCACCACGCGCAAAGTGCCCGAGCGGCCGAAGGTAGCCGAGCGCCCGCCGCTGCTGAAGGCCGGCGTTGCCGCTCCCGATTTCACGGCAGAAGCCTGGGGCGGCGGAACGACCAGGTTGTCGGACTATAAGGGCAGAATCGTCGTTCTCGACTTCTGGGCGACATGGTGCGGCCCATGCCAGGCCTCAATGCCGCACGTGGAGAAGGTTTACCGGGCGGTGAAGGACAAGGGCGTGGCCGTGCTGGGCGTCTGCGTGTGGGATGAGAAGGGCGCTTATGAAAAGTGGGTGCCCGTGAACAAGAGCAAGTACAGTTTTAACTTCGCCTTCGATCCGGCCGGGAACGATCCGGCAAGATCGATAGCGGGCAAGCTGTTCCAGGTGACCGGCATACCCACCACCTATATCATAGACAAAGACGGCAAAGTAGCGGACGCCATTGTCGGGTATCAGGACGGTGACAAGCGAATCGAGGAGGCTCTAAAGAAGCTTGGGGTGAATATTGCCACCGAGAACAAGTAGCCTTCCACCACTGTCGAAAGCGGCCCGGTGCAAACATGCACCGAGCCGCTGCGTTTTTCTGTGCTGACCACTCTGCTGCTAGACTTCCGCCTCATCGCGCTCGGTGGCCAGGCGCTCCGTGGGCGACATGGTAAGCACCGCCGGACCGTCGCCCGCGCCGCGAATTCGCCGCTCGATCTCTTCGAGCACGTGCGGGTTGTCTTGCAGGAAGACGCGGGCGTTTTCGCGGCCCTGGCCCAGGCGCAGATCGTTGTAGCTGAAGAAGGCCCCTGCCTTGCGGATGATCTCCATCTCCACGCCCATGTCGAGGATTCCGCCCTCTTTGGATATCCCCTTGCCAAACATGATGTCGAACTCGGCCACGCGGAAGGGCGGTGCGACCTTGTTCTTCACAATCTTGACTTTGCAGCGCGCGCCCACGGCTTCCGTACCATTCTTAACGGTCTCCGTTCGCCGGACATCCATGCGGATGCTCGACCAGAACTTCAGCGCGCGGCCTCCCGGCGTGGTTTCCGGGTTGCCGAACATAACGCCTATCTTCTCGCGAATCTGGTTAATGAAGATGGTCGCGCAATTGGCGCGCGAAATGTTGCCGGAGAGCTTGCGCAGCGCCTGGGACATGAGCCGCGCCTGAAGGCCCATATGTGAATCGCCCATCTCTCCCTCGATCTCGGCCTTGGGCACGAGGGCTGCCACCGAATCCAGAACGATGACGTCTATCGCGCTGGAGCGGACGAGGGCGTCCATGATCTCCAGGGCCTCTTCGCCCGTTCCGGGCTGAGATACGAAAAGATTGTCAACGTCCACGCCCAGGTTCGCGGCGTATTCCGGGTCGAGCGCGTGCTCCGCATCCACGAACGCGCAAACGCCTCCCTGCTTCTGGCTCTCCGCGATAATCTGGAGGGCTATGGTCGTCTTGCCGGAGGATTCAGTTCCATAAATCTCGGTTATTCGGCCGCGTGGAACGCCGCCGATGCCCAGCGCAAGATCGAGGGCGATGGAACCGGTCGGAATAGAGTCCACAGTCAGACGGGTAGCCTGGCCCAGGCGCATAATCGCGCCCTTACCAAACTGCTTCTCAATATTGCTCAGCGCGATTTCGAGCGCTTTCTGCTTCTCCATTCGATACCTTTCTTTAGCTGGGCATGAGGCTAAGCGCCCGCTCGATAGTTGAAAATTACGAAACGAACCCGAATTCCTCGACAGGAGTGTATTCGGAGCCATGCGGCGAGAGCGTGCTACGCATCAAAACGAAATGGTCTATCGTGAATGTGCCGAGGTCGCTCCAGCGATCGTCTTCCGCCAGTTTTCTAAGCGCGCGGGACGACATAATCTCGCCTTTGTACGTCTTCACGCGTCCGAGGGTCAGATGTGGCTTGAAGGCACGACTCTCGCGCGGCAAAGACTGCTGCAACAGCATCGCGCCCAGTCGAGAGGCCATCGCCGCGAGGGCATCCGCGCCGGCGACCGCGCCAATCCAGAGCGCGCTTGGACGATCGTTGCTGGGGAACGCTCCGAGCCCCCCCAATGTGAAGTCGAACGGCGCTTGAGACTCTCGCACGAACTGGGCGCACTCAACCGCTTTCTGCGCGCGGACCGCCGGCTGCTCGCCAAGAAACGCGATCGTATAGTGGAACTGTTCGGGCCGCGCCCAGCGAATTCCCTCTTCCCCCGCCATGTCGCGAAGCGCCTGCTGGGCCTCCTGGGCGCGGGCAGCTATTTCCGGCGGAATGATCACGGCAAAGAACAGTCGCATCAGTGAATGTCACTCCAGAGCGCTGCCGGAGCAAACCGGCTCAAGTGATCGACATTTGTCGTAGCGATAATAATATTGGCCCCGCCAAACGTGAGCGCCTGCGCGGCCAGAATGACATCAGCGTCTATCGCCTTATCACCTGCGGTCGAATAGCCCTTTTGCCTGGCCTCCGCCCACAATTCCGCCGCCCGGCGCATAGCTAAGGTCGTAATCGGCAGAAACTCGAGAACGGTAGTGAAGTGATCCAGGCGCGCCAGCCCAGCCGTCTTACGGGCCCGCAACAGTTCACGCCTAATTTCGTAGTCGATGATCTCCGCTACGACAATCCGATGCCCACTGCCAATTAGATCGTCCAGCCACACCGTGCATCTGAGAGAGGCGGGTGACAACTTCGGATTGGTGATCAGTCCCAATGGACTTGAGTCGAGGAAGATAGTAGAGCTCACGTAAGGTACTCTTCCAGATTCGGGAATAGCTTTCTATCGGACAGGCGGTCCTCGTCGAGGGCTCGCAGCAGATATTCCCCGGTCTCCTTCATCTCCTCCTCGTCCCCCTCCTCTCGCCATTGACGGAGCAGGGCGATTGCCGCTGCGCGATTCCGGGCCAACTCCTCTTCCGTGGCGTTGGGATTGTAGAAATTGATCTTCGGCCCCTGCTCCAGCTTCTCCACAAGCACCGTGCGCCCATACTCACTCGGGTCCATGCCGTGAGCTGCAGCGTCACGCTGAAGGATAATTTCCTGATAGGGAGTCAAGTCGATCTGTAGTGTCATGAGGCCACTCCTTTATTCGCTCCGAATACTCAACTCGCGCGGTCCGCCGAAATGCGGAACGAAGACAGCAAGAGTTCCCATCAAGCATTTCCCTGCTCAATTAACTGCTGTCGATTTGCTATGCTTCAAAATCGCGTCGCGGAGCATTACCAGTGCGAAATGCGCGGAACGGTAGCGGACGTCCGCGCGGCTTCCGAGGAAATTTGATTTCTCTACCCGTACGCCTTCTGAATTTGCGACGCCGATATACACCAGGCCAACCGGCTTTTCGGGCGTGCCGCCGCCCGGCCCGGCAATCCCTGTGATTCCGATGCCGAAATGGGCCCCGAATCGCTCTCGCGCGCCGCGTGCCATCGCCTCGGCAACCTGCGGGCTGACCGCCCCGTATGCGTCGATGAGGCCTTTGTCGACACCCACCATATCCGACTTCGCCTCGTTGCTATAGGTGACCGCTCCACCGAGGAAGACCTGCGAGCTGCCGGGCACATCTGTGATCCGCGCGGCGAGCAGACCGCCCGTGCAAGATTCGGCGGTAGCAACGGTGAGTTCTTGCTGTATCAGCAGGCGCACGACCGCCGCCTCGATGGGTTCGTCATCGAACGCGTAGACGTGGTCGCCCAGCCGCGCAACAACCTCTCGGACGCGCTCATCGACCATGCGGTCCGCGGTCTCGCGGTCATCGGCGCGGGCGGACACGCGGAGGTGGACTTCGCCCGTCTTCGCATAGGGAGCGACCGTGGGGTTGCTGTCGAGCATCAGGTCCTTCACGCGGTCTTCCACGAGCGATTCGCCCATGTTGCATATTCGGAGGACCCGCGACTGAATCGTGGCCGAACCGGTTTTGGTACGCAGATAGGGGACGACGTGATTATCGACCATCGGGTTGAATTCGCTGGGCGGGCCCGGCAGCGCGATTCCGATCTTGCCGTCCTTCTCGAACAAGAGACCCGGCGCGGTGCCGTTCGGATTATCGAGGACGCGGCCCTGCGTGGGGACCATTGCCTGCCGCAGGTTGCTCTCGACCATTTGAACGTTGCGCGAGCGAAAGAATGCTTCGAGGCGGCGTGCATATTTGTCATCGCGCTGGAGGGTATCTCCCATCGCCTCGGCCAGCACGTCGCGCGTAATGTCGTCCATAGTCGGGCCGAGGCCGCCGATAGTGATGACCAGATCGTTCTCGGCGAGGCCGGCTTTCAGCGCGGTCAGAAGCCGGTCGTGGTTATCGCCGACCGTAGTGCGCCGATAGACCGCAATGCCCAGGCCGGACAGTTCGCGGCCAAGTTTCGCCGCATTCGTGTCCACAATCTGGCCCAGCAGCAGCTCCGTTCCAACCGATACGATTTCCGCGCGAGCGATAGTCAATTCGTATACAAACCTCCACGTGAATGGGTCTATTATAGACCATCCTTTTCCGAATTGCAACGGATTTTTTCAGGACGGTACGTAGAGACTCTTGAAAGGATTTACGGGATTGATTGGATGGATGGATTAGTCTGTTATAACCTCTCGCATATTCTGTTCTTATCCCGTAAATCCTGTTAATCCCGTCTGAATTGCCGTTTGCTGCCGCCCATGGCCGTGGCAGGAAAACGGTTGCGCGCAGAGAACGTAATGACACAACCCGTTTCGAGGAGGACCACATGTCAATAGAGGGACGCGCGTGCATGCTGACGGAGCCGGGAGCGCCGGCCGTCGTGGAGGATATTACGGTCGATTCGCCGGGTCCAAACGAAGTGCTGATTCGACTTGCGGCCAGCGGCGTTTGTCATACCGACCTGACCGTCAAGGTGTTGAACGGCAACGGGATGAAGTTCCCGATAGTGCTGGGGCATGAGGGAGCCGGCTACGTGGAAGAGGTCGGCGAGGGCGTGACGCATCTTCAGAAGGGTGATCCGGTCGTTATCGCCTACCGCGCGCCCTGTGACCAATGCCCGGCCTGCCGCCGCGGAGATCCGCGCCACTGCTACATGGCTTTGCGGCCAAAGCCTCGTATCAAGCGCAAATCGACGGGCGAGGTCTGTTCGCAGGTGCTTCGCTGCGGAACCTTCTCGACGCACACGGTGGTCCACGCCAAGGCTGCGATCAAGATGCCGAAAGAGATGCCGCTCGACAAGGCGTGCCTCATCGCCTGCGGCGTCGTGACCGGCGTCGGCGCGACCATGAATACGGTGAAAGTCTGGCCGGGCGCGAGCGTTGCTGTGGTTGGGTGCGGCGGCGTGGGTCTCTCCGTGATTCAGGGCGCGCGAATCGCCCATGCGAAGCAGATCATCGCGGTGGACGTGAATCCGGTCAAGCTGGAGTGGGCGCGCAAGCAGGGCGCGACGGACGTGGTGGACGCGCGGAACGGCGACCCGGTGGCCGCCGTCCGCAGCCTCGTGAAGGATGACTGGGCGGGTTACGAAGGCGGTGTGGATTTCGCGTTCGAGGCGACTGGGCGCATGCCGTGCGTCGAGCAGTGCGTGAGGATGGTCAACTATAACGGGACCGCGATCACCATCGGGTTCCCCGCCTCGACGGACGAAGTGACCCTGAGCGTGGGCGACATAGACACTGGCGTTTATTGGAACAAGGTGAACCTGACCGTGAGCCACTGCGGTGACGCCCTGCCCTCGCACGACTTCCCGCTGCTGGCGCAGCTCTATTTGCAGGGCAAGCTGGACCTCGACGGCATGGTGACGCACAAAATTGGTCTGGACGACGTGGAGGACGCCTTCCACGAAATGGAGACGGGCAACGTGATTCGCAGCGTGATAATGTTCTAATGGCGAGGGTTAGCTAATATGCCATTAAGAACGTATTCAAAGCCATTGTCTAGATCGCAGCAAGTGCAGCGTTGCCATCGACTTCAGGCGTTGACACCAGGGGAGCGTTGTCAATCTCAGGCGCGTCCTGATGTGGGGAGGCGTGAATTTGATCCGCCAGCTGCAGCATCTCAAGAGCCAGCAGCGCTTTTGGCGCACCTACGTAGCCCGCGACCTGCGACAGGGCCTGTTCCACGGCGTTGCCATCCGCTGTTGAAGCCGATCCATCCTTCAATGGATGAGGGAGACGGAACTTGTAGATGAGCCAGAGCGCCCACCGAAGATAGTCCGCCTGCATCAGCGCGCTCTGGTCTGGGAGGCCGTTCCACTCATCCTCCAGCTTCTCAAGAAAACGTTGAGTAATCAACTCGGCGGTGTCAGCCTGCTTTCCTACTCCGCATGTAATCTCGTTGAGTACGCTATGCACGCCTTCAACGCTCCGCGCAACTTCTTCCGCCGCGCGGCGCTCTTCGACCGTATCCACGTCTCCATTCAGCGTCAAGTTTCCATCGGCAGCATGCACGCCAACGTCGAGCGACCCGACGCGCGGATCCCGTATGAGGGCAAGATTCACGCGCGCTTTCAATACGAAATCCGACAATGCCATTCCATGCGCTCCTTATTCCGCTCGTACTGCCCGGCTGTCATCATCCTGCGAACGGAGATTCATTCGCATGGAAGACGCCATGCCAGCGCTCCCAGTTCCCCGGATCGATCCCTCACCGACGGTATGCGAGTTATGCGAAATCTCCTCCGGTAAGTTCACTCGGCAGGACTGAGAGCGTGTCGCGTGGAATCAGTGGAATCATCCGACAGACATGGCCCGCGAAACCAGCATTAGACCTTCCAATGGCACGGATGAATTTGGAGTGGAACTATCGAGCATGCGACCGGACGAGTTTCCCATCATTATGAACGACTGCCGGCGGCTGATGTTCCGGCAGCCCCCGCACGTGCGCGCCGCCGGGAGGCTCGCCGTGCTGGCTGCGCTGGCGATTGCGGCAGGACTGCTACTGTGGGCGGATTTGTCTGCCGTGATCGTCCGCTCGGGACTGCTGCTCTGCACGCTGCTTTTTTCCGTTGGCGGGTTGGCCGCGCTCTGGATCGAGACGCTGGAGATCGCCTTCGACAAGGATTCGTTCGCTCATACCCGCGGCCTGTCGCCACACCCTCATCATAAGCAGGGCAGCCTCGCCCTCATATCGCACGTCGAGCTGCAAAAAGTGGACCGCGAATCGCAAGACAGACCGGACGATACGCGCTACACGCTCAGACTGGTCTCCCCGGACGGCACGCTTCAGCCCTTCTCGAAATGGCGCGACAATCGCGCGGCGAACCTGGCAGTGATGATCGCGGACCGCCTGGAGCGTCCGATTCGAATCGAGCCGATACTCATCAAGCGCAAGATGAGAAGGAAGGTCCCGGGCCTGGCTTCCGGCGTAATGTTGGCGGGGATGCTGGCCGTGACGTGCGTTATGCTGTGGCCTGTTATTAGTGGTTCGCGTCCACTAATAGACGTTGGCCGTGGAATGAGGAAGGGCACGGTTGGCGCTCCTGGCGCAGCGGCGAGCCTGGACCCCCGGCAGGCGCTTTTCCAGGACGGCCTGGGGTTCTTTTGGGCGGGGCGCTACGTCGAATCGGAAGAGAGATTGCGCTACGCGCTGCGCGAATCCCCCGGCAACACGGAGGCGCTGAACATGCTGGCCTATGCGCTGGCGGAGCAGGGCAAGATGGACGAAGCCCTTGCCACCGCGCAAAGATCCCTCGCGCTTGCCCCAAGCAGCGGAAATATTCTCGACACGGTTGCGGAGATGCACGAGCGGAGGCGCGAATATGCGGAGGCGGCCAAATGCTATCGAGAAGCCCTGCGATATCTTGACATATTTGAGTCGGGCGAGACACGCACCAAATTCGGGCGGACCCTGATTGCTTTGAAGCGGCGAGACGAAGCCCTTGTTCAGTTGACCGAAGCCATCAAATATCCAAGCCCGCAGTGGGATGAGCTGGCTCGGCGGCTGTTCAAAGAGATTGCGCCCGACAGGGAGCCGCCGGAACATAGAAATAGCCCGTTTGCGAACATGATGCGTAGAGGCGACATGGGCACCGGCGGTAATTTGGGCAGCGGTGGTATGATGCGCAGCGGCGGCTTGGGCAGCGGTGGGTTGTTCGTTCCCATGCAGGCTCCCTGACCGCTTCTATTCACTTCCGCAGAAAACGATAAGATACGGATAAAACGATGCCTCTTCTCTTGACGGAACAAGACGTAGCTACGCTCGTTACGATGCCGGACCTCATCGGCGCGCTCGAAGCCGGTTTCCGGCGGCAGCAGTCCGGCGACGTGATAAATCACCCGCGCCGCCGGTTCCACGTGCCAGAGGGAAGCTTCCACTTTATGGAGGCCGCCGACCTGGGCCTCGGCCGAGCCGCAATCAAGGCGTACGCTGCTTTCCGGCCGCGCGCCCGCTTCCTCGTGCTCCTCTACGACACAACGAACGGCAATCTACTCTCAATAATTGAAGCCGACCGGCTGGGCCAGATGCGCACCGGGGCCGCAACCGGCGTCGCTACGCGATTTCTTGCTCGCGAGGATGCGAGGACGCTTGCCCTGTTCGGCGCCGGGTGGCAGGCGGAGACCCAGATGCTCGCGGTCGCGGCGGTTCGCCCGCTCACGCGAATACAGGTGTATTCCCGAGACCGCGACCGCCGCGAGAGCTTCGCCGAGCGGACATCCTCTCAAACGGGAATCGAGGTCGTTCCAGCGGATTCACCGCAGGCGGCTCTGAAAGGCGCGGACATCATCGTCACGGCCACGACATCGCGTACACCGGTGTTTGATGGCACGCTTCTTGCACCAGGGTCTCATGTGAATGCCGTAGGTTCCAATATGCTCTCGAAGGCTGAGATCGACATTAATACCGTATCCCGATCGAGTCTGATTGTTGTCGATTCGCTGGAGCAGGCGCAGCAGGAGGCGGGCGATCTGCTCGGTCCGGCGGAGGCGCGAAAGTTCCGTTGGGAGCAGGCGGTCGAGCTAAGAGAGATCGTCAGCGGCTCCCGACCTGGCCGAAGGAATCCCGAAGAAATCACGCTCTTCAAGTCCACGGGTATCGCGCTGGAGGACGTGGCCGCAGCCTCGCTGGCATACGATCGCGCAGTCGCTGAGAAGGCCGGCAAAGAGATTGGATTGTGGGAGTAGGCGCGCGAAGGGGGAGGAACGGATATGGAACGGATTCGGTGACTGAAGCAAGAAGGTGGGCCCGAACGGATATTCCCACGCACGCCGAGTACGCGGGAGAGATAGTACGCCTGCTCGCCAGCCACAATCTCTCCGCGCGAGTCGCGGCGGTGAAACTGCTTCAGGGCGCGAGCGGGGAATCGATCCATGCGCTTCTGGGCATGGCAAAGGCCGGCGCACGCAGGGCGGGGATTCGGCGCGCGATCTACTATTTCGCGTGCGTGCTCAGTACGCTGCTGCTCTTCGGAATCGCCGCTACGCTGATGTTGGACGCTATCGACCTGGGACCACCGCTTCAGGTCATCTTTTCGATCTCCCTGGCTATTGCGACGGTTCAGGCTCCCGCGGAGGACGAAGTGGCGGAGGCGCTTCTGCGAATAGACGATGCGCGCGCCGTGGGACCGATTGCCGAGGCGCTCGATACCGCGGATACGCGCTGGGTAGCCGAAGAGGTGCTGATTCGCCTGCTGCCTTTCATGCGTGCTTCCGACAGCGATCACCTCAGTGAGCAGCAGCGCGCCAGCCTCTACCGCAACCTCCGTCGCAGGAACACGCGATTCATCCTTGCCTGTCTCGAATCGTTGCGGCAGATTGGCGACGAGTCCGCGTTGCCGCACGTCCGGAGGCTTGCCGAGAACCGTGGCCGGGGATCAAATGCCCGGCACATTCGCGAGGCTGCGCAGGACGCACTGCCCTACATCGAAGCCCGCATTGAGCGGGAACGGAATCGCCGCACCCTGCTCCGCGTCGCTCGCGAGCCGACGGACAGTCTTCCCCGTGCCGCCGGCGAACCAACGGACTGCCTGCTGAGGCCGCTCCGTCCTTCGCATGAGCCGCCCGAACTGATGCTGCGCCCGCACCCGTCGGATTAGGGATGACGGATTATGAGACACCTAAATCTTTGTGATCGCAATGCTCTTATCAGGCCTGTCCCTTCAAGGTGTGACCGCGATTTGTATGTAGAAGGCTGTTCAAATTGGGCGATTAGAATCGCTGCAACAACTACACGAAGTGTCCTAAAGGACACTGGATAGCTGGCAGACCGGCAGTCTCCTTTAGGAGACTTTGTGCCAGAGGTCTCGGCACGCCACTCGTCCGAGTGCCGAGATGTTGCCCGTATCTTTAGTCGCACGGGCCACAGCGGCATGCTTCTACCCACTTTGTGGGATCATACCGATCGGCTTGGTATCCCTTGACCAGCCTACCGGATTCCAGTATAATAATATACTGTTGGACCATGTTTCACGCGGCGGAGTAGCTCAGTCGGTTAGAGCGAACGGCTCATAATCGTTAGGTCCCCGGTTCGAGTCCGGGCTCCGCTACCATAATGTATCGATGTGGGGTTCGAGCAAATTGCTCGGACCCCGTTTGCATGTCTCATCCATGTGGGTCAGCGGCATATTCCAAGTCGGAGCGAGGTTGACGCGCAACCGGCGGCCCTTCAGCATCGTCCTGTTTGACAGGAAGCGTGGTTATCCGATAGGATAGACCATCAACCAAATTCTTCGATTTGCTCTCCGAGGTCCTCATTCTATGCGTCTACGCACAACGATTTTAGTCTGCCTGCTTTTTACCCTCTCGCGTTCCGCGCGAGCAGAGGATTCCGTGTACGTGACCGGGCGCGTCTTCGCGGCGGACGGCAGGACGCCTCTCTCCGGGGCGGTCGTAGCTGTCTATGACGATAAAAATCACGTCATCGACTACTCGCGAACGGACGAGCGTGGAGAATATGCGCTGGCGGTCCCGAAGAGTGCGCTGCACCTCGGTGGCAAGGGTGGGCAGGGGTTTTTCCGGCAGGTCGTGGGAGGAGTATCCAGCATGGTAGGCGGCGTCGGAAGGGTCGTCGCCCTGCCGCTGAAAGCCGGTATCAGAGCTGCCGCCTCCGTCGCGAACGCGGCCGATCCATTGACGAGAGTGGGAATCGGGACGGCGAGCGGAGTAGCGCAGACGTTGGTCGATCACATGTCGCCGCGAGGCGGCAAGAAGGCCGTGCTTGAGCGAAATATGCCGGGTGTTCTCGTAATGAGGGTTACGCGGCCCGGCCACAACGACGTCGTAAGCATCGCCCACGTCTACTGGATAGAGGAGCAGCGCTATCGCGCCGGGGGACGGGAGCAGCGCTCGCTGGCCGTATGGGTGGACCCCGCGCATCTCAGCCGAGCGGGTGATGAAAAGCCCTCCACAATAACCTCAAACTACCTCACGTTTACCGAGGCGCGCATCGAGCCTTCCATCGCGGAGGTGGGACAGACCGTCGCGCTGCTGGTAAAGCTGCCTACGCCCCCCGATCCGAACACGCCCGTTGTCGTGGTCGCGCGCCACCACAAGACCGGAAAGTTGTACGAGCTCGAGCCTGTCGGTGCGGGCATCTATCGCGGCGAAATAAACATCGACAAGAAGTTTCCCAAACACGACCAAACCTTCTCCGTAGTCGCGTATGCGGACCAGGATGACAAGCCGGGCCGCAACAAGAAGGCGGAAGACGCCATCATCGGCGCGGGCCTGCTCAATCCGGAGAAGCCCTATATCTACAACCCCTTGCTCGTGGTCAGCCGCAACCGCGCGGACCTGACGCTGACGGTCGTGGAACCGAGTAAGAGGCGATGAGGGGATGCGGGAATGTGGGGATGTGAAGATAAGAAGCAGGGGCGATGAGGCGAAAGCGGCAAACCTGCCTTTTCTCCTCATCGCCTCATCGCCCTCTCGTCTCATTTTGATAGGGAACGATAACCGAGGCCAAACTGGGGAAGTGTTTGAGAATCTCTCTACATCCGATCGGATTCGGCCCGGAGCTGTCACAATTCGGGCAGATCCTGCCGATCCCGCCGGATGCTTCTCGCTCGATGAAGCAGAGCAAGGCGGTCCTAGGGGAAGTTCCGACGCTCAGGCTCGCGCGGTCTCGCCACGCTTCTCTTCACGGCGGCGGAGATTGGAGTCGAGGATTCGCTTGCGCATGCGGATGTTCTTCGGCGTTACCTCGACCAACTCGTCCGGCCCGATATATTCGATGGCGCGGTCCAGGCTTAAAATCGTCGGGGGAGTGAGCCGCACCGCAACGTCACTGGTGCTGGAACGCATGTTGGTCAAGTGTTTCATCTTGCAAACGTTCACCTCCAGGTCGCCCTCGCGCTGGTGCTTGTCGACGATCATTCCCGCGTAGACTTCCACGTTGGCCCCGATGAACAGAATTCCGCGATTCTCCGCGTTGAACAGGCCATAGGGCGTCGTCAACCCGGCCTCCGAGGCGAGCAGGGAGCCCGAACGCTCGATAACCAGGTCGCCAGAAAGCGGCTGATAGCCGCCGAACAGAGAGTTAAGCGCTCCGGTGCCGCGTGTAATCGTGATAAAGTCGGACCGGAACCCCAGAAGGCCGCGCGTCGGAACACGATAGGTGAGATGGACCACGCCGTTGCCGGGCGCGTTCATGTCCGTCATTTCGCCGCGGCGCTGGCCCAGCTGCTCAATGACGGGACCCATGTAGTCCTCACTGACATCGATTCGAACCTCTTCGATAGGCTCGCAGAGAACGCCGTCTATATCGCGGTAGATGACCTGGGGCTGCGACACCTGAAGCTCGTACCCCTCGCGGCGCATCGTCTCGATGAGAACGCCGAGGTGAAGCTCGCCGCGTCCCGAAACCAGGAACTGATCAGGGCTGTCCGATTCCTCAACCCGCAGGCTGACGTTGGTCTCAAGCTCCTTGAACAGCCTCTCCCGCAGCTTGCGAGACGTGGAGTACTGCCCCTCACGGCCCGCGAAAGGGGCCGTGTTCACCGCGAAAGTCATGCGGAGGGTTGGCTCGTCTACGTCGGTGGACGGGAGTGAACGGGGATTTTCGCGGTCCGTGATTGTCTCGCTGATGTTGATATCGGAGATTCCGGTAATCGCAACTATCTCGCCCGCCTCGGCGCGCTCCACTTCCGTGCGCTTCAGCCCCTCATAGACGAACAGGCTGACGATCTTGCCCGACTTGTGCGTTCCATCGCGGGCTACGTAGATGATTTGCTTGTTGGCTTCGAGCGTGCCTGCATATATCTTGCCGATGGCGATTCGCCCGCGGTAGTCGTCGTAGTCGATGCTGCTGACAAGCATGGCGAGCGGCGCGTGCGGCTCGCTGTGCGGCGCGGGAATATGCTCGACGATGGTATCGAAAAGCGGGCGCAGATCGGTCCCTTCTACCATCGGGTCCAGTGTAGAGGTACCGGCAAGCGCCTTCGTATAGACGATGGGGAAATCGAGCTGCCGGTTGTCCGCGCCAAGTTGGACGAAGAGATCGAAGGTATTGTCAACCACGTAGTCGATTCGCGAGTCCGCGCGGTCGATCTTGTTGACGACGACAATGACTTTATGGCCGGCCTGAAGCGCCTTCTGCAGCACGAACCGCGTCTGCGGCATGGGGCCTTCGACGGCGTCCACGAGCAGCAGCGCACCGTCCACCATATTCATGACGCGCTCTACTTCGCCGCCAAAGTCGGCGTGGCCGGGCGTGTCCACAATATTAATCTTCAGGGCTTCGCTGCTGCCGGCCGGATAGTAGAGAATCGCGGTGTTCTTTGCGACAATGGTTATGCCCCGCTCGCGCTCCTGGTCCATGTTGTCCATCACGCGCTCGGCGATATTCTGATTTGCGCGAAAGACATTTCCCTGGCGCAGCATGCCATCCACGAGCGTTGTTTTGCCGTGGTCGACGTGGGCTATGATTGCAACGTTACGTAGCGGGCGGTTGGTCACGAGTTTGGTATATCTCCTTTATAGTCGAACTTAGTATACCACAGGAGCGGAGTCCGATTCGGCGTTGGGCGGGCCGGCTAGCACGGAAGAAGCGTAGAAGAGGCGCTTCGGGCATGTCCACCGTGTCCTACGATCCTCGTTCTGGATGGGAATAGCGCGGGTTTCCGGAGGCGGAATCGGGGAGGCAAAAAAATAGGCAGCCGGGAAAGGAGAGCAAATCCGGCTGCCCAAGGAAGGAAGGTGAACTCGAATCCTCTTAATTATCGGCGTGCGGCGAGGTTTCATTAGGGCTGTATTGGAGATCCGGCCTATAGACTCATGGAAGAGTGCTCCGCGGCGACCGCGACGCCCAACAGTTGACGAAGAATCGACCCCTGCCCGGTTTGGACTGAGGCCGATTCAATGTGCTCCTGTAACCCACTTCGCCGGTTGCACGTCTAAAACTGCGAACAGTCTCCCCGTTCACCGGCGGCCTCGACATGCAACTCACCCGGCGTGTCGAGGCCGTTATTACGATTGTTCATGCTCTGCCGCAACAATCGCGTCCTGTAGGGACCTCCGATTTCATCCACTAACCTAAACATTCACTAAGGCGCGGAAAGAGATTACGTCCAAGTGGGCGGAATGTGGAACTCTGCGTCTCCATAGAGACATTGGATGAAGTTGATCTGGCCTCCGTGATAAGCCATATTGCGGTAGCCCATCTCGATCAACACCTCGCCGAGGACCGGACCGCGCCAGAACGGAAAGTCCCGATGGAGGTCTGAACCATCGAGCGCCCGAACGGCCGCCGCCAGCTCTCTTGCGCTGTCAATTAGCCGGGAGTTTGCCGTTTCCGCATCCGTGAATTGAGGTGCGTTGGCCCGGGCAGCCTGCACATCCGGCGTCTCGCCGCGCAGCAGCGCCGCGGAGAGGCCATTCGAAACCACGCACTCGCTGACCTGATCGAGCACGGAGCGTCCCTTTGCGCCTCCCTCTCCGGGAGCGTCCCACATGAGGCGGTCAACCCGCGTGGTCGCCACATAGTGCGCCAGCGCTTCCGCGATTCGCTCAATCTTCTTCGCCTGATATTCCATCACAGTCATTACTTTTCTCCTGAGCAGACAATAAATGTACCGAGCTGTTAGAATCGATACCCCGCCTTCAGGTTCAGGCCCGAGAGGTCGATGGAACGGACCCGCGTGAATGCGAAGTAGCGGGCTTCGAAGAAGGCATGTCTTCCATAGTTCGTGCCGGCGAACAGGCTTCCGCCATATGCCGGCCGGTAGCGAGATTGGATGCCATCCTGATCGGAGCGAATATCCGTGATCACTCCATTCAGGCTTGCGCCCACGAATGGGACCAGCCGGCCCGACCGTGGAAAAGCGCGCTTGTATGAAACGCCGACCGGAAGAAAGAAGGCGTGGTTGGAGTTGTGCGTCTGGTAGAACAGATCGAAATCCGGGCTAATCCTTCCGCGTCTTTCCACCTTCTTGACCGCCCCGAATCCCACCCCAATCGAGAACCACGTGTCGCCGAATCGGTTTGAAGCCTTCGAGGAAGATGGCAGATAGAGACCCGCTTCCGGCCCAAAGTGGATTCGGGAAATCGGGCTGAGCGGAGCCGCTTCGGCTCGCGCTACCTGTGCGTCCTGCGTGACCGTTGCCAGCAGCATGCAAGCCGCCGGAATGGATAGACCTCCCGACCGTATTATCCCCAATAGTGCCTCCGTTTCACTCGGTATTCACGATAGAAGAACAGATTTCGCGGCTCGGCCATCTCTCAAAATATGAAGAAGCTGGCCATACCCTGCCGGCACGGTTGGGTAGGCGCAGTTAGAGAACAGGGCGGGCTGAGAGAACTCTGTTCTCCCCGCCCGGCCTGAATATGAACGAAGTGGCCGCCCAATCACCTGACCACGATAAAATCCTCAACGGACATGTCGAGATCTGAAGCTATCTTGCGGAGGACAATAGGGGAGATGCCACGGCCGACGTGGAACGGTACGGTGATGCCGCGTCCGTCGGGGTAACGAAACTGTTTATGCGACTCGCGCATTCTTACTTCAGCAAATCCAAGCTTCCGCAGAATGGCCTTGGCCTCTCGCGTCTTGAGCGAGGGCAGCGAACTCATCGAGCTACTGCGAGCATCTGAGCGCCTACGAATTCCCTTTCCAGATTTGGCTCTCCGTCCTCGAGAAGCATGGAGAGAACTTCTTCCATATTTATTCGGAGTTCATCCAGGGATTCCGCCTGAGTGTGCGCGCCCGGGAATCCTGCAACATAACCGACCAGGAGACCAGTATCTGCGCACCGCTCGATTACCGCTGTATACGTCCGCATCGGCTTGCCCTAAATCAATTATCGGGAATCTGCTGCATCATTGTGTATCGTGCTGCCAAATCACGTTTTGCATCACTTATGGGCCCGGTAGGATTCGAACCTACGATCAATCAGTTATGAGCCGACTGCCTTAACCGCTAGGCTACGGGCCCCTATGGAGCGTGAACCAAGTATACCATCCGCGCTGAGGGTTCGGCAACTCAGTCGCGAGCGCGGGCTGCCCTCACGACCAGCAGCGCCCATTCCGTGAGACGGCAGAATGCGGCTCGTGATGAGCGCGACCAAAGCAGCGCTTCTCGACTTCGACATCACGGGTCAGAGATGTTATAATGCTACCGGAGGAAACGACTATGATACAGGTAGAGACCCATCCTTCGCAGATATCACTGTCCGAAATATATAGTTTTCGCAGCGAGCTGGACGTGATCGCCTGGCTGCGAGAATACGCGTTTTTAATTCCGCTTTTATCCGAAGCCGTCAGCGTAATTGAGCACTGTTTCGGAAGGGATGCACAAGTCACTTTGGAGGTCGTCGCCGACCCGGAAGACGGGGACAGGCAGCTATTTGGATTGTTCCAGATTCAGAGTTCCGCTGAGCGGGCGATGGCGCAGTTGGATCGATTTGATTCGGAGTGGTGGCTGCAAGCATCCCTACGATCGCAGCACCGGATGAATTTCTGCCTGGAGTTCGTCTAATGGCGTTCGACTGGGCAGATTATCTAACGCTGGCCAAGGAGCTCGCGACTCGTGATGACGAAGCAGCGCAGCGGTCAGCGATGAGTCGGGCATACTATGCCGCCTTTCATTCGGCGCGCAGTTTCTTACGGCAGGAGGGAGTATCAATCTCAAATCCGGGCTTAGGAGAACATAAGTCTGTTTGGGATGCGTTCCAGAATTCACGGGATGATCAACGGATTCAAATTGGACAACGCGGGGAGCGCTTGCGGCTGTTCAGAAACCGGGCCGACTACGACAACAGGTTGCCCAACTTAACACTGTTCGTTAAGACGACGTTAATCACCTCGGAGCAGGTCATCAGCGGAGGGAAGAGCCTGAGAAGCAATCCATCGGAGGAGCCACTATAGATGAGATGTGACGCAGGAATCAAGCCTAAGCTCAGCCCGGATTATTCGTGAAGCCCGCGTAGGGGGCAACCTCTGCCGCATACCGTAGCGCCGTTCTCCACATGAATAATCCGGCTCAGGGCGTTCGAGGAATTGGCAACTCAGTCGGGGGCACGGAGGGCGCGCACGACCAGCAGCGCCCAGCCTGCCAGAAAGCAGATGCCGCCGATGGGAGTAATGGCTCCGAGCACGCGGATTCCGGTCAGCGCCAGCGCGTACAGGCTGCCCGAAAAGATTACGATTCCGGCGACCCAAAGCCAGCCGACCGCGCGGGTATTGAGCCTATCCGCCATCAGCGCGTCGAGGAGAATCGCCAGCGCGTGAGCGAGATGATACTGCACGCCAACCTGGTAAGTGATCATCCTATCGGCAGGAATGTGCTCGTTCAACGCATGCGCGCCGAACGCCCCCAGCGCAACCGCCAGGAACCCCAGCCCTCCGCCAGCTGCAACTAATGCTCTGCACATTCTGCCTTCTCGCCCTTTCCCATTCAGGCCGCCGGTTCGCAATTTGGTTTAGCTGGCGACCGGAAGCTTCACGGTAACGGTCGTGCCCTTTCCTACTTCGCTGCTGAATTCCATTGTCCCGCTATGCGCAACCATGAAAATACCATGAAAAGCGCAAAAGACCCCAAAAAGTGGCCAGTTTGATCGGATGCGTTCGCGGCCCCTGCACCCGGTCATTTGGCCGCCTGCCTGTGTATCCATAGGTGCATATTAGGCGTATAATAGGCTGTACGTACTTCTACTATCAGCCTGAACCCACAACCACTATGGCCGCTCGCAAACCCACACCCACTATCGACGAAATTCTGAAGCCGGGCGGACGCCTCGCCAAGTCGAAGCTCCTCACGCAGTACCAGTTCAGGCAGGAGCAGGCGGACGCGTGCCACGCCGTGGAAGAGGCGTTCAACACCGAGCAGCCCGGCCTCATCGAGGCGGGCACCGGCGTCGGGAAGTCGCTGGCCTATCTGATTCCGGTCATGCGGGCGGCGGCGCGCGGCAAGGTCACCGTCATCTCCACGCACACCCTCAACCTTCAGGCGCAGCTTCTGGAGAAGGACATCCCTCTCGTCACTTCGCTCTTCCCCGGCGTCAAGGTCAAGGCCGTCGCCATGAAGGGCCGCGGAAACTATCTCTGCCTGCAGGACCTGGACGCGGCGGAGGCGGATCTCTTCCATTCGACCGACCCGCTATTTCGCGAGCTGAAGCGGTGGGCGCGGAAATCGGACACGGGCGATGTCGCGGAACTGCCGTTCGTCTATTCCGCCTGGTACGAAGTCGCCGCGAATCAGGACACCTGCCGCTCCAAGGACTGCCACCACTTCGACCGGTGCTTCTACTACAATATGCGGCGCTCGGCGGGAGACGCGAACATTATCGTCGTGAATCATGCGCTTTTTCTCAGCGACCTCATGCTGCGGCGCGCCGACCCTGAGAGCAGCATCCTCCCGAACTACGATTTCGTGGTGTTCGACGAAGCGCACCATGTTGAGGATGTGGCGACCAAGGCTTTCGGGCTGGAGATTGGCAACGGGCGCATTCCGCGATTCGCTGAGCGGGTGCGGCGCACCAAGGGAATCGATATCACGACGGAGCGCCTTTCGGCGTTGGACCACCTGAACGACGCCCTGTTCGGCACGTTCCGGCACGACCGCCAGGAGTTCTTCTTCAAAGATGCGCTGGATTCAACCGGTGAAGAGCAGGCGAAGGAGATTACTGGGCGGCTCTGCACGACGCTCGATGAGGTGAGCAAGGAGCTTCTGGAAAGGGCCAAGGAGGCCGATTCGGGGGTCAAGGAGCGGCTCCAGGGCCTCTCGCGGATGGCGGCGCGGATTCGTGATGAGCTGAATACGCTCATGTTTCACGTGGAGCCGGACTACATCCGTTGGGGCGAGCGCGGCGAATTCCGCACGCGCGGGAAGGCGAAGACGGAGCCGCGCACCACGCTACACTATACGCCGATTCAGGTGGGCAAGCTGCTGGAAGAGATGCTCTGGGAGAGCGTTGAATCGGTCGTTATGACTTCGGCAACGCTCGCAAACTCAGGCGGATTCTCCTACCTGCGGGCGCGGCTCCGCGTGCCGGAACCAGCGGTCGAGCGCGTCGTCGGATCGCCGTTCGATTTCAAGCAGCAGGCGCTCCTCTACGTACCCGGACACCTTCCCGAGCCGCCGAAGCAGTCCATGCCGGCCTATACCGACGCGATTGCAAAAGAGATCGAGCGAATCGTCACGCTGTCGGACGGGCGGGCGTTCCTGCTCTTCACGTCGCGGCGCATGCTGAACGAAGTGTACGATCTGCTTTCTGACCGGCTGCCCTTTCCTCTGTTCCGGCAAGGCGACATGCCTCCTTCGCGGCTGCTGGAGGCGTTTCGGGAAAGCGGGGACGGCTGCCTCTTCGGCACGCAGACGTTCTGGGAGGGCGTGGACGTGCAGGGGGATGCGCTCTCCTGCGTCATCATCGACCGGCTGCCCTTCGCGGTCCCCGATTCGCCCATCACGCGCGCCCGAACCGAGGCGATTACCGCAGCCGGAGGCGACTGGTTCAGCGAGTTCAGCGTGCCGCAGGCGCAGATTCGCCTCAAGCAGGGTTTTGGCCGCCTCATCCGCACCCAGACCGACCGCGGAATCGTGTGTATTCTGGACAAGAGGCTCATTTCGAAGGGTTACGGCAAGGAGTTCGTCCGCCATCTCCCTCCCGCCTCCCGCGCCAGCCTGTGGCCGCGCGTGGAGCGATTCTGGAAGGGCGAGCCGGTGACAGTAGCGGAGAAGTGATGGTTCAGCGACGGTTGTCCTTCTCTTCCTCGATTTTATCCGCCTTCTGAACGACCGCCGTTCCCGCGACGAACGGGTATTCATCCACGATTGCTTCGACCACGACGGTTATGGGCGTGAACCTGGGATCGCGGTTCAAGAAACCATTCTTGTTGCCCCCATCCGGGCGCACTTGAAGCGTCACCTCGGTCTTGCCGGGCCCGGCGGTCTCCGGTCCCGCGGTCCATCCGTTCGGCAACCCGCTTATGCGAACGGTGACCGGTCCCTGGAAGCCCTCTCTTCGCTTGATTCGAACCTTCACCGGCACCGCTTTTGCCGGATGCACTTTTAGCGGCCCCGGCGACGCCAGCTCCGCCGTGAAGTCCGGCTCGCCGCGCACCGCCAGCACGCACTCCACGCGATTCATGTAGCGCGGGCTGTTGTTCATAAGGTAGGTCTCTTGCGGGACGGCGCGCACCGTCGTTTCGCCGGATTGGCCGCGCGCGGTGACGACGAATCGTATGGGCCGGTCGCAGGTCGCGGCATTCGGGGCGGCCGTAAGCAGTATCCAACCGCTCTGGCGATCCGGCTGGATTACGGTCGGCGCGGCGGTAACTCCGGCGGGCAGGTCCTCGGCAGTGACGCGGATATCGCCCTCAACGCCTTCACGCCGCGTAACCTCAATCTCAACGGCGGTAGTCATGCCCGGCTTCACCGTGATTGCGTCAGGCCGTGCGGCGCACGCGATACCCGGACGGACAGGCCGCGCCTCCACGAAGTATACGTATTCCGGTCCGCCCAGGCCGTTCGTGTTCTGCACCCGGAGGGTATAGGTCTGGCCCGCCTCCAGCTTCGCGGTCATGCGCCCCTCTCCCCGGACGCGCGCAATAGCCGCGCCCTTCGCATTTAGAATCTGGGCCGAAGGCGCGGTCGGAGAGCCGAGCAGGGGACCGGCAAGCTCGAACTCATACGTATCGCCGGTTCCCAGAAGCGCGAAACTGTCCTCCTCGCCGGCTGCGGCAATTCGTCCGCACAGGCCGGCGGGCAGCTTTACAGGCGACTTGCCCGCCGCCTCTTCGGTAACCACGGGATAGGCTGTCACATAGATGCTTTGAGGACCGGCGGGCGTATTCACCTTCGCGATTCCAAGTTCGCTTTGCTCGTCCACATTGCAGCGCGCGGGGCTCGGACCGGGCAGGTTTTTGCCCTCTATTGCCACGCTCGCCTTCTTCTTCTGTTGAATTGCGGGCGGATACATCACAGTATCGTAGGGGGCGGGGCCCATCAGCAGCCGGTAGACGCTGCCTGGGTTGCCGCGCCCAAGCAGATCACGCACCTCCAGCGTATAGTCGCCGTCCGCCGGGCAGGTCCAATCGATCAGCGGATCCAGATCGTAATAGCCGTGGCTCTCCGCGATCTCGGCCCCTTTCGCATCATATAGCCGAAGATTGGGGTTGAAAAAAAGCTGCGTCCGCTCGTCGTAGCGGAATCCCTTTAGGTTAAACACCAGCCGCCGTCCCTTTTGGGCCTCGAAGCGGTAGTAGTGCCGCTCCGCATTCACTGCAAGCGTGCCGTTGGCGACGCACGGAAGCTTGATTGCCTGCGCCGATTCGCGAGCTCCGTTCTGCCCCATCACTTCGGGCAGCTGGCCAATCTCGAACAGGCAGGCCGTGGAGACGCCGCGCGGCGTGCCGACTCTTATCTCGACCAAGCCCGGCTGCGCGTCCTGAGCAATCTGCACCAGGGCTGTGACGCGGCCCGCGCGAGCCATTCCCTGAAGATACTGCGTCACGCTCGCCGCCTCAGCCGCTGAAAGCGGCGCGTTCCTCACTCGCACCATCCGGTCGACAGTCGCGGCCCACTGGGCGGGCGTCATGCTGCGGTTGGCGGGCGAGCGAAGCTCGTGGCAGGATGAGCACTTCGATTGAAAGAGCGACTTGAACTTCTCGTCCACCTTCGCGCCGCCCGGCTGCACCGTCCCGCTAACGCCGGGTCCGCTTACAATTAGCTTATCCGCGCCGGAAAGACTCGAGCCGCGCACCTCCACCTCGACCGTTGATCCCGCCTTCCCCCCGATGGGAAAAAGCGTGCTTATCTTCGGCGACTGTGCCCCCGCTGAAACAGTAACTGAAACAGAAAACAGAAGGACAATAAACCACGGGGAGCACGGGGAACGTCGGGAAAATTCTACCCCGTGTGCCCCGTGTCCCCCGTGGTTTAATCGTCTCTGATCTTCGTGGTTCATCTCTTGCCTTTCGGTTTAGCGGGAGGTTTTGGGGCCGGGAGCGGCGGAGGCGTGATTGTTTGGACGAGAACTCTCTTTTCCACGTCCCATATGTAGACTATTCCCTCGCGCCCCGCGCCCGCCGCTATCTTGCCGTCGGGGCTGAGCGCGACCGCATAAATGGGCTGGAGCGCATCCTTCAGCGCGGCAAGCTGCCGGCCGCTCTGCGCGTCCCATACGCAGACAGCGTGGTCCTCGCCGCCCGTCGCAAGCCGCTTGCCGTCGGCGGATATACAGAGGCTGTTTACTCCGCCTTCGTGCGCCTGCTGCTGGCGCACGCGGTTTCCGCCGTAGCTTTTCTGTCGCTCGTTGTAGTAGACCTGCCACCAGTAAAGACGGCCGTCGAGACTGCTGCCGACGAACTGATTCCCGTTCGGCAGGAACGCGAGACCTGTGATTCCGCCCTCCGCCTGGTCGAAGTTTACGACCACTTTGCGCGTCTTTTCATCCCACACCTTCACGATTTTGTCCAGTCCGCCGGTCACGAACACCCAGTTGTCGCGCGGAGAAAAGGCTACGGCCTGCACGCGCCCGTTGTGCTCGTCGAGAATGGTTCGATCGCTTGCGGTTAGGGAGTTGAAGCATGCTTTGTTATCGTTCGCGCCAAGCAGGAGCGCGCCACCGTCTCTGCGGAATGACAGTGACTCAATAGTATCTTTTTGAGCCGGGACCGTCGCCACAGGTTTCACCCCGGCCGTGTCCCAGAGCGCCACCAAGCCGCTTTCGCCCGGCTGCCCGCTGCCAATGGCGAGCAAATGGCTGTCCGGATGGAATGCGAGCGAACGGACCGCGTCCTCGACTTTACTGAATGTCGCGGCAGACTGCCACATAGAATTGTTAGAAGAGGAAGAAGTGGTAGAACCAGAAGCAGAAGCGTCGTACAGGACGACCTGGCCGTACGTCCCGACTGCCAGCTTCTTACCGTCCGGGCTGAAGGCAAGCGCGGTGACAGCAGGCAGAGAAGCACGAACCACCGGCTTCGCATGAGACAAGGAGGCACAGAGGAGGAGCAAGCAAGGGATTAAACCACGGGGAGCACGGGGGACACAGGGAAGGGCGGGAAATCTAAATCGAGACACGTTTGATACCTTCCTTCATGAGCCGGCAATTGAAGTTAAGTATGTAACCCCGCTTGAACCCGAGGAGCTTAAGATAGGTGATAATCTGTGCCTGATGCACGGGATTGAGTGAATCGACCGCTTTCAACTCTAACAAAAGACATTCCTCAACGACAATATCCGCCCGAAAACCGATGCCGAGATATTGCCCGCGATAGAATACCGGAATCTCGATTTGCGGATTCGCGCCAATTCCCGCCTCGACAAGCTCCATCAAAAGCGCGAGTTCATAAACGCTCTCCAACAGGCCGGGACCAAGCCTTCGATGAACCTCTGTCGCACAATCGAGAACTTTACCTATGAGATCCTCCCCACAGATAACCAGTTCCCGATTTTCCATCAGAGCCTTCCCCGTGTCCCCGTGTTCCCCGTGGTTCAATCGCCGCTAAGCGAGCGCTTTGCGAATAGGATTCCCGCCGCGCGATAGCGTGATGCGGACGCCTTCGGGGGAAGAGATGGACTGCGAGTAGTCGATGCCGAGGCACTGATAAATGGTTGCCGCGATGTCTTCGGGCTTCACCGGGTCGGAGGAGGGCTCCATGCCGCGCGCGTCCGAGCCGCCAACGACCGTACCGCCCGTAATCCCGCCTCCTGCCAGCGCCATGGAAAAGACACGCGGGTAGTGGTCGCGCCCGCCGTCCTTGTTGATGATGGGCGTTCGCCCGAACTCACCCATGACGATGACAAGCGTGCGCTTCAGCAGGCCGCGCTGGCCCATGTCGTCGAGGAAGGCCGCGAAGGACCTGTCGAACCGGGGAAGCAGTCCGCCGGAGAGCACGTTGAAGATGTTGTTATGGTTGTCCCAACCGCCCAGCGTGACCGTGGTAAACCGGACCCCCGCCTCGATCAGGCGGCGCGAAAGGAGAAGGCTCTGTCCAAAAGTGTGCCGCCCGTAGGCATCCCGCACCGGGTCTTTTTCCTGCTTGAGGTCGAATGCGCCACGCGCCTCGCTCGAGGAGAGCAGCGTATAGGCGCGATTATAGAACGAGTCGACGGCGCGGGCCCTGTCGCTCCCCTTTTCGTGCGCCTTGAATGCCGAGTCCACGACCTCGCGAAGCGCGCGGCGGCGATCCAGCTTCTCAACCGTCATGCCGCTAGGCGTATCGAGATCGCGGACGCGAAAGTTCGGGTTGGCGGGATCCGAGCCGGGCGAGAACGGATTCAGCGCCGCGCCCAGAAAGCCCGCTCCCATTTCGTCCAGCGGCTGCTGAACGGAGATATAGGGCGGCAGGGCGCTGCGCGGCCCGAGAAGGTGGGATGCCACGGCTCCATAGCTCGGCACCGCGAATCCGGGCAGCGGCAGAAAGCCTGTTAGCATGTAGTGCGTGCCGATCTCATGCGCGCCGGTCGGGCTGGTCACGCTGCGGACCAGGCAAAGCTTGTCCATCTGCTTCGCGACGCTGGGGAGATGCTCGGAGATTCGGATTCCGGCGACATTGGTTTCTACGGGCTGGAAGCTGCCGCGGATTTCGATAGGCGCGTCCGGCTTCAGGTCCCAGGTATCGAGATGACTCGGTCCGCCTGCAAGCCAGATCAGAATCGCGGAATCTGCCGTGCCCGTAGTCTGGCTCGCCTTTGCGCCCTTGTCGGCTTTGGCCGCGTCCGCGAGCGCATAATATTTCGGCAGAGTCAGCCCCAGCATGCTCAGCATCCCCACCTTCAGCACGTCGCGGCGGTGGAACTTCTCGCAGTCGCTCAGCCAGTTATAGTCCATGTTGATCTCCCGTTGCAGAAGGTGTTCAGGTATTTGGTATTCAGGACCAGAAAACCTGAATACTTTTCTTGTGTTCCTAATGGTTGAAATAGAACTCGCGCGCGCTGAGAAGCGCCCAGAGCATGTCCTGTGCGGCCTCCTTGCGATTCGGCTCCGATTTTAACAGCCCCAGAGCCTTTGCCATCTCGTCCTGTTTCGGCTCGCGGCAGAAAGTGCGCAGATACAGCGTCTTCACGACGTCCTCATCGGTCTGCGCCTGCTTCACAACCTCCGCGGTCGCCTTGCCCGAACGAATCTTGCCCTCGATATAGGGCGAGTTGATCATAAGGAGAGTCTGCACGAGATTCGGCTCCAGCCTGGGATCGATGTCCGCCAGGAAATCCCGGTGGGACTGCCCGAACGCATTCAAGAACTGCGAGCTGGGCGGAAGCGATGCCTGAATCGCGCGGCTTCGCTCGGGAAACGAGCCAAACGTCTCGGCCGCGCCCGCCGCCTGATTTATCATGTCCAGCAGGGCCGGCGCGGGCATCGGCTTCGGCACGTAGTGAGAGAAGAACATGTCGTCCTTCCGATTCGATTCGTTTGGCACGGCGGAAAGCTGATAGGTCCGCGATGTCAAAATGAGCCTGATAACATGCTTGATATCATATCGATTCTGCGCAAGTTCGCCGGCAAGCGCGTCCAGTAGGCCCGGTACGGACTCCGGCGTGGTCGCCCGCATGTCGTCCACCGGATTGATTATTCCCTTTGCGAAGTAAAAAGACCAAAGCCTGTTGACGGTAGCGCGCGCGAAGAAGCGATTCTTAGGATTTGTCATCCAGTCCGCGAGACCATCTACCATGTCGACAGATTCGGCGGCGGGCTCCTTTTCACCCAGGTATGTCGGCGGCGCAACCTTGCCGCGATTCTTGCCGTTCACAGACTGGTTGCGAATCTCCGTTTTGTTCGCATGAGTGATGACCACCTCGTCAAGCAGCCGTCCTCGGCGCTCTAGCACCTTGCCCGTCAGGGCGGCAAAATTCCAGTAATCGTCCGTTGTCCAGCGATCGAACGGGTGCTTGTGGCAGCGCGCGCACGACATTCGGACTCCGAGAAACGCCTGCCCAATGTTCTCCATGCGGTCGTTGGCGGTCCGTTCGACGCGATAGAAGTTGGCCGGTCCGTTCTGGTAGGCGCTGCCCTGCGCCGTTACGATTTCGCGCACGAACTGGTCCCACGGCTTGTTCGAATCGACGCTTTTCCAAATCCACTCATAGAAGAGGGTCGCCGCCCGGTCGGAGAGGGCGCCGTTTCCATTGCCGAACTTTCGAGGATTTACGCGCAGCAGGTCGCAGAGGCGGAGCGTGCGATAATCCACAAACTCGGGCTTTTCCAGCAGGGCGTCCACCAGTTTCTGGCGCTTATCCGCGGCGTGATCGCTAAGGAAAGAGGCGACTTCCGCGGGCGTGGGCAGGCGGCCCAGCGTATCGAGCGTTACACGGCGCAGGTACTCTTCGTCCGTGCTGAATGTCGAAGGGAGGACGTTAAGTCGCTTGAGGTTGTCGAACACGAATCGGTCTATCAAGTTAGCGGCCGGCAGCGAAGGGTAGGGACCCTTGCGGACCTGCGGGAGGGTAAGGAAGGATGCCCCAATGGCGCCGAGGTAACGGGCGAGGACCGCCCCTCCCCCCCACTGGCGGCCAGTCACCACGCCGTCACGCGTTACCTTGAGCACGGCGTCGTTCGTGGAGGAAAAGACCGTTTGCGAAGTCACGTCGCGGGTGCTTCCGTCCGTATAGACAGCCAGGGCGCGGAGTTGAATCGGCGCTCCAGCTTTCGTCAGAGTCACCTTTTCAGGCTTGATACTGAACGAGGAGAGGCGCGGGTCTTTGTCGTCGAAGGGCGCGCCATTACGAAGCCACCGCACGATAGTCCGCCACTCCGGCGACATCGTCTTGAAACGCTGGCCACCCGGATGCGCGACCGCGCCGGTCGCTTTGAGCAGGAAAAGACTCTTCTCTGGGATCGCGAAGTTGATGCGCCGGCCCCTGCCCCCGTAGATAATTGGCTCGTAGTCGTCTTCGGGGCTGAGCGTTAGCAGAGAGAGCTGGAATCCGCCTCGTCCGCCGAACTTGCCGTGGCACTCCGCCGTCGAACATCCGGTTCGGTCCAGTATCGGGGAAACGTCCCGAAGGAATTCCGGCTTTTCGGGTACAGCGGGAGGCTGCGTCAAAGGGAGATTAGCATGGCTGCCTGGCGGGCGCGCTGGCGGGCGGCCCGGACGGCGGCCGGTCTGGCCGGCTGCCGCGAGTAAAACGAAGGAAAGAAGGGCTAAGGCAAGAATAGCTCTCGTCAGGCTCATAAGCCGGGCTCATTTACGATTAGCAGTGAGTCGCGCTCTTTGCGAACGTACCAACGAATGAGAACCGCGATCGCGGATGATTGTTACAACCATTCTGCGGATGGCGAACGAAAATTCCTGCGCGGTGAACGCGCTCCAACTCAATCAGACGAGCGGCGAGAGTCTTTGTTCACAATAATTGAGCCGCATATGCAGGTTGCGCCGGAATCGATATCTGCGCTAAATGGGTTCGCGCCGTTGCAAGGGCATTTCGAGGCCGGAGCGGTTAGCTCCGCTGCCTGGGAGCAGGGTGAGGCCGCGGCGCTCGCCGCGGCCTCTATGAAAAGCTGCGTGTAAGCAGTCACTGTTCATAACGTGGCGCGGGAGGATTGGTGACGGAATAATTTGTAGAAGCTGATACTTATTGACGGCTTACGACCGAACTCCGTGCAGAACACTATGAGCGTGTCGTCCAGCATGCCGCGCTGACGTCTGAATGTCTACGGCGATTCCGTTGAGCCTTCGCGCGGAATCGGGGCCGCATGACGATGAATCGCGTCGACTGTGCTCTGCGCTTCTCTCAGTGACTTTTGAGCATCAAGGGGCGATATTGACACGGTCGGATCGTAATCCACGCTACGGCGGCGCCTGCGCGAACGGACGCCATCCTGCCCAATGTAGTAAAGAGGTCCGTTATCCGCGGCTCGATAAACGGACCAAACATATTCGTGCGCGGAACCGTCGAGCGGAACGACGTGCCCGTCTGCGGAAAGAGATTGGGCTGCCGTTCCGAAGGCGGCATAGTACGCGCGGCTAACAGCGGACCATAGCGATGCTTCATCCGCCCGGTCGGTTAGATGCCGCGCAACCTCAAGATAGGAAGACCAATCGAATGCCATTCAGACGAACTCCACGTCAACGTTGACCTTACCGCGCAGTGGCCATGGAAGTTGAGCAGTCCACTCATTGTCCAGACTGCGAAGCCTCCGAAGGGCCTGGTCCACGTCCACGTCATCCCGGCAGCCGACCATAATCCATAGTTCAGCGTTCTCCGAAGCGCCCTCAGGATCAACAACTGATTCCAGCGTCAACCGCACGTCTGCCCCGAAGACCGCCCTAATGTGTATCGGAGCCGCCTGCAATATTGATTCGATGTCCGGGTTAGCGGAGATATAGTCCCAAATGCGTCTTTTATCCTTCACCAAATAATTGCCGAGGACGGAATCGTGACGGACAGGCAGACCGTTTCGCTGCTTACGAGACCTGTCGATTGTCTTCGGTTTTGGCGTCACCATTCGCATTTGGATTCTTTCACATCTGATTGGAAGATTTGCAGTCCAGCCTATCCGATAATCCCGTCGATGGGCGCGCCATGATCGATGGCGAGGCGCTTGCGGCCCGGGACCTCCAGGCGATGGGAATCCAGACCGAGCTGGCGGAGAACAGTCGCGTGAATATCCGTGATATAGTGGCGATCCTCGACGGCGTGGAAGCCCAGCTCATCGGTCTTTCCGTGCGCCACGCCGCCTTTGATTCCGCCGCCGGCAAGCCACGCGCAGAACCCCTGCGGATGATGGTCGCGGCCTGAACCTTCGGCCCCCGGCGTGCGACCGAACTCCGTGCCGAACACCACGAGCGTGTCGTCCAGCATGCCGCGCTGCTTCAGGTCCTTTAGAAGGCCCGCAATCGGCTTGTCCACCTGCTGAGCCAGCGTGCCGTGGTTGGATTTGATTTCCGAGTGGGCATCCCACGCTCCGCCGCCGCCGCCCCCATGGAAGATTTGCACGAATCGAACGCCGCGCTCGACCATTCTGCGGGCGGCCAGGCAGAGCTCGCCGAATCCCTGTGTCTCCGGGCGGTCCATGCCGTACATTGCGCGGGTGTACTCGGCTTCGCGGTCTAGCTGTAGTGTCTCGGGTACAGCGGTCTGCATCTGAAACGCCAGCTCATAGGACTTGATTCTTGCGCGAAGCTCCTTGTCGTCCGGGTAGTCGATGCCGGCCAAATGGTTGAGCTTGCCGAGCAGGCTAAAGCTCTCCGCCTGCTCCTCCGGCGACATTGCGCCTGGCGCGGGCTTGATAAACGGCAGTGGCCGGTTCGGGTCTACCTTCAAGCGCACGCCCGCATACTGGGGACCGAGATATGCCGCGCCGTGTGTCCATGCGCCGCCGCAGCAGTCGCCGGTCGGTTCTCCGAGCACCACGTACTCCGGCAAATTATCGTTCATGGAACCCAGGCCGTAGCAGACCCAGGAGCCGACGGTCGGATGAGCCCCCTCGCGCACGTGCCGACCGGTCTGGAACGTCAGCTGCGCGCCGTGATCGTTGTCCAGCGTCCACAATGAACGCACGACCGCCAGATCATCGGCGCACTCGCCGACGTGCTTGAACCAATCGCCCACCACGAGACCGCTCTGCCCATACGCTTTGTAGCCTGACTGGAGCGCCATGATCGTCTTGCGGTTGCCGTGCGCCGGGTTGCCGCCGACAATATTCGCGTTCACACGCTTGGGGTCGAGAACATCTTTGAACGGAGTGTCCTCAATGGACTTCCCGGCATATTTGTTAAGCTCGGGTTTGGGATCGAAACTTTCGAGATGGCTCACGCCGCCGCAGAGGAATATCCAGATGACCGATTTTGCTTTCGGCTGAAAGTGCGGCTGCCGACTCTCTCCTCGCCCGCTGCCACTAGCGCCGGTGGCGGGGAAAGTGGAGGGTAAAGTGGCGGGGAGAGGGGCAGGGAGAGTGGCCGCTTCCGCCGCGCCGTCCTTAAACAGCATCGCGCCGAGAGCCATCCCCGTAAACCCCATGCCGGTGTCAGCCAGAAACGACCGCCGGGTGACTCCCTTGCATTTGCCGTCGTCCTGCCTGTTACTGCTGGAATCTTTGATATCTCTGGAATTTGTGAAATCCCTGGAATCCATAGTTAGCTCCTCCTACGATCCGACGGCTAATTCAACAAATTCTATGGGCAGATCTACGGGACAGCAAAACTGGGTCGAAAATGAATCGAGCGCCCGGCCTCTCGATGAGGAGATACCGGGCGCAGCGATTATCGTGCAGAGCTCTTCAGGTCGCAGCCGCCGGGTGATCCGGCCGATCCGGCCGCCTTTAGAGAACGTTGACGTTCGCGGCGCGAAGGCCCTTGCCCTTCGGGTCGTTTTCGACGTCGAAGGAGACCTTCTGGCCCTCGGAGAGCTCGCGGTATCCGCTCGTCTGGATGGCGCTGAAGTGAACGAACACGTCTTCACCGCTCTCAGGAGAGATGAAGCCGAAGCCCTTGGTGGCATTAAACCACTTAACCGTTCCGGTTGTCATGATGAATCCTTTCCGATTGTCTTTCTTGGTTGGCGTGTATTGAGGCGTGGGGGAGAGAACGAGACGCTCGGTAGGGCACGAGCCGGCACGGATAAATCAGCGTCGGGGAGGCACATCCAGCGGGAACTCCAACTCTTTCAGTCGCCATACACTGCCTCATGGTCGAGGCACAGCTACTATTATATCAGGCCGACTCGTCGTTGGCAAGCATTATTTGTTTCTATTTGTTTCATTGTGCGGACTGGCCCTGGTGAGCGAGGCAATTTCGACTGACGCGCGAGGGTCGGCTACTGGGCAGTTACACCATTGCGCCAGCCATTGACCGAATCGATGGAGCGTCCTATAATAAAGACGGCGATAACACTATTGCCGTCTTCGCTTTCAAGGGGC
>JBBROJ010000016.1:0-56098 GCA_038229495.1 Chthonomonadales bacterium
ACGTCCGTGCTTGCCTTGTAGTTGATCGATGCCGTTATCTGCGCGCCGGAGCCTGTAACGTGGGAGGAGGGCGAGCAAGTAACAGGTATAGTCCGGCCTCCCGAAACTACAGAGTATCGAATTCCGGTTGAGCTGCCGGACGCGGAATTGTACGTACTGCTCGAAACCTGCTCGAACCCCAGGCCGTTATTCGCGGTGCCGGAAGGCGGAGACATGCCGTATCCGTTCCATGAGGCTATACACTCTTCTCGAATGATGACCTGCGCCGGAGGGTCATCTCCCTCCCCATCCTGTATCCACGTAAAAGTGGCCGTAATCGGTCCGGCAGCGTCGGCGCTGCAACCGGTATAAGATGTGGCCGAGGCTCCTCCGCTCCAGAAGTTGTTGCCGTCGAGGCCGAAGCTGCTGGAACTGCCGTTGGGACTCGACGAAGCAGCGCCGCCGGAATAGGTTGGGAAGCCATAGTGGCCGGCGAGGCAAGCGGAGGGAGCGAGGGCGAGGAGGGCGAAGCAGAGCGCGCTAAAAAGGGCGGCGAAGGGAAGCGAACCTGCTAAATTGCGGGGGGGGGCAAACCGTACCATTTGCATTCAGATTCTCCTTGGAACAACGGAAACGCGAAGGAAATCGATGATCACAAGGTCTTGCATAGCCACTATACGCCGTTTGGCTGAGACTGTCAAGCACGTTGGAAACTATTGTGGACGGATATGCGGCTTACTCATTGCGGACGCGGGCCGGCTGCTCAACTGTTACGATCTGCTTGCTTTAGCAGTGCCGCGTGTACGGCAAGCTCGCCGTACGCGCAGCGGCACATTCCGATTGTCAGAAAATGTCCTGCTGTACGTCAAACGCATCGCATATCTGATAGATTTCCGCTTCGTCCAGCCCCTCCGCAATGTTCCCGGCGGCGAGGTTGATACGCTCGAATCTCGCACCCACTTCCGCATACTCTATCAGATCGCACGCGCGCTTAACCGAAAGCTCCGAGCGGGCCATGACTCCATGCTTCGCCCAGACCACCACGTGATGTGACTTCATCGCTTCGAAATTTGCCCGCTCCAGCGCATCTGAGGCAGGCACGTGAAACAGAACCACGCCCACGCCTTCGCGTAGGTAGTAGATGGATTCCGGCTCCCATCGCAGGATGCGGCGGCTCAGATAGAGCGGATCACGATACGCGGCGATGTGGCTCAGATAGGTTAAATTGAGCGGCTGTGCGTGGATGATTGCGTGGAATGGGAGGCTGCTTCGCCGGATGTGGTCGTGGTGCACGGCAAGGTGGGAGTTGAACTCTACGGTGAGCCGCTCGAACCGCCGCCGGTCCGACGTGTGGAGCGTGGCCGCAGTTCCGCTCTCGTCAAACGTGACGAGAGCGAGATTTGCCGGCGGGTCGCCCCCAATCTCGCGCAGTCTCCGACCGGACCCGGTAACGACGAAAACGCATCGTGCTAGGTCGGGACCGCTGTGGGGAGCTTCGTAGGTCTCCTTTTTGGGAAACAACGACGCAGCCACCGGTTCAAGCTCTTCGCGCCCAATGAACGCCGAAATATTTCCCGCCGCGCCGTCGCTCGCGCCTATCTGCGCGAGGCGGCGTCCTGTCTCCCCCATATCCTCTATGATGTCGTTTAGACTTGGCAATTAGGTTCCTGATGCCGCGGTACAGCGGTTTCGTCGCAGCGCTGCATGCTTGCTTTGACAAACTTCGCCTGGAGCGATACAATGAGTACGATAGGAGGCGAGACAATTGACGATATCTGCAACACGCCGGCTTACAATCGAGGAATTCAACGCTCTGCCGGAAGGTCCGCCGAACTACGAGTTCGAGGAAGGAGAGCTTATCCTAGTGCCCTCGCCAACGATTACGCATCAGGATATTATCGACGAGCTAACGTCTACGCTCAAAAGGTCCGTCCGCGCTCAAAAGCTGGGCCGCGTATTCCGTGAGGTAGACGTGTACCTGCCGGACGGCCGGGTGCTCATTCCGGACCTGGGATTCCTCGCCGCCGGCAAGCTCAATCAGATAGGTCCTCTCGACGGCAAGATACACGGGGCGCCGACGCTTGTCGTGGAGGTCACCTCTTCGGACGATGCTCGGGACCGCACACATAAATTTGACGTTTATTTTGACAACGGCGTAGAATGGCTCTGGCTGGTATCACAGTTGCTGTTCATCGAAGAGTACAAGGCATTACCGCAGGGCTATGTTCGGGTCTCCTCCATCGCGCCTGGCGAACTGTTTCAGCCACAATTGTTCCCCGGTCTTAGTATCAATCTTGCCGAAATGTTGAATGCTGGAGAAGCGGGTGAGGCGGCAAGTGCCGAATCGGCGACTCAACGTGCGGACGGTTTAGAGTAGGGCGTGCAGTTGTTCCAGATAGCGCGGGACGGCCGTGAGCGGCTCTTCCGCCGCTTCGTATTCCAGCGTGATATAACCCCGGTATCCGGAGTCCTTCAGGATTTGTACCTCCCTTTTTAGATCGGCTTCCCGCTTCGGCTGTCCTTTCGGCTGTATCTCCGTCTTTACCTGGCAGGTCACCGCATAGGGCGCGCACTTGGCGAGGTCGCCGTAGGGGTCCTCCGTACGGAAGTTGCCGGTGTCCAGATTGATTCCGCACCACTCGGACTTTACGCCCTTCACAATCGTCAGCAGGCTATCCGCCTCCGCGACGATTCCGCCGTGATTCTCGACCGCCAACAGCACGCCCTTGCTGCCCGCGTACTCGCACGCCTCTTCCAGAGTCTCTATCGCCTGCTTCTGTGCGTCCTGAAGCGACTGGCCCGGCTGCGCGCTTCCCGTGAAGACGCGGATGGCGGGCACGCCGAGCGCGGAGCAGACATCGACCCATTTCTTCGTCTCTGCTATCTCCTTTTCACGCAGCGGGCCGGCCGGAACCGTGTACGTGTTGTGCATGGGCGAGCCTGAGATGTCCAGGCCATTGATATAGCACTGGCGCTTGAGCTGCATGAGAAACTCGTTCGTGAGCGGCCGAGGGAAGTAGTATTCTGTCAGCTCCACCGCGTCCAACGGATACTGGGCGCAGCGGTCCACGAATTCGGGCAGGGTCATATGCGGCTCGCGCTTATTCTGTAGATAGTCGCGATACGAGTAGGCGGCTAGCGAGAGCCTGAGCCGGGATTTGCCCGCGCGTTTCGGCGGGTCGGTTGCGCCCGACGGTGCGCCAATAAGCGTGGCTGTAGCAGCCAGAGCAGCCGCCCGCAATAGGTCGCGGCGACTGGATATGTGTTGAATCATCGGTTCAGCTCCTTCCAGAATCCTCGATAGCACTTTAGAAATGCTGCGCCGTCCTCAGGCTTGATGGACGTGCCGACCTCGCAAAGCGTGAATCGGTCGTAGCCGGTCTGATTCAACAGGCTGAACAGCTCGCGGTAAGGGTAGCCGCTCCATAGCTCGGTAATGTGGCAGCAGCGAATCCACGGGCGAATCAATTCGAAGTTCTCTTTAACCGAGCCGTTCACGACATCGGTGTTGTTGGAGTTCCAGGTCACGCCGACGTTCTTGTGACCGCATGCATCCATAATCTTGCGGGAATTCGGCACAAGCTGCGTTATTCCGCCGTGGACCTCCAGCCATATCTCTACTCCGTTGTCCGCGCCAAACCGGCCGCACTCCGCCAGGGCCCTGCCGATCTGCTCCAGCGTCTTGTCTAGAGGAATCGAGGGGTCTTTGGGCAGGCCGTTGGGACGAACCTTGACGCCTCGCGCGCCGATGTCCTTCGCCAGCAGAATGAAATCCCTGCACGTCTCGATGTTCTTTTTGACTGTGTTCGGGTCTTCGGATTGGAATTCGCAGACGGAGCCCAGACTCGTCTGAATCAAGCCGGCATCTGTGCACTTTTTCCGCACCTCCGCGCGCTTCGACGCGTCCAATGCCGGCTCGACGCCGTGCGCATGGGTCGTACGGAACTCCACGCCCTCGATTCCCGCTTCTTTGCAAATCTTCAGAATCGTATCGAGGTCCCAATCCTTCGCGATGTTGTAGGTGACGATTCCGAGGTGCATTTTGCGATTCGATTCCTGCAGCGCACCTCGCGCGGTTTGTGATGACGCAGGAATAGCAAGAGCAACCGCACTGGCCGCTCCCGCGGTGAACAATTCGCGCCTGTTCAATCTCAATGCCATGACAATTCCTCCTGTAATTCGGTCTACTGCCGGCCGTCGACGGCGCTACTCCGGCAGCGGCTTCCCTTTCGTTTCCGGCGCGAAGATCAAACCGATGAATCCGAGCACGTAGACGAAGGCGACGATGCTTGCGGCGGTCCGAAGCCCGGAGGTCGTATCGTTCGGATCGGCAAAATGCGTGGCTAGCTTACCCAATGCGAAGGGCGCAATAGCCGCCAGGATTCGGGCGAAGTTGTAGCAGAATCCGACGCCCGTAGCGCGGAGACGGGTGGGGTAGAGCTCCGGGAAATAGACCGCATAGGCCGCGAACGGCGCGAGCGAGCAGTAGCCCAGAACAAAGGCGAGCAGGTAAGCAGTTGATGGATCGCGCAAGTAACGGAAGGTGGCCTGGACGGAGAGGAACGCGAGAACGAATACAATCGCCATCGCCTTCTTGCGCCCGATTCGCTCGCTCACGACCGCGTAGCTGAACATGCCGAGCCCCGCGCCGATCATCTGGATGAGAAACACAATGCTGGTGTATTGCTTCAATTCCGCGCCAATAGCGGCGGCGCGCGCGGCTTCCGGCAGGGCGCGGATCGCATCTGAAGCGGTAACGAGCGGGGTGAAGGCCGATCTGACAAGATCGGGCGAGAAAAAGCCGATTCCCCAGGCCCCGCCGACTCCGGCCATCGCGAGCAGCACCCCGGCCAACGTATTCCGCCGCAGGATCGGGTCGGCGAAGAGGCCAGCAATACTGCCCAGCTTGCCCTTCGCGCCGTCGAGCGCGGCTTCGTCCCGCGCCTTGCGCCATTTCTCGGGCTCTTCAATCGCGCGCATAATCAAAAAAACCAGCA
Organism: Chthonomonadales bacterium; assembly: GCA_038229495.1. Taxonomy (GTDB): domain Bacteria; phylum Armatimonadota; class Chthonomonadetes; order Chthonomonadales; family CAJBBX01; genus JBBROJ01. The sequence continues at coordinate 4,977 of JBBROJ010000016.1, forward strand.
GCGCGGGGAGAGCGCCAACTCCGAATATCCAACGCCAGCTAATATTGCTCAGAATCAGAACCGTTATGGCCGCCGCGATATTGCCGACGGCGGAGAGGGACTGCAAGAGTCCGAGCGCCATGGGCCGTGAACGATTCGGCCAGGTTTCCGCCACCAATGACGCCCCCGCCGCGAACTCGCCTCCAACTCCCATGGCAATCAGGAACCGGCAGATTCCATATTGAATCGGCGTCTGCGCAAGGCCGTTTAGCCCTGTAAAGACCGCATAGATGAGGATAGTCACTGCCATCGTCCGCGTGCGGCCCAGGCGGTCGCCAATCATGCCGAACAGAAATCCGCCAGCAGCCCAGCCCAGGAGGAATATCGCGGTCAGCTGAGTGCCGACCTCTTTCGCAGCGATGTCGAGGTCTTTGGCGGAAGAGAAGTGAGGCTTGAGCAGCTCCTTCACCGACTCCGCGCGAAGAAGGGTGAAGAGGTGCTGGTCGAAAGTATCGAACATCCAGCCAAGAGCGGCGACTGCGAGAACGATCCACGCATAGCGCGGCACGCCCTGATACCATTTGTAATTCGCGTGCGCCTGGTCAGTCGTGGAATCGGCGAGGTCGGTCATGGGTCTCTCCTCATCGAGGAAATAACAAGCACGAAGTGTTAATGGACTGAACCTTCGGCGGGTCGCTGTAAGCACTCAGCACTCAACCGTCAATGAACCTCGACCTTTGGCGGGTCGCTGTATGCGTTCCATGCATCGGTAATGTTGGCTTCGGCCGTGCCGCCTTTATGGAAGAGGACCCTGTAGCGGAACGTGATAGACTGCCCCTCGGGAACGGTGTGCTCGCCGAGCTTGGGATGTTCCTTGTCGTTATTAAAGTCGTGAAGGCCGAACGGGTTCACCGCGAAAAGGCCGTAGTCACGCACGTGCCAGGTGGCGGGATGGCGCAGGTTGGAGGGATGATCGAAGATCGCCATCCCCAGCGTCTCGCCCTCAACCGGGCCGTAGTAGTCCACCCATGCCGCTTTTTTGCCCCAGGTCGCGCCGTCCTTGATGCCCGTGGAACTCTCGATATGCCCCGCGCCCTTCTCCTTGCCGGCCACTACGCGCATGGAATCGGGCACGCGGATTCCGAAGGATCCCTCTTTGGTATCTCCAAACACCAGCGGGCCTCCGACCGGTTTCATCGTCACTTCGAAATCCATCATCCGGCCATTCGCCACGTTGTAGACGCGTACCTCGCGCGTGTCCTCGGCGATCTTCTTGCCCTCGTGCGAAATCCAGTCGGTCTTCGCGCGGAAATAGCCGCATACCGGCCCGCTCTTGACCTCCTCGTATCCCGTGTTAACGGTCTTAGCGGATTTTGGCTCTTCGGACCAGAAGTCTTCGCCATTCACCTCGCCGTGCGTAAACCAGATTCCCCGATGATGAGGATGGTCGTGCGTCTCGCCGTCCACCTTCTCCACGCCGTAGCGGCGCACGATTCGCTTGCCGCCCTGGGCAAAAACAGGGTAGAAATAGGGCTTGTTGGGGCCGGTGTGGGTATCGTAGCGGGCAAATAGCTCGTTGTTGATTCGAATGTCGAGGTCGCCGTCCGCAGTCCTGTCGAGGATAACGCCGGATACCGGTACAGGCCGGGCATTGGCCTCGAAAGCGAGGCGGTAATTCGCGGACTGTCCCTTCTTCAACGCGTGAGCGATAAATGTGACCTCTAACCGGCTTCCGTCTATCATCCGATCCTGCACGGGGACGGGGGTGTCCTTTTCGAAAAGCGCGACCGCCGCGAAATTGCGAGGAGCGCTTATGGTAAACCTTACCGGCGCTTCGCGGTAGTCGTGGTCCGGCGCGCTCACGGTTACCGCATAGTCCTTTGCGAATGCCATGCTCGCCAATGCCATTCCCGCCGTCGCGAACGCCGCGGACAGCCGTCTCCTCATGTTCTTCTCCCGTGGTAACGTCGTTGATGGGTAACCGACTGTTCGACGGAATGAAAGAGGTTACCTGCTTGCGTGCCTGCGTTATCGAGGCAGGGATTCGAGGCAGCGATTCGAGGCAGCGATTCGAGGCAGCGACTCGAGATGAAACATACCCAAGCGATTGACATCTATGATTGACATCCGACTGGCGCTGTGTTATGCTCAACATAGTAGGCGCGGCCCAAAAATTCGGACCGCCTGCAATTGTTGGTAATTAGTGGGAAAAAGACCTAAAGAGCGCGGCGTCACCCGCCGATAATTACAACTGTTAGAGATGTAAAAGGCAAACCCTCAGAAATGTGGGGACGCAAAGCCACGGGCCTAACGCAGCCTGCCAATCGCGGAATTCAGGTTCTTTGATGGCGCAGCGCTGACTATGGCAGCCAGGTTGCCGTCTTTCGAGATACGTTGTTGACCTCAGTACACCGGGTCAGCGCTGTTACGAAGGAGGCATTCCGTTGCAGATTTCCACTGAAGAAGTCGGCCGAATCATGCAGATCCAGAGGCTCAACCGCACGAGCCTGACCGGGCCGAAAGGCTATGGCCGCCCCGTCGAGCCACGCAAGTCCGCGCCCGCAAGCAGAATCAAGTTGTCCGATTCCGCGATCGAACGCCAGCAGGTCAAGAGCATCGTGGATGCCCTCCCCGATGTCCGCGAAGACCTCGTATTTTCGCTCAAAGCGCAAATCGAGAGCGGAACCTACAACGTGAGCAGCGAGAACATCGCCGATCTCATCGTCCGCCGGGCATGGGCGGACAGCATGCGTTAAGTTAACGGGTCAATGAGTAAATGGGTAAATGGGTAAACGAGCATTGACCCATTTACCCGTTGACCCATTTACCCGTTGACCCGTTGGCTTTCAACGCAGCACTCTTCCCTTAAACGGCTTGCCCTCCACATCCAGCAGTTGAAACTCGTGGATGCCGTGCGCGCGGCCCGTGTAGAGCGCCCAGACGATCTTCTTGTCGCGAGTCACTTCCAAGAGCTTGATGTCGACCGGGCCGCCCGCGCCGTAGCTTTCGACGACTATGTGGCCGTTCGGGAGAATGTGCGCTCCACAGGCATCCCGCAGCGGCGCGCCGGGAAGGTCGTCATTCGTAAGCTGCCAGACGGTCTTACCCTCCTTGTCGACCTCGATCACCATATTGCCTCGCGTACAGGTTATCAGCGTATTGCCGTTGTCCTCCCGCAACGCCTGGAAGGGCCAGTTCGGGGTCTTCGCCTCCCAAACCACCTTACCGTTGCTCGCGTACTCCTTCACCGCCTGATCGATGAGGTGCGGAACGAGGTAGTGGCCGTTCTTCAGCTTGCGCGCCATGCGGGTCTGCATGTGGAAGTCGCTGGTTTGACATTGCAGCGGAAACTCGACCAGGATCTTTCCGCTGCGATCCATCTCCATCAGTCTTGGCTTCGGGCCGGACTCGGTCAGCATGATCCGACCGCTCGGCAGAGGCTGCGCCGTATCGACCTCGCTCTGCGTGCCCTTGTATTCGAAGAGCGTTTTGCCGTCCCGCGTCACCTCGACGACACCTCCGCCCGGATATTCAGCGCTCTTGGTAATGACCAGCAGCAGGTTGCCGTTCGGGAGCATCCAGCCGTCGCGGGTGGAGCGTGGATAGGTCCATACGGTTTGCCCGTCGCCGGTCAGCAGAAAGGTCTCGGCTCCGAGTGCAAGCACGCCATGCTTGATTCCCGATTCGGAAACCTGGCGGGCAATCGGAGTATCTTGTGAAACCGCAGGATGACCGGTCAGCGCGAAAGCTGCAATAAATAAAGCAGCAATAAATGCGATTAGCATGAGTGCTCTCGTTTTCTATCACGTTTCCTAGGTGATTTGAGGTCAGGTTAACTCAGCATCGGACGCAAGCGAATCGTGGATGTCCACGATTCGCTTGTGAAGATAGTAGTTGCGCTCTCCGACTCGCTGGGCGATGTCCTTCAGAATCGGGCGCGCATCCGCCGCCGCGCTGCCAAGATAGTACAACGTGTCCAGCAGGGGATTAAGAGCGGGCTCGGTTAGCGGAGCAGCCTTCAGAAGGTCGATGACCGCCGAAACTATTGCCGGATGAGTGACCTTTCTGCAATCGACGAGACTCTTGCCGGCGCGAAATTGCACCGGGTCGCGTGACCGGAGCATGGCAGCAACCTCCTCCCCGATATTGGGACGCCGTAATAGTAGATCGTGGGCGAACGGGCTGGCCCAGCTTCGGTCGTCCGAAACAGCGATGAGTCGCTCCACGTCCGTCTCTTCTGTAAGCTGCAATCCGATCCAGGCTTCGGCGAAGCTCTTCAGTCCTTCCGGGAGTCCGGAGGGCGCTTGCCGCGGCGGAAATCCCGCGTGAATCAAGCGTTCGCGCATTCCCATTGCCTTCTGCGCAGCCAGCTCGGACTGTTCAAAGGCTTGAAGGCCTTCCAGCGTCAGCGCTCGAAATGCCGCAGTGAGATAGACACGGCGATCCTGCTGCCATATTCCCCAGGCCAGGCGGGGCCATCCCGCCAGCCATTCGAGCGAAAAAGGATCGATCTCTTCAATCACCCTTCCAATACACTGCACGTCATGCGGACGGGGTTCATCCACAATGGATTCTGTAACAGTCACTGCGCCGCAACGCATGCAAGCCGAAACACGCAGATTGATGCCCGTGTGATCGCGGTACACGGGACGGTGCATTGCCACGTCGCATTCGCAATCGACCTCGCGGTCGGCGTCCAGCACGAATCCTGGACCGTTGCGCGGGACGGGTTGCCCGGCCTCGTTCAAAAGCCAATGCATTTCCGAGAACGCAGCCTCCGCCGAATCACGAATCCGCTCCGTCTTCGGTTTCAACTCTGCGATTATTTTTGCGCCGGCGATCGTCTCATTTTCGGGAGCGCCCAGCAGCTTCGCCAAATCCTCCAGATGGAGATCCATGGCGATGTCTCGGGCATTCTGCCCCCCGTTGCTCCGAAGGCTTGGGTCCGCTCCCGCTTTGAGTATTCGCTGTGCAAGCTCGATATTCTGGCTGCTGACCGCGTACATGAGCGCCGTGCGGCCAAGATTGTCCTGAATATTCCCTTCCGCGCTACTTTCCATGAACAGATTCGCGAGCGCCGAATCGTACTGCTTTAATGCCGCCATGAGCGGTGTAACGCCATTTGCGTTCGCGTAGTCCACGTCCGCCCCCGCCGCCAGCACGGCGCGAGCATTGTCGAGGCGCTGTCCCCGTACGGCGTGGTGCAGAACGGTTTCGCCCTGCCCATCCGCGGCAGCCACGCCCGCGCCGCGCTCCAGCAGCGCCGCGACCGTCTCCTCCCCGGACCGCTCGACCGCGATCATGAGCGGCGTTATTCCGTCCGCGTCGGAGCCTTCAATGTTCGCGCCGGCGTCCAGAAGAAGATGAATCAGTCCGATATCACCCTCCCGCGCTGCACGGCCCAGCGGCGTCCAGCCACGGTCGTCCGGGGTCTCGATTCGCCCTGCCAGACCCATCGCATCCGCTATCGGCGTGCTGGATCGTGCTCCGCGCTGAATCAGCTCATGCGCCAGCGCCTCCATCCGATTGCGCTTGGCGTAGTCAAGCGGCGTTTCGCCCCCTCTCCCCGGCGCGTTGACATCCACTCCATGTGCAAGCAGCAGGGCGATCATGCCGGACTGCTGCTTCTGCACGGCGGTCATGAGAATCGATTCGCCGCGTTCATTCGCTGCGTTGGTATCGGCTCCCGCTTCCAGCAGGAGGTGAACCGTTTCGGGATTCGGATCCCTCGTTTGCCGAAAGAGCGCGGTCTGGCCCTGCGTATCCCTGGCGTCGACGGCGGCCCCGTTCTTGAACAGAAGACGCATCGCGCCATCGTGGCCGCCCGCGGCGGCCCACATGAAAGTGGTCAGCCCTTGAGGGTCCTCCGCGTCCACCTCCACGGTAAGCGTAAGGAGCGTTTCGAGCAGGTTCAACGTCGTTGCGTGGACTCCGCACACTTCGGCTATTCCGCCCAGTTCTCTGCCGGTAATCCCGGAACTCTCTGAAAGTCCGAGAGATTACGTGTGAGCACAGTCCCCCGATGCGTGAGCGCGATTGCTGCAATGCGCAGATCCATAGTTCCGATTCTAATTCCGGCCCGGCGCAGGTTGCGAAACTCATCGGCTGCCCGCTGATCGAACGACAGCAGCCGCGCTCCGCGAAACAGCTCAAGATTGCGCTCTAATCGGGCATACGTTGCTACCACGCGTTCCAGGGTCGCCGCGCGTGCGGCCTCGGCGAGCCAGCCTCGCATTTGTTCATCATACGTCACGATGGTCGTCGCTAAAGATTCGGAGGGAACCGTCTCCAGGCGCATCTGAAGTTTCATCGCAGCCGAAGTTTCATCGCAGCCGCGCGTTCCAGGATAGTTAGGTGGTCCCTGTCAAGCACGAACATCACAAGCCGTCCTCACCTGTCGATTGTTCACCTGGATGTAGATTTTCTCGGTACTCGCGCCCGAGACGCACCGCCTCTTCAAAGTGAGGATCGTTCTCGAACGCGCCTACGAACCGTGTCCACTATCGATCCGAAGGGGGTTCGGTAGGGCTGCACCGATTCTGCAGCCGCTCGACTTCGGCTTCAAGGGCGTTCATACGCTCTTCCAATGCTGATGCCATCGATCTATCTCCTAACAAACTGCCGTAGCGATTATGCAATCAGCTCTTTGATCACTCTGGAAGGCTCGACGCCGGTCAGCTTCTGCTCCAGGCCCTGATACTTGTACGTGAATCGTTCGTTGTCCATGCCGAGCAGGTTTAGCACGGTCGCATGAAAGTCGTGGACGTGGATCGGGTCCTTAACGATATTGTAGGAGAACTCGTCCGTCTCGCCGTAGATTGTGCCGCCCTTAGACCCGCCGCCCGCCATCCACATCGTGAAGCAGCGCGGGTGGTGGTCGCGGCCATAGTTGTCTTTCGTGAGACCGCCCTGCGAGTAGATGGTCCGGCCGAACTCGCCGCCCCAAATGATAAGCGTATCGTCGAACATGCCCCGCCGCTTAAGGTCCTGGACGAGTCCCCACGAAGCCTGATCCACGTCCTTGCACTGACTGGGCAGACGGCCCGCCACGTTTCCGTGCGTGTCCCAGTTGTTATGGTAGATCTGGACGAATCGCACACCCCGCTCCACCATTCGGCGCGCCAGCAGCGCCGACTGCGCGAAGCTGCCCGGATTTTTGGCCTCGTCGCCATAGAGCTTATACGTGGATTCCGGCTCGTTTTTTACGTCGGTCAGGTCCGGCACGCTCGACTGCATGCGGAACGCCAGCTCATACTGCTGAATTCGTGTGTGCGTCTCGTCATCGCCCACGGTCTTGTAGGTCATCTCGTTGAGCGCCTTGAGGCCGTCAAGGGTGGCGCGGCGTACGTTCGAGGGGACGCCGGGCGGGTTGTTGATGTAGAGAATCGGATCGCCGCCGGAACGGAACGAGACGCCCGCGTGCTCGCCCGAGAGAAAGCCCGCCGACCAGAGCTTGGCCGAGATAGCCTGCACCTGCTCTGTATTGGAGGGGCGCGCTACCAGGACGACGAACGTCGGCAGGTTGTTGTTGAGCGAACCCAGCCCGTAGGAGACCCACGCTCCCAGACAGGGTCGTCCCGTGACCATGTTGCCCGTCTGCATGAGCGTGATAGCCGGCTCGTGGTTGATGGCGTCGGTATGCATGGAGCGGATAAAGCACATGTCGTCCACCATGCTTGCAGTATGCGGAAGCAGCTCGGAGACCCACATTCCGCTCTTACCGTGCTGGGCGAACTTATATTTGGAGGGGGCGATGGGGAATCGCGCCTGCCCGGAGGTCATCGTGGTGAGCCGCTGGCCCATGCGCACCGATTCGGGCAGGTCCTTGTCGTACCACTCGTGCATTACGGGCTTGTAGTCGTAGAGGTCCATCTGCGCGGGACCGCCGACCATGTGCAGGTAGATGACATGCTTCGCTTTCGCGGCAAAATGGGGAAGGTGGACCTCCTTGCCGACCAGACCGCGAACCCCTGCGCGCGCGGACCCCTGAGCGCCGAGCGAAGCCATGGCCGCCCATCCGAGCGCGTTCACGCCCCGGCTCAGGAACTGCCGCCGGGACTCCATGCGCACCCACTCTTCGGCAACCGGGTGCACCAGCGGATCTCGCTTCATATCATTGCTCATGGTCGATTCCTCCACGCTCTCATTATGCTTAGTTGCGTCGTTCCAAATCTTACGCGTCCAGCCTCTTCATCGACACGCTTCCCGTCTTCTGGTCAAAATTTATTTCCTACTCGCGAAGGCATGTCGCGAACGCTATTTCAACAGCCTCTCTACGGGAAACCTCCAGCCTGGGACAGCAGGTTCGGCGTCGGCGATGCTGCCATGACGATGAACAGTAGGAACTTCAGGATTATCGACATGGAACGCTTTGATGATAGCATCGCCGAGGAGGTCTACGACCCAGACGACTTTCGTGCCTGCCGCAAAGTAATCCGCAATCTTGTCAGGTATAGCTTGTTCCGCCGACGGGCCATAATCGCCTTCGCTTCTCACTTCTACCGCAACTGCAAGTGGACCTTCGAGAAATGTCATTTCTACGCTGTTCCCGGTATACCAGGCGGCGTCAGGGCTGAATGAGGTGCGATTCGGCAGGTGGACGATAAAACCTGCATTGTCGGGAAAGGCATATCCTCCGCCGTGCTCCTCTTCATGATCGAGGAGACTAGCATAGATTCTGCCACCCGCGCGACTCGGCTTCGCTCCTATCGGACTCATGAGTATCAACTCTCCGTTGACAATCTCCGCCTTGCCGTTTTCCGGCACATTGTAGAGGTCTTCTACCGTTGCGCGTGGCTTGGTAATCATGCTCAAAACTTTTCTTGCACTCATCGTCACTGGAGGCGCTACTTGTTCAACACCTCGTCCAGGTTCATGAGTTGATTCGCCAGCATGGTCCAGGCGGCCAGCTTTTGCGGATCCACCGAGGAATCGGGCTTCGATTCGCCCACCATGATGAGCTGCCCCGCGTCCTTCGCGTGGCCCGAATAGTAACCTTCCAGGCTTGCCAGGCTCTTTAACACGACGCTCTGCTCGTCCCCCGTGAGGGGCCGGGCCAGCAGCAGCCGCGCAATGAAATCGGCGCGCGAATCGGAGGTCTGCCCGCCCTCTTTTAGAGCGCTCTGAGCGTGCGCCCGCGCCGCCTCGTCGTTCTGCACGACGTTGAGGGTGACCAGCGGCTTTTTCCGCGTGTCGGTCCGCTCACGGCGCACGGTGCACGATTCGCGGGTCGGGGCGTTGAAGATGTCCAAGGAAGCGGGCGGAGCCGAACGTTTCCAGAAGGTGTAGAGGCTTCGGCGGTAGAGGCTTTCGCCGCTGTCACGTTTGTAATCGCGGGTGTTGCTGCCGATCATCGCGACCGCTTCCCACACGCCGTCCGGCTGGTAGGGCTTCACGCTCGGCCCGCCAATTTTGCGGACGAGCAGGCCGCTCGCGGCGAGTGCGTAATCGCGGACCATCTCGGCGTCCATGCGGAATCGTGGGCCGCGCGACAGCAGCTTATTGCCCGCGTCCTTTAGCTTCTTCTCCGGCGTCAGGGTCGCCGCCTGGCGATAGGTGGAAGACATCACCAGCAACTTGTAGAACTGCTTGATGTTCCAGCCCTTCTCGCGGAACTCTACCGCCAGCCAGTCGAGCAGCTCAGGGTGCGTGGGCGGGTCGCCGGTCACGCCGAAGTCGCCTGGCGTCCGCACGATTCCCTGGCCGAAAATCTCCTGCCAGAACCGATTTACGGTTACACGCGCGGTTAGCGGATGGTCCGCCCGCAGCAGCCATTTCGCCAGTCCCAGGCGGTTATGCGGTTCGTCCGAGCTCATGGCCGGTAGAAAACCGGGCGTAATGGGCTTTACGGGATCTCGCCGCTTGTCGTAATCTCCGCGGAAGAGAACGAAGGCTCCCGCCTCTCCGGGTTTCTCCTGCATTACGTGGGCCACTGTGCCGCGCGCGCGAATCATCGACTCTTCGCCCTGAAGCGAAATGATCTTCGCCGACAGCGTTCTGTACTGCTCGTCCGAGCCGGAAAGCCACCAGCCGAACAGCTCATCCTTTTCGGCGGGCTGCATTTTGTCGGAACCGCGCGAGACGAGATAGGCCACGCGCGTGGACTGCGCGAGGCTGCGCGCGTCTATTGGGCTGAGGGCGCGGCCATACAGCCGGACGTCCTGGATTCCCACACCGTCCACGCCCGACGTGCTGTGCCGTTGGCCGATCTTGAGAGGAACGGTCGTGCGAATCGAGCTCTTCAGCGCGTTGGCCTGCGAATCGTAGTTCTTTCGGTTTCCATCGATATAGATGTTGACCGATTCAATTTTCGCCCCGCCGCCGTACGTGATGCAGACGTGGTGCCATACGCCCGGACTGAGCGGCTCGCGCGTAACGACCTTGAGCCCGTCTTCCGGCCACTTGCTGATAATGTGCGTTCCGACCTTGCCGCCCTCCAGCCACATGTCCCAGCCGCGGAAGTCGTGCTGGTCATCCATGCGGGCGAAGACCGCTCCGCCCTGGTCGCCGCGCGGAATCTTGACCCAGGCGGCGAAGCTGAACGGCTGGTCCTTCTCGAAGTCGCCGGCCTGCGGGATAGCTACCTCGCAGCTTGCGGTCCGATAGAAACCCTTCTCGGAGACCTGTCCGGGCTTCCATGCCGGGTCCATGGTTGCGGTGATAGTAAGCGGCTTGCCGTCTGCGGTCGCGTTGAGCGCTCGGCCGTTGCCCTCGGAAAGAGGCATCTGGAACCGCAGGCCGTCCGACGGTATGTTGCCCGCCACGCTGTTCGCCGAGCCGGACCCCAGCCACTTATCGTAATCCGCGCGGGCCGCCACCTTGCGCATGTCGGCCTGCTGCCGGGCGGCAGCCAACTCCGTCTTAAGGGCCTCCATGCGGGGGCGTTCCAGATCGAGCGGTACGGGAACGACCGGAGGCGTATCCTTGATATTCCCGTCCATCGCGGCCTGCGTCGTGTTGTTGAAGAAAGCCGACAGGGCGTAGAAGTCGCGCTGCGTAATCGGGTCGAACTTATGGTCGTGGCAGACTGCGCAGCCCGCGGTCGTGCCCATCCAGACCTGCGCCGTGGCTTCGGTGCGGTCCCGCGCATAGAGAACCTTGTACTCCTCGTCGATCGCGCCGCCTTCGCTGGAGGTGATGTTGCAGCGGTTGAACCCGGAGCCAATCTGCTGGTCGAGCGTGCGATTTGGCAGTAGATCGCCGGCAAGCTGCTCAATGGTAAACTCGTCGAACGGCATGTTCCGGTTGAGTGCCTTGATCACCCATTCGCGGTAGGACCACATCTCGCGGAAGTTGTCCATGTGGATGCCGTGGGTGTCGGCGTAGCGCGCCGCGTCCAGCCAGTACCGCCCGCGATGCTCGCCCCACTGCGGGCTTATGAGAAACTTGTCCACCAGCTTCTCGTAGGCATTCGGGGATTTGTCGTTGACGAACACTTCGACGTCGGCGGGATCCGGCGGCAGGCCGGTGAGATCAAGGCTGAGGCGGCGCGAGATCGTGCGGCGATCCGCCTCCGGCGCGGGCGTCAATCCCTCTCGCTCCAGGCGCGCCAGAATGAATCTATCGACTGGATTCCGAACCCAAGCGGCGTTTTTTACGGCGGGCAGCGCGGGCCGGACCGGGGCGATATAGGACCAGTGCTTTTCGTACTCCGCGCCTTCCGAAACCCACCGTTTCAGCATCGCAATCTGTTTGGGCGCAAGACTCTTGTGAGACGACGGAGGCGGCATAATCGGCCCCTTGCCGGTGATGCGCCGGATCATCTCGCTGAGTTCCGGATTGCCTTTCACGATGGCCGCATGACCGTTCCGCATGGTCGTTACATCGTTGGGGCGGTCTAGCCGAAAATCGGCCTTCCGCGCTGCCGAATCGGGTCCGTGGCACGCGAAGCAGGTGTCCGCAAAGATGGGGCGGATGTCGCGGTTGTACTGGAGCTTCGGCTGCGCGCCCGGCGCGGCGCCCGAGCCGCCGGCAAATACAATCGGCAGCAGCGTCGCGCCGGTCAACCCGATAAGGGCCATTCGCAGGCGGATATTCCATTCGATATTCATAGACAAACTCGACTCCCGATAGTTGACACGGATACAACTGATAAAGCTAATAATATTGTTGATGCTAATGACACAGGCCGGACAGGTAGAACGGAGAGGCTGGATGAATATGTAGGCGAGACCGACGTCCAGGACGGTAACGCACGTGGTGTTTGACAACCGATCCTATGTGTATGATACACCGTTTTTGCCGGGATGTCCTGTCCGCCTCTCGATTTCGATCTGTCATAGGAAGGCCATAAAATGCTGGGATTCACTATCAGTCATAAGCCTGATATAGGCGCGCAGGGTGGAGATCAAAGCCGCAGTTACGTCCTGAAAAGCCTGGGCCTTCCATTTATCATGATCTCGATGATCTCCCCGACAATGGGCGGGACCGCGCAGGGCACGCAGGCCGACTACGACCGTGCGAATCGCCTTCCGCAGCTTGCCCAGGACAAGGTCTCTCACGCGCGTGTCGGGCCGAATTGGCTCGGCAAAGGGAATCGCTTCTGGTATCGAAACGATCTCGGCAATGGCCGGCGAGAATTCGTTCTCGTTGATCCGGCTGCCGCCATGCGTAAGCCCGCGTTCGATCACTCCCGGCTCGCGCAGGAGCTTGCGAAAATACTGAGCCTGGAGGTCGCGCCGGATCGCCTGCCTTTCGACGCAGTCGCCTTCACGCCCGACGCCTTGTCGATTACCTTCCAGGCCGGAGGCAAATCGTGGAACGCGGACCTGAAATCTTATGAGGTGCGCCCGTCCGACGTGCCTGGAGGACCGGCGGGCGGATTGAAGCCAATTCCGACTATAAAGCCGTCAGGCGGCAGCGGTATCGAGACCGAGATCGCCTTTGTCAACAAGACCGCCAAGGAGATCGATCTCTTTTGGATCGATGCCGATGGCAACCGGCAGCCGTACGGCTCTCTCGCCGCCGGCGCCGGCCGGACTCAGCACACCTTCGCGGGCCACGTGTGGCTGGCCGCCCGCAAGGACGGCTCTCCTGTGGCTGTCTTCGAAGCGGCTGCAACGCCGGCCGAAGCGGTAATCGACGGCGCGGCGCGGCCAGCCGCGTCTTTTTCTCCGCGCGGACCGCGCAGACTATTCAACCCTGCAACCTCGCCGGACGGCAGGTGGCAGGCGCTCGTCCACGATAACAACGTTTTTCTGCGCGAACTGAAGTCCGGCCAGGAGACGCAGCTCACGAAGGACGGCACGCCGGACGATCGCTACGAGCCCCAAATTACGTGGTCGCCCAATTCGAAGCGTCTAGTCGCCTCGAAGGTAGCGCCGGCGCAGGAGCACATGGTCTATCTGGTCGAATCGTCGCCGAAGGATCAGCTTCAGCCAAAACTCCATCCGCTTGACTATCTCAAGCCCGGCGATCGAATCGCCCATTCTCGCCCGCATCTATTCGAAGTGGAGACGGCCAAGGAGATTCCGATCCGGGACGACCTTTTTCCAAACCCCTGGGAGATCGGCGACGTCCGGTGGGAATCCGATGGAAAGCGATTCACGTTTCTCTACAACCAGCGCGGGCATCAGGTTATGCGCGTGGTGACGGTCGATGCAGAAAACGGCGAGGCCAAAGCGATTATCGATGAGCAGGCGAAGACCTTCATCGACTGGACGAATAAGGTCTTCTTTCAGCGGCTTCCGGTCACGCGAGAAGCGGTTTGGATGTCTGAGCGGGACGGTTGGAATCACCTCTATCTGTATGACACGGCATCGGGCAGCGTAAAGAACCAGATAACCAAGGGTGAGTGGGTGGTTCGCAAGGTGGACCGTGTAGATGCGGAGAAGCGGCAGATATGGTTTCAGGCGGGCGGCATTAGGCCAGGCCAGGACCCGTACTACGTCCACTTCTGCCGCGTCAATTTCGACGGCACGGGCCTCGTGGTCCTCACGGAGGGTGACGGCACACACGATATCAAATACTCGCCCGACAGGAGCTGTTTCGTGGATACGTGGTCGCGCGTAGACCTTCCACCGGTTACAGAGGTGCGCAGCGCCGAAGAGGGAAAGAGGATCATGGAGTTGGAACGCGGCGATGCTTCCTCGCTTGTGGCGGCTGGGTGGAAACTACCGATGCGATTCGCGGCGAAGGGCCGGGACGGCAGGACGGATATCTACGGGGTCATCTTCCGGCCCTCCAATTTCGACCCGGCCACGAAGTATCCGGTCATAGAGAACATTTACGCGGGACCTCAAGGTTCCTTCGTGCCGAAGGCGTGGTCGTCGCTGCACATCTCACAATCTATGGCCGAGCTTGGCTTCATCGTCGTGCAGATCGATGGAATGGGGACGAACAATCGCTCAAAGGCCTTCCACGATGTCTGCTGGAAGAACCTGTCTGACGGCGGTTTTCCGGATCGTATTCTCTGGATAAAGGCCGCCGCAATGAAATATCCGCAAATGGACCTGGGCCGCGTGGGCATCTACGGGACCTCCGCCGGCGGGCAAAACGCGCTTGCAGGAATATTGCAGCACTCCGATTTCTACAAGGCTTGCGTAGCGGACTGTGGCTGCCACGACAACCGGATGGACAAGATTTGGTGGAACGAGCAGTGGATGGGCTGGCCGGTCGGCCCCGAGTACGCAGCCAACTCCAATGTAACGCTCGCTCCGAAGCTGCGCGGAAAGCTGCTGCTCATGGTGGGGGAGATGGATACGAACGTGGACCCGGCGAGCACGATGCAGGTAGTCAACGCGCTGGTCAAGGCCAACAAGGACTTCGATCTATTCGTATTGCCGGGCTCCGGCCACGGGGTGGCGGGAAGTCCCTATGGCCGCCGCAAACTCCGCGACTTCTTCGTGCGCGCTCTGCTTGGAGTCGAGCCGCCGGAAAGGAATGCGGCGAACTGAGAGCGCACGGAGTTGAATAGCTTCGGCGGCAGCTGCCGTAAGATATATCGTGAATTCACGGCGCGAACATGCGGACGGTTTCTCCTGCATGGAACATGACTTCCATTCTAAAGCTTTCGAGCAGAGCAGTACCAATGAGAATCTCATCCTGAGTTGCCAGCGCGTTCACATGGTACAGCTGCCCAAACCAATGGACATCTGCAGCGAAGAACTCGGACAACACGCCGCTCCCATCTCCAAGTCTTATATGTCTTGGCGCGCGTGGTTCGAGACCGATACTAACTGCAAGCGCTTTCGGAAGCGCAAGATACCCGTTGTACCCTGTGCCGACGATTGCGGTGGGGTGAGTCACAGTCCCGTCCGGCTTGGCGACGTTAACAGGCGCCTCTATCTCCAGCTGGTCGTTCACCCTGCCTAAAATCATCGGTCTTCAATCATTCGACCGCCGAGGCTATATGCCGTCTTGTAGCCGATTCGAAGTCCAAAAAACGTCCCGTCAGGTCGCCGCCTGCGCAGCCGGTCTTCCGCGAGAGCGTCATTTTTTTTATCGATTTCATAGTCGCCGGTATCAATATCCAGTACCAACATCTCGCCCTTGTGATCGTAAACGACCTTATCCCGGATTCGCGCCTCGTACACTTCGGTCCCGATTCGGGCAATCTCTTCAATATTACGCGCCGCTTGATTCATAGCCGTTCGTCCCCGATTTACAATCTAGTGCTCCCCTGGACATCATAACATCCGGTTCATGCGTGCTCCAGGGAATAAGAACCAACAGCCGGGCAGGCCGGCCCGGCTGTTGGTTCTTATTTAACCGCGCCCTGCTTGTCGCCTTCCTGCTTCTGCTTCTCGCGCTCCAGCTTATCTCGAAGCTGCGGGGGATACCATCCTGAAGACGGATAGTCCAGCCCGTACGCGTCCGACATTCGATTGAGGAAGGAGAACATACCTACCTCGAAGGCGGTCTCCCAAATCTGCTCGTCGGTCCAACCGGCATCGCGCATCGCCTGCACGTCGGAATCCTGGGTGTGAGACGATTCGACAGTCAGCAGCTTCACGAATTTCAGCAGAGCGGCGTCTTTGGGCGCCAGCTTTATCTTGCTCAGATCGCCCGTCCCAATTGCGTCCACGAGTTCTTGATCGGCTCCCTGCCTCCGCAACGCGGCGGCGTGCGAGCCCACTCAGAATTTGCACTTGTTGAGCGATGAGACGTAGGCGGCCACCATTTCGTGCTCGCGGCGCTTCAAGAATCCGTCTGCGAAATGTACCTCGGACATGATATTGAACATCTTGAACACTTCGGGGCGCATCGACATGGTTTTTACGATGCCGGGCAGGCCCCGCTTCAGCGCCTGGGCGGGAGCCCCGTAGACTTCTGGCGCTTTCGGGTCGTCTTCGTCAATCCATTTTATTCGCGCCATCAACTGGCCCTTCCGCACAGCCGCGCGAATCTCGTCCGGCTGTGTAGTGCGCGCCAGCTCGCGCCCGAAGCGGTCGTACACAAGTGCGGTCGGAGTTGTATTAACGGCGTATTGCTGCGCGGCCGGCGCGGCGACATCATTCAAGCGCACGACCCTCAACGCCACCTTGACGCTGTCCGGCAGCTGCTTTTCAAGGTCCGCAAGAAACTGTTGTTCCATCGCGCTGGTATTCTGTATGAACAGGACTACAGTCGTCCCCTCCTCTCTCAAGACCTTCTTGACCTCGAAGCGAGAGCCCTTAGATACGACATCGGCCTTTGCGTCCGCCTGCGCAGCGCCCGCACAGACAATGGCGCAGACCACCAATCCGAGAATAAGTGATTTCATCTGGTATACACCTCACAAACAGTCGAGCAGTAGTTGATCGCATAGTTATACGAGCCGGCTTGTCCCATGTAGGGTGACCGAGGACATCTCATCCTATATTCGGTGGAATTCGACCGCGCGATGCCGGAATCCCTTCAATTACCCGGCAAATCGCGTATTAATTAGTCTTCGTATCGCGGGATTGCAGAGCGGACTACCAGGCGTATCCCTCCGGGGCAGCCTTGTAGCCGGGGAAGATTTCGTCCAGCTTAGCGAGTGTTTCGGATGAAAGTTGAATCTCCAAAGCGCGCAATGAGCCGTTCAACTGAACCATTGTGCGGGGCCCGATAATAGGCGCGGTGACCACATTGTTATTGAGCAGCCAGGCGAGCGCGACATCCGCCGGCTGATCGCCCAGATCTCGGCAGAGCGCCTCCCACTGCTCAATTCGGTCCCGGTGTTTCTCCAGCGCCTTTTGCACGCTCTCGCCGGCCCGCCGTCCCTCCGCCTGCTTGGCAAGCACTCCACCCAACAGCCCGCCCGCCAACGGGCTCCACGGAATCAGCCCCAGGCCGTACTCCTCGCACGCGGGAATGACCTCTAACTCAACCGTGCGGGCGTTCAGATTGTAGAGGCTCTGCTCGGAGACGAGGCCAAGAAAGTGACGGGACTTGGCCGCTTCGCTCGCCTTCGCGATGTGCCAGCCCGCGAAGTTGGAACTGCCTGCGTAGACCACTTTGCCCTGCTGCACAAGAAGCCCCATCGCCTGCCATACCTCTTCCCAGGGCGCTTCCCGATAAATGTGGTGCATCTGATAGAGATCGATATAGTCGGTTTGCAGGCGCCGCAGGCTGTCTTCGCAGGCGCGGCGGATGTGAAGCGCGGAGAGGCGGTTGGTGTTCGGCCAATCGGCCATGTCTCCAAGCCCCATGTCGCCGTAGACCTTCGTGGCCAGCACGACCATCTCGCGCCTGCCGCCGCCCTGCGCAAACCATCGGCCGATAATCTGCTCGGTAACGCCCTCGCCCTTCTTCCACCCGTACACGTCCGCCGTGTCGAAGAAGTTGATGCCCAGCTCCAGCGCCCTGTCCATTATCTTGAAGCTGTCGTCCTCGCTGGTCTGAGGACCGAAGTTCATTGTGCCGAGACAGAGCCTGCTCACCTTCAGCGCGGTGCGGCCAAGATTGGTGTACTGCATGAATCATCTCCTTCGGACAAAATGGAATGGCGCTTTCAATTATGACGCGCGAGATTGCCAAAAAGCCGGCTCCCGATGGGAACCGGCTCTACCTATTACGTTCTCGCAGCCAATCCTACTCCACCTTCAGCGCTTGAACGTCCAGTGCTTGTTTGCGAAGAAGTTCCAGAACACCACCACGGAAGTTGCAATGAGCGTAGCCAGAAGGAAGATGGGCTTGCTCGGCTGCTGATTTGCCCAGTTTCCCGTTTCGCCCGCCACGACCGCCGTAACGATTCCCAGGTTCAGGAGCCATCCCACCACGTTCACCGCGAAGAATTTCGCATACTTTTCGTGCGCCGAGCGAGCGCCCATATTTTGGAACGTCCACCGGCTGTTCCAGAAGAATCCGTTGGTAACCGCGAGCGCGAAGGAGATCGTTTTTGCAAGCTGAAGGTGAACGCCCCCGTAGAAATGGAGGACGAACGATATGCCGTAGTCGATGGCAAAGCTCGATGCGCCAACGACACAAAACTTAATGAACTGCCGGACGGCCGGCCGCTTCATCAACGGTTCCGCAGCGACATCGATCATGATGATTCCTTTGAGACGAGGTTAATAGTGGTCGATAAATGTCAGTTCCATCTATTGTACCATAGACGTTGCACGGAGGTTTGCCATCGTGTATGGCGTTTTGACGACGCATGATCTTATGCCAATTTAACTTTGCTACACAAAGAACTTGACATAACAAACATCACTCTGATACAATGAAATCACCATCTGGAATTCCTCGGCGACCGATTGGAGGAGTGATATGCTCGATTGGATGAAAGAGATAGACCGAATTCTGCGGGGTGAAGCGACCAGGCTTTCCGTGCTCCGGCTGGGAAGGGTCGAGTACAAGCTAGGTCAGGTAACCATTGGAACGCTGCTACTGGCGATGATTGCCGGTGTCTGCATGGCCTGTTTCACACTGTTCAAGCACGGCGGGCCGGACTATATGCAGGCGGTCGCGACCGTCGTTAAAGTGCCACTCCTCTTCACTCTCACCCTCCTTGTCACGTTCCCCTCACTCTATGTTTTCAACGCGCTTATCGGCTCGCGTTTGTCCATGATCAGCGTTCTGCGCCTTCTTGTTGCCGCCTTCGCGGTCATAATGCCGGTGCTGGCCGCTCTGGGCACCATCGTCGCCTTCTTCAGCGTGAGCACCACAAGCTACCCCTTCATGCTCCTGCTCAACGTCGTCGTGTTCGCTATCGCGGGCATCCTGGGCATCAACTTTCTCATGGGTACGCTGCACCGCCTCACCATCGCGCAGACCGAGCCGCTGGACATATTCATCCTGGACGAGGGACCCGAGCCCGCCCCAGGCGACACCACGGAGCTTCCGCCAATTCTTCAGACGACGGGAGCATTGGCCCCAGTGCCCGGTTATTCTCCGGGGCAGAGTGTGAAGAACGTCTTCCGAATCTGGATTCTCGTATTCGGGCTGGTAGGCGCGCAGATGGCGTGGGTGCTGCGTCCCTTCCTCGGCAACCCCAACCTGCCCTTCCACTGGTTCCGGCTGCGAGAATCGAACTTCTTCGAGGCGGTCGGGACCGCCTCGCGGCACCTGCTGGGCGGCTAGCCCGTGGCATTCCTGCTGCTCGCCGCCGATTCGCTGCTCCGCGCCGGAGCAAACGACCGCCGTCCTCTTGCGGAAGCGGACCTGCGCGTACTCGTGGGTCTCATCGCGGCGTTCGGCTCTCTCTACGGCGCGCTGATGGGCACCTTCAGCGGGGTGCAGGGCGACCACAGCCTCCAGATTCTCTACTCCGCGCTCAAGGTGCCTCTGCTGCTCCTGGTCACCTTCGCCCTGAGCCTGCCCAGTTTCTTCGTTTTCAACACGCTGCTCGGCGTCCGCGGGGACCTGATTCAGGCACTCAGGGCGCTTCTCGCGGCGCAGGCGGGCATGACCATCATCCTCTGCTCCTTCGCGCCGTTCACTTTGCTCTGGTACGGCTCGTGCGCGGACTATAACGCGGCTATCCTCTTCAATTCAGTCATGTTCGCTCTGGCGACCCTGCTGTCCCAGCGTCTTCTGCGGCGCTGGTACGGCCCGCTTCTCGAGCGAGATCGCCGCCACCGGGTTCTGCTTCGCCTCTGGCTTGTCACCTACGGATTCGTGGGAATTCAGATGGGGTGGCTGCTGCGGCCGTTCGTTGGCGCGCCGTGGAGCAGCACGCACTTCTTCCGAGCGGAAGCGTGGGATAACGCGTATGAAGTCGTGTTCCGGATGGTATCAGGATTCGTCGCGAAGTGAGGGTGGGAGATAAGGCGCGGCATCAGGAAAGACCAATGACTTCGCGCAGGTAGCTTTTCAGCGCTTCCGGCGAAGTGTTCGATGACACATATCCAATATGGTTGTCCGGCCTCAGCAGAACATTGAAGGGTTTGTCCATGCCGAAAACCTCCACGACATGCGGATAGAGAGGAATGACATGGTAATCGACGATTTGCGAGAAATCGCTCGCCACCTCCTTTTCCATTGCTTCGTAATCTGCAAGTCCGTCAGAGAAGGTGATAAGATGGAATTTCGGCTCGCGGAGGCAGTCGAAGATACTCCTGCCGTCCAGGAGAAAGTAGGGCATCCTGTCGCCCGCTTTCACCACGAAATCATCGGAGAAAGGATCGTCACCGCCGTGCCTGCTCAGAGGGCTATCCCGATAGCTGATTCCTATTTGCGAGATCAGGGGGAAGAAACGCTCCTTAACGGCGTCCAGGCTGAGAATGTACCCTGCAAGCGGCGGAACGATGGTCGTGCGAATCAGGTTCAACAGCCAGTCGGAGCCCGCGGCGATGCTAAACATTCGGTCCGTCGTTTGCAGCAGCCGTTTCGCGTTTTCGAGCCGCTCGTGATTGTAGCTTTCGAGAATCTGCTCCGAGGCGTTCTCTTTTAGGACGAAAGCCAGCTTCCATGCCAGGTTATAGGCATCCTGAATGCCTGTGTTCATGCCCTGGCCGCCCGCGGGCGTATGGACGTGCGCTGAATCTCCCGCCAGGAAGCACCTCCCTTTGGAAAATCTTTCGACATGACGCGAGTGGACCTTATAGGTCGAGAACCAGTTGACGCGCGAGATTTGGAGATCGATCTCCGTCTCCTCACGAATACGTCTTTCGATCACTTCGTACACCACGTCGCCCTCATCCTTGCCCTCATCCTTGCCCGCATCCTTGTCGAAACCTTCGGGGAACGCGCCCACAATCCGGTAGCGATTCTTTTCCTGGGGTCCGTTCGGCATCGGGAAGAAGGCAACAAACGAATTGCGCGTCAGGCATACGTGCAGCGCGTCATGGCTGAAGTTCCAGTCGATCTCCACGTCCGCGACATAGAACAGCCGCTCGAACGTACCGCCCTCGAATGAGAGTCCCAGGCCGTGCCTCACCGGGCTTTTGGGACCGTCGCAGCCCGCGAGATATTTCGCCTCAATCGTTTGCAGGCTGCCCACAGAGTCTTTGTCTTTCATGCGCGTGGTTACTCCGGCATCCGTTTGCGAGAAATCTTCCAACTCCGTCTGCCAGAGAACGTTTTTGCCATGCTTCAGCAGATAGTCATAGAGAAGCCGCTCGTTCCTGCTCTGCTCCAGCACCAGCATATAGGGATATGTCGTCATACCCTGCCCGATGCTGGAGAGGTCGACCTCCCCGCGCATCTCCCCGCCTTCCAGAAGACGAACCTTTCCGGCGATTGTGCCCTGCGATACCGCGCTCCGCGCCAGGTCCATCTGCTCGTAGATCTCGAGCGTCCGGGCGTGTACGCCGAGCGCCTTGGAGAAAGGGGTCACGCCCTCATTCAGGTCGATGATGACGAAATCGATTCCGTATCTGATTAACTGGCACGCCAGTGAAAGTCCCGTGGGACCGGCCCCAATAATGATCACATCGGTTTTCACAGTCGTGTTCATATGCGCCTCCAGCAAACAGTACGTCGCTTACTTCTCCTCCGAATCGGATGAATCCGGTGAATCAGATACGTCGGGGTCTCGCCGCTTTCTCAGCCAGCGCGAGGGATTCAGCTTGTCCTTATATCGATTGGCGGCCTCTTTACCTGCGAGGAGCGCGCCGCCCCAGAAGAGAACCTCGATGACGACAATGGCAGCCGTGCCTACGACAGTGCGCTGCCGGATGGTGAGCGGGAGGAACGGAATTGCCAGAAGCGCTGGCCACATGGCGAGAGACAGTATCATAGCTCCGATACCTATTTTCAGTTTCGTCTTCAGACTGCCTGTCGCGCTCACGTTCAAACTATCCTTCCAACGGCTTTCGACATACTCTTGATAGTGACTGCATTATAGCGCGAAACTCGCAGCGCCTGAGAACAATAGAATAGCGTCTGTTTTTCGCGCACTTATAGATCGTGCAATGACTAAACGTCTACTAAGCCTCTGTTAAGCGTCTATAATGAATCTGCCCGGCTGCAGGCATCGCGGCAATGCTCCGAATCGAAAGGCGTACAATTTGAAGCTAAAAATAGGCATCCCCAAGGGCAGTCTCCAGGAGGCGACCTTCACTCTCTTCCGCAAGGCTGGATTCGAGTTCCGCATGAGCAGCGGCCGGTCCTATCATCCGTCCGTCGACGACCCGGAGATCGACCCATTGCTCATCCGGCCCCAGGAGATTCCGCGCTACGTGGAGGAGGGGATTCTGGATGTGGGCCTGACGGGCAAGGACTGGATCGAAGACAACGGCTCTGACGTGGTGGAAGTGGGCGAGTTTACGTATTCGAAGGCCACGCTGAATCCAATCCGGGTGGTCCTCGCCGCGCCGAACGACTCGAATATCCAATCGGCCGCCGACCTCGCGGGCAAGCGAATCGCGACCGAGTATGTCCGTTTAACCGAGCGCTACTTGGAAACACGCGGCGTGAAGGCCGCCGTGGAGTTTAGCTGGGGGGCCTGCGAGGTGAAGGTGCCGGAGCTCGTGGACGCCATCGTCGTCAACACCGAGACAGGAAGCTCGCTGCGGGCGCACAACCTTAAGATCGTGGATACGCTGCTCGTCTCCACAACCCGGCTCATCGCGAATCGCGCAGCCTGGGAGGAGCCCTGGAAACGATCGAAGACCGAGAATCTCGCCCTGCTGCTTCGCGGTGCGCTGAACGCCGAATCGCTCGTCGGCCTCAAAATGAACGTGCCGCGCAAGGACCTGGACGCAGTCAACAAGATTCTTCCCGCCCTCAAGCGCCCAACAGTCTCTCCCCTCTCCGATCCCGAGTGGGTCGCGCTGGAGATTATCGTGGAGGAGAAGGTCGTCCGCGATCTGCTTCCCGCTCTTAAGCGCGCCGGCGCCGAGGGACTGGTCGAATACCCGCTGAATAAAGTCATCTATTAGCAGTGAGCAATGAGTAACGACACGGCGCAACGCGGAGGTCGCTCCCTACTCGGAACTCATTGCTAATTGCTAATTGCTAATTGCTCATTGCTAATTGCTAATTGCTCATTGCTAATTGCTCATTGCTCATTGCTAATCCTTGGAGTGCTCCATGATTGCCCAATTGTCCGGCACGGTTGCCCGCCTGGAAGCGAATAGCGTGGTGCTGGATGTAAACGGGGTGGGCTATCTCGTTTATGTTCCGCTCAGCGTGCTGTCGAGCCTGCCCGCCGCGGGGGGCAAGGCTACGCTCTTTACGACGATGGCGGTTCGCGAGGACGATATTACGCTTTATGGGTTTGGCAGTTTGGAGGAGCAGAGGGCGTTCCAACTCGTGACGAGCGTGACGGGGGTGGGACCGAAGGTCGGTCTCTCCATGCTGAGCGTGCTCGATACGGGCGAGTTGGCGCGGGCCATTTCGACCAACGATTCCAAAGCGCTTACCAAGGTTCCGGGAGTCGGTCCCAAACTGGCGCAGCGCGTCTGCCTGGAGATAGGGGAGCGAATGGCTGAGTTCGCCTTCTCGAATAGAATTGAGGCGATGGCGACAAGCAGCACGCCGCAGGAGAACGCCGCGTTCGACGACGTGGTGGAGGCGCTGCTCAACTTCGGCTACAGCCGCCTCGATTCGAAGAAGGCCGCTGAGCGCGCCTTATCGAGCGCCGCCGATAAGACGAATGTGCCCGGACTGGTCCGCGAGGCCCTCAATATCCTCTCCACCGGCGGGCGCGGGCGCGTTTAGAGTGTGTTGAAAAACAGCCGCCCCAATCCTGGGGGTGTCTATGCCAGCCTGGCCCCTCTGTCTGCCCCAGGATTGGGGGTTGGGGGGCCGGGCGCGGGCGCGTTTAGAGCAGGCCGTGAATCTCGCACGTCTTCTCCGCTTCGGCCAGCGCTTCCGGCGTTCCGATGTCGGACCAGAACCCGCGCATCTCTACCGCCCGCACCTCCCGGCCTCCGGATTCGGTTGCCGTGATGAGGGCGCTGATGGCGTCCGTCAGCTCGATCTCGCCGCGTGGCGAAGGTCGCAGGTCCGCCAGAACCCCCCAGATCTCTGACCTGAATACGCTGACTCCCGCGATATTCCAACTGCTCTCCGCCGTGCCGGGCGGCGGCTTCTCGACAACCCGGATTATCCGATCCCCTGTGCGATAGACCGCCGCGCCCGCCGTGGGATCGTCCAGCGGATTGATGCCGATGACCGCCGCGCAGGGCGACGCAAGGTAATTATCTCGGAGCGCGATGTAGTGCGCCGGATCCATAAAAATGTCACCATACGAGACGAAGACGGGCGATTCCGGCGCGGATTTAGCCCAGCCAGTCGCCAGGGCAAGGGCCGCCCCGGTCCCGTTGGGTATCGGCTGCTCCACGTAGTCGATATTCACATCCCAGCGGCTGCCTTCCCTGAAATAGGAACGAATCGCGTCTCCACGGTAGCCCACCACGAACAGAAACTCGCTCACTCCCGCCGCACGGAGGCCGAGAAGGATTCGCTCCAGAATGGGCTTGCCGCGGATCAGGACCATCGGCTTTGGACGGTCGGCGGTCAGAGGGCCGAGGCGGGTTCCCCGGCCGGCGGCAAGAAGAACAGCGCGATCAATAGTATTCATGCTCACTGGTTCGCTCCGGTCGTCCTTCGCTCCTCCAGGTAGAAGGTACAATGGAGTTATCGCCGCACGGCCACCGCTGCTGCCGCTGCTACCTATAGCGATTACCTTGATTAACCCAAGTTGCGCAGACGGGCGGTCATAGACTTGTGCGAGGGGCT
This sequence comes from Chthonomonadales bacterium, assembly GCA_038229495.1. GTDB lineage: Bacteria > Armatimonadota > Chthonomonadetes > Chthonomonadales > CAJBBX01 > JBBROJ01. The sequence continues at coordinate 29,991 of JBBROJ010000016.1, forward strand.
ATCGGCCCTCGCTGTGGAGCGGCAGAGCCGCTTCTTCTCCACCTCCGTGGAGAATCCGTTGCATAAGATTAGCGAACAGGGCGTTAAGTGTGTCCTCGAAGGAGGACACGAGGCCGAAGGCCCCACAGCGAGGGCCGACAGCCCCTCGCGCGAAGGTATGCTCGTCTGATTGCGCAACCTGGGTTAATTAACTTATCGTCGGAAGGATTCAACGATGCGCCTTCGCACCTCCGTTCTCATCCTCAGTCTTGTGGCTCTTAATCCGGCGCTCTCAGCCCGCGCGGACGAAACTCCCACCCTCGGAATCCCGGAGCTCTACCGCCTCGACCTGCTGCCACGATTCAAGAGCAGCGTCAAGGTCGCCTCCATCTCCAGCTACGACCGGACCGGCGGCAACGACGACGGGTTCTCGGGCAAGTATTCGTTCGTGCGCAAGGAGGGCGACGGGCTGGTCATTGCCGACCTCAAGGGACCGGGCGTCATCTACCGAATCTGGACTCCCACGCCTACCGACGAGCCGATTGAGTTCTACTTCGATGGGGAGACGCAGCCGCGAATCCGCATGAAGTATCGCGAGCTGTTCGACGGGAGTAAGCCTCCGTTTGTCGCGCCCATGTCCGGATTCGGGTCGGGCGGGTTCTATAGCTACATGCCTCTGCCCTACAAAAGCTCATGCAAAGTGATTATTCGGGCGCCAAAGGTGCAGTTCTACCAGATCAACTACGCAACGTACGCGCCGGATACCGCCGTTCAAAGCTGGACACCGGAAGGTTTCGCGGCGGCGAGCGCGGACGTGGAGAAGGCTCAAAAGCTCTATGGAATGGCTGGACAGGACATTACTGCGGCGGTTGCGGGAGAGGGCGCGAAGCTGAAGTCGACAAAGGCAGCGAAATCCATTGCTCCCGGCAAATCCGCAACTCTATTCGAGACGAAGCGAGGCGGGCGAATCGTGGGAATCCGGTTCAGTCCGGCAAGCGCCTTGGCGGGCAAGGACAGGGGAATCGTCCTGCGCATCACGTGGGACGGCGACAAGGAGCCGGCGGTGAACTGTCCGGCGGGAGACTTTTTCGGCTATTCGTGGGGCGACCCCGCCATGAAGTCGTTGATGGTCGGCACGGGCGGCGACACCGATTACGTCTATTTCCCGATGCCGTTCGACCGCTCCGCGAAGGTCGAGATAGTGAACGAGCGGGCGGCGGGTCCCGCCGTGGAGGTGCGCTCGGAGGTGATCACTTCGGAGACGCCGCGAAGAACGGACGAGGGTAAGTTCTACGCGATCTGGCGTCGTGAGAGGCCGACCACCAAGGGCAAGCCGTTCAACTACGTTGAGACGAATGGCCGGGGCCATCTCGTGGGCGTCACGCTTCAGGCGCAGGGATCCGTGCCCGGAATCACGCCGTTCTTCGAAGGCGACGACCAGGCGTGGTTGGACGGGGAGCTGACGATTCACGGCACCGGCTCCGAGGACTTCTTCAACGGCGGCTGGTACGACGTGCCGGGGCGCTGGGAGGCGCGCGCTTCCTACCCGCTGAGCGGATGCCTGGACTACAACCGGCCAATGGCGCGCAGCGGCGCATACCGCCTTTTCCTGACGGACGCCTACTCGTTCCATGCGAGCCTGAAGCTGGATCAGGAGCACGCGCCCGAGCGCAACGACTTCGACGCCGATTACGTGGGTGTCAGCTACCTCTATCTGGAGAACAGGCCGACGTCAAACTGGTCGCTGCCAAACCTGGCTGCGCGCACCGTGACGGATCCGACCCGGCTGGTCTTTACGCCGGGGTGGTACATGCCGATTCACGCCTTCTCGATGGAGCGCGCGAGCCTCACTAAGAAGAACGAGAAGATCAACAACCGCGACGAGCGATACCTTTCGATGCGCGCGGAAGGCGAGGACGTGTTCGGGCCGCACAGCATCTCGTTCCTCTGCGGCATCCCGGCGGCGGGGCGCTACCGCGTCTCCATCGAGGCGCTCAACGGTCCCGAGCAGGGCATGGTGCAGCTTTTCCAAAACGAACACGCGGTGGGCGAAAAGGTGGACCTCTATTCGGAGAAACGCTCCCGATCCAAGGCGATTCCGATGGGCGAGCTGGATTTGAAGGAGGGGCAGAATCAGGTCTTCTTCAAGCTCGTGGGCAAGAACGAGAAGTCGTCGAGCCTCGGTTTCGATCTGGTTACCCTCATTCTCGAGCGAATGAGGTAGGTTATCTGTCCATCGGTGTAAAACCGGTGGCAGGGGAGCGGCTGCGCCGCTAAACACCCTCACGGGCGAAATGCAATTAGACATCAAGCATAAGAGTTTTTCGTCCGGCAGGACGTTTGGCCGCGGGCCCCCCAGACACGCGTTTTACACGGTTGGTGCGATACGTGTGTAAAACGCGCGGACACCACAACTATTCCACCACAGCCAGGGCCGCGCGAAAACCCGTCTCAACGTCCAAATCATAGACGGAAAGCGTTACGTCGCTCCTGTTGGGTGGGCGAATGATGAGGGGTTTCTTTGTTTGCCCCGTAGGGGCAGCCACGTCGTAGAATCGAAAGGACTCGGCAAGGCCGGCGGCAACCGATTTCGCGCACGCCTCTTTTCGCGTCCAGAACGTATAGAAGAGAGCGCCGCGTTCCGGTTCCGGCGTTTGAAAGTACGTCTCGCTCTCGGCCCGCGTGAAATAATCGGCGGCGATTCCACCAATATCCACGCCCGATTCGACCCTTTCAATATCCACTCCTACGGCGCGGGGACAGGAGAAGGCAAACAACCCCATCCCGCCGGAGCTCGATACCGAGAACTGAGGACTGTCCTTTCCGCCGTTCGCCCATTCCGGTTTCCCGAATTCGCTGCAGCGAAACTCAATCTTGTCCGCAGGAAAAGCGCACGCTTTAGAGAGGAGCAGGCGGAGAATGCCGCGGCGAGCGATGAATCTGTCGCGCAGCTCCGCGCGGCCAAATACGTTTGCTCGCTGATCCTCGTCCTGCGACAGGAGACCGAACAGATAGCCTATAGAATCGGAGGGGAGGTCGAGGACCGCCTGCCAGACACTTATGCCGGGCCAGACACGTATGAGGCGCGCGCGAGCATCGCGCAGGACATGAATTTCAGACATCGCTCGTCAAGTCCCGGCGAGAGCGCGTTCGGCCGTCGGGACTGAATCTACGCTTTCTCCCATATCCACCTGCGCGGGAGAGCCTTCCCAAAAGGTCCCGGAGGGAATGGTCTCGCCCTTCATGACCAGCGAGATGTGCCCGACGTGCGAATCCGACTTCAACTCGGAATCGAACAGCACGACCGAGAAGTTGCCAACCGAGCAGCGGTCGCCAATCGTGAGCTGACCGACCTTCATCACGCGGTCCTCGAACAGGTGCGCTTGCAATGGAGCGTTGAAGTTTATGGACGCATCCTCCCCGATAGATATCAGGTCGAACTCCGTGAGGTCGCTGGTATCTATGAACGCTCGCCGTCCGATTTTCGCGCCCATGAACCGCAGGAACGCCGCCAAGTAGGGGGTTCCCAGCAGGGCCGACACGAAGAGCGACGCCCCGAAGTCGTGGAAGAAGACCGAAAACGTCTCCGCATTCCAGACGAACCGGCTCCAAAGCGGCTGAATGGTGGGTCGGTACGTGCCGATCAGGAGCTTCTTAACGCCGTAGACCGCCGCGACGCCGAAAGCGACTGCCGCGAGATAGAGGAACGGACTGCATAGCAGCGCCACGAAAAGCGAGTATGTCCGCCAAAGAGAGACGAATCCATTCATTATTAGGACGGCGACCAGGAGGACTGCGAGGCTGGGAAGGACGATGCGGATAGTTTCGCGCATCAGCCGCTCACCGTAGAGCCTGGGAGTGGGCCGATAGGTCCGCTCCTCGTCAAATTGGTCGAAATGCTCGCGGCGCGGCATCTTGAATGCCGGCGATCCCAGCCACGATTGGCCGGGTTCATTCCCCATTTCGTGCTCCCCCGGGCTGACGGAGAGAGCGCCGATAAGGCTGTCGTCCGGCAGTTTCGCGCCCTGCGGAATGACCGAGTTGTTGCCGAGAAATACGCGGCGTCCGGTTACTGTTCGCTCCAGGACAATCTCGCCGTTTCTACGGAGCGGCATGCCGACGGAGACATCGCTGGCGAGGAAGCCGTTCTCCCCCAACTCCACGAGGTCGTAAGGCATTCGCGCGGGCAGCGCAATCTCGGTGGTCGGGCCGCACTTCATGCCCAGCGCGATGCACCAGGGCCGCGCATAGAGCGTGTCGTATACCGGCATAATCGTCTCTTTATGAAGCTCGATCAGCTTGTCTACGAACCACTTGCGCAGAGTGAACAGGCTTGGCGACCGATAGATGCCCGGCTTCACGCGTCCGACGACAAGCCATTTTACGATCAGGACCTGCGCGCAGACGGCGAGAATCAGGAGAATGGAGAAGGCCGGGGCCGCCACATACGCCGCGTAGTGCCCTGACAGCCGATAGAAGAGAAGCGCGGTGATGCTGAACGGAATCATGTCGATGAACGGCAGGAGCGCGACGAGGGCGACCTGCAAAACGCCGTACAACGCCCTCTGAAATGCGGTTGGCTGTCGGTCCGGGTCGTAAGGTGGCGCCTCGGGTATCTCGCGCTTTACGGCGGGCGACCCCGCCCACTCCTCGCCGGCAGGGATAGCCGTGCCCTCCTTCGCGCAGGAAAGATCGCTGAGGAAGGCGCCCTCGCCCAGCGCCGCGCCGCCCGCAACGCCGGACCGGACGCCGATTGTGCTCCCTCGCCCGACCGCGATTGGCCGCAGGGTGAGATAACCGTGCGCGACATGGGAAGACCGAATCCAGGCAAAACTCTCCACAACGCAGTCATCACCAATCTCGACCAGATCGGGACAGTCGATGTCGAGCGATTCGAGCGTCACGTTGCGGCCAACGCGCGAGCCGAGCATTCTCAACAGCGCTCCGGCAAGCGGCGTGCCCGTGACATAGTCTTTTGGCGCGATTTCGAGGGCGCGCTGCACGAACCACCAGCGCAGGAAATATCCGCCCCATACCGGATAGCGCCCCGGACGAATCCTGCCAATCACAATCCATTTCAAAGCTACCGCGACGAGAAGGCTTGCCGGGATGGAGACGGCGTGCACGATAAGCCCGGCCAGTATGGACGCGGCGGGCGAATATCCATGGTCGGCGCAGTATGCGGCGATGATGACCGGCGAGAGCCAGAAGCAGGTCTTGAATCCGAACAGGAAGAGAATTCCGAGTCCTTGAAGAACGGTCGCAATCGCGTAACGGCCAGGCGGGACCGGCGCAAATTCCGGCACGGCGCGCGCGGGCGAACGCCCGATACGCTGCTGCGCGTCCAGGAAGGCAGCAAACGTATCGAGAGTGGGATGCGCGTAGATATCGAGAACTGAGGCGGACTGAAAACCGTGCTCGTTTCTCAGCTGCGATATGAACCTGGCTGCCAGAAGCGAGTACCCGCCGAGGTCGGTGAAGAAGTTGTCCGCGCGCGATATCGCAGGATTCTCAAACAGCTTCCGCCATATCGCTAGGAGCATCCTTTCAGTCCCGGTGCGCGGCGGCAGTGTCTTTCTCAATGCTTCCAGCGGCGTGCCCCGGAGAGACTGCGCGCTCCTTCGGTCGATCTTTCCGCTCGGCAGGGTTGGGAGCGCGGGCACCTCCTCCAGCGCCTGTGGAACCATGTAGGGCGGCAGCTCGCGCCGAAGCCGAGCCAGGCAGGCTCCCGCGTCGATGTCCATTCCATCCCGCTGCACGACAAGACCTGTGATTCGGGGCGAGGGTGAATCCGGGTCTCGCACCACCACGACGGCCGCTCGGACGGCCTGCTCGCGCAGCAGGTGGCTCTCGATATCGGACAGCTCGACGCGATAACCCCGTATCTTTACCTGATTGTCGATTCGCCCCAGCCATTCGATATTGCCGCCGTCCCGCGCGCGCGCTCGATCTCCGGTGCGGTAAAGGAGGTCGTTGTGGAATCCGGCCCGCGCGAAAGGGTTGGGCACGAATTTCTCTGCTGTCAGCGCGCTGCTGCCCAAATACCCCCTGCTGACACCGATGCCGGCGATGCAAAGCTCGCCCTCATCGCCGACGGCAATCGGCTGGAGCAAATCATTTAGGATATAGCAGTAGTAGTTTGGCAGCGGGCGGCCTATGGTGACCGGCTCGTCGGGGGAGCAGAGGGCGTAGGTCGCGCCGACCGTAGCTTCGGTAGGCCCGTACGTGTTGATGATCTCTCTGCCCGGACTCCACCACCGCCGCACAAGCTCCGCCGGACAGCGTTCCGCGCCGAAAAGGATGCGTCTCAGGGAGGGTAAGTCGCGCTCGACCAGCGAGAGAAGAGTGGGCGCGCAGGAGATAATGGTCACTTCGTGGCGAGCGAGGAAATCGCCCAAATGGGGACCGGAATAGACATCGTCCGAGGTCGCGGCTACAAGCGTCGCGCCCGCGAGGAACGTCGGCCAGATCTCTTCGTGGTGTCCGTCCGAGGCGGGAGAAAAGCCCTGGAAGACTCGGTCGCGGGGCAGGACGCGAATGCAGGCCGCCTGATCGCCTCGCACGAAGTTGGCGAGGCTCCGGTGCGAAATCGGCACGCCCTTCGGCCTGCCGGTCGTGCCCGAAGTAAAGATGATGTAGGCGAGGTCCGTGCTATTAAGGCCGATCTCGGCGGGCGTAAGAGGCGCATCGGATTCAGATTCGGCCTCCTGAAACAGGGAGCCGAGGACGATCAGCTGAGACCCATCAGCGGCTCCGGTCAGGCCAGTTACGTTCGCCGAGTCCTCTGCAATCACCAATGCGGGCGCGGAGTCCTCCAGGCAGAGCCGAATTCTTTCCGCGGGCGTCCCGGTATCGAGGGGCACGTAGGCAGCGCCGGCCTTGAGCACGCCGACAATCGCAATGATCGACTCCGGGCCGCGCGGCAGTACAAGCGCCACCACATCTCCGCGCCGTACGCCGAGGCCGCGCAGCCTTCTCGCAACCTGATTGGTTCGCGCCTCGAGCCCGCGGTAAGACGTTACATTGTCCGCGCTTACCAGCGCCGGCTTGTCCGGGGTCTCGCGAGCCCAACGCGCCAATGGCTCAAAAACGAACTCTTCCCCAGCAATTCGAGGGTCGAAAGGACCGCTCGAAATCTCGCATGGTTCGCCCGAGTCGGTTCCGGTCACCGCAGGCCGGTCGTCGATTGCGCCGTGCATTAAGAGGCTGTCCTCCACAAATACATTAAATGTTAAAGCATCCTGGTGCGCGGGAGAAGACCTGGAAGCCTCTTCGAGCAGTCTGGCTGCGGTGCTGGGATTGCGTAGATGCAGCTATATCGCCTTCGACATCTAAATACTATTCGCCGGCTTGCCTGCTCCTTCCTTCCAAGGTGCGGGCCCAAGTATGTCTCGAGCGTGTCCGAGTCAAAGATTTTCGCCCGCAAACCAGGCGCAAACGAGGAAAGGCCGCACAACCTATCGAACGAGTAGAACATGCCGGAACAAGTTTATTATAGTCGCTATGTTGCCATCTGCAAGTTTGCGCGTCTATATGTTCAGCAACACCCGAGATGCGGGGCTGTCCGGCGGCCGCAGGCAGGAACGAGAGGCTCGTTCCTACAGCAGTTCCTTTTTCAACGTGTCGCAGGCTGGCTTGAAAATACAGGAAGCATAGAAAGCATAAGCACGCAGGGTAGCAAAAGTAGGGCACCGAAAGAACGATGCAATCTGCTTTACAATCGACCAAATCCGCCCTATCTGTATCACCCGCTCTTCCCGCAGTCTTTGTGCTGCCGGCGCCTGTACACAGAGGGCGACTGGAATTGGATCGCCGGGTGAGCGACGCGACATCAGGCGACGGCGAGAGGATACGCGGCGGCGTGCAGACAGCTACCGATGAGGACCTGCTCAGACTCTGCGCGGCAGGTGAAAACGTCGCCCTGGAAGAATTGGTCCGGCGGCATAAAACGCCGATCTATCGCTTTCTCGCTCGACTCTTAAACTCAACTGAAGACGCCGAAGAGGCTACGCTCGACGTATTCGTGCGCGCATGGCAGCATGCTCCACGATTCCAGTATCGAGCGAAAGTGGCGACGTGGCTCTATCGAATCGCGGTCAACATCGCCCGCGATATGTACAGCCGTAAAAAGGCGCGCCCGCAGGAGACGCATCCCGATTCCTACGAGCTGTCTCAGGCCGCGATTGGGAGCGCCGAAGACGACGCGCTCAACCGGCTGCAAAACGAAGAACGATCTTGGGCGCTTCAAGGCGCACTCAATAAACTTAGCGATAGCGATCGCCTGCTGCTCGTTCTCTACTATTTCGAAGAGCGCGATTACGACGAGATTCAGGCGATTACGGAGTTGTCGTACACGGTTCTCAAGACGCGGCTCGCGCGGGCGCGCCGCAGGCTCAGGACATTGCTGGAAGCCGAGAATCGCGAGGCATCGGGAAGCATGGGAAGCATGGGAAGCAAATGGTGAATCCATTATGAACTGCCGGCATTTTGAAAGCGATCTGCCCGACTGGGTTTCGGGGCGGCTCCCCGAGCACCACGCCACGCGGATGCTCGCCCACAGCGTGTCTTGCGAATCGTGCTCCCGAGTGGCGGACGGGGAGCGCACCCTGCTGGTGGCATGGCGTGAAATACCCGCGCTTCCCGATACACCGAATCTGTGGCCTCGGATTGCGGCTCGCTTGCAGGATATGCAGACTGCAAAACCTGCCCCTGCCTCCTGGCTCTCGTGGCTCGTAGCTCCGAGCCCATCGATTCGATATGGAATGGCCGGAACCGCGGCGGCGGCAGTCCTGCTTGCGATAGTGATGAGCAGGCCGACGGTTGATTTACCCCAAGGTATAAACCCAGTCACGAACAATGGCGTAGACGAGTCTCATGTGATTCAGCTTGTGTCCGAACGGCAGAGCCTGCCCGACGCGGAAGGCGATCTCGCTATTGGACAGACTCCGCGTTACCGCGCGGCGGAACGCGTGGTTCTTGGGTATGCCGCCCGCTAGACGGGCAGGATTGTCATGAATTACGAAAGCAGGTGGACGGTTTGAACGTTTCGACGATAACTCTCATTGTTACGCTTTTGAGCCCGGCCCAGGCGGGCATGCCCATATCGGATGTTTCCGGAAACTCTAATCTGATCGGAAGCATTTTGAATGCATCCGTGGCCTTTTGCCAGTTCAGCCCCGCGCCTGCCCCAGTCAGATTTCCGGGTGGAGGCCAGGGAGGGCCGCCTCGCTTTGGAGGGCCGGGGCCGACCGAGGCCGAAAAAGAGAACGCGCGTATTCGGATCGGCATGACGAAGGAGCAGCAAGCGCAGATCGATGCGGTTTTCCATGAATCGGACCTGCAGATGGGCGAAGTCCGGGGCAAGTTCATGGAGTTTTCAAAGCAGCTCTACAGCCTCTATGACTCTTACGACTTCGATCGCGTCCAGGCGCACAACATTCGGAAGGAGCTGTTGAAGCTCCATAAGCGCATGGCTGAAAATCATGCGGACAATGAAGAGAAGCTTCGCAAGATTCTTACTCGGGAACAGTTCGAAAGGATGCGCGCGCTCGTGAAAGAGGAGCGAGATAGAAAGCGTAAGGAGTTCGAGGAGCGCCAAAAAAGGGGCGCCGAGAATCACCGCCGTCCATAATGCTCACGCGCTGTTTGGACCACTTGCATAAATGTCGTTTCGTCCGGCAGGACGATTGGCCGCAGGCCCTCCAGCCACGAATCCATTGTCACTTCAGTGCCTCGCTCCTCCGGTCGTAGTGCTCAGCGCTAAATGCCGTAATCAGAGTAATCGGACCGAAATGAATCAAGGCCCTCACTCGTTGCTAGTGAGGGCCCTGATTCATTGGCAGGCGGGCATGGTTATTTCGACACGATGGTTGCGGTCACCTTCGGGTCGCGCATATAGCTCTTCAGCTTCACGACGAGCGCCTCTTCGAGCTGCAAAGCCGTATAACCTGCCACCTGCATCGATACCGGAAATGTGCGGAGACGCAGGCGTCCGGCCGAATCTATCGGGTATACACCCGAATACTCCTTGTCGTCGGGTGTCGATATCACATGAATCTTAACCTGACAGCCTGGCTCCAGACGCTCTCGCACCGAGGCACGCTGATCATCGCTGTTCTCCATATCGACTGGCTTGCCGCAGAGCGGACAGTACCGCCAGGTAGTCGCGGACGAGGGCCGCTTTGCTCCGTCGAAAGGACATATCGTCCAGCCCGCTTCAAAGGTTCGGCTGCACTTCGGGCACTGCGGCTGATGCTGAGGCCGCGGCTTCACGGTCGTGATCTGACCTTTGCAGTGCGGGCAGTTGAAGGTCTGCCGCTGTTCCATCGTCGTGAAGACGAAGTTGGCTCCGCGCGCGCCCGCCATATTCACGTCGCTTAGCCAGGTAGGCACTCGCGGCGTATAGGTCGCTGAACCTATAGCTCGCGCCGACACCGGCATTCCCGGCCTCGCCGCGGAACGGACGAAGCGGTAGCGCGTCTTGAACTCCTTGTCTCCTTTGTTCTTCTGGAGCACCCTGGACCACCCGATTCCGGCCTGATCGGTAAGCGCCTCCAGGGCGGACGAGAGGCGAATCTTTTTTGCCTTCAGCGTTACCGGAGTGTCCGAGGGAACATCAGCGTCTATATCGTATTCCTGTTTCGCATCGCTGAAGATGCGCTTGAGGCCATCTTTCAGCGGAACGTTATCCAGGTCGATATCAATGCGACTTTCCTGCGCGGAAAAAAGATTATTGACCTCTGTAATATCCTCCAGCGCCGGTATGGTCAGCGTCGAGCCGATCACTTCGCGCAACTCCCGGGCCGCCTTTTGAAGATCGGCCCTCGACCGGGCGCCGGCCCGGCTAATCTCTTCGCTTTTTTCCTGGATGTCGAATGTAATAATCGTAGAATCCGGTGGCGCGGCCTGTGCCAGGACTACGCGGGGAAACCCTGCACTCATCGCGGCGGCGGTCAGCACGGCAGCCATGGTTATTGATTTCATTTGTGGGGCGCCTCCTCGGAATTGCTTGTCAGTGAAATCGTTGTATCGGGCGCGCCGTCGATCAGGACGGGCCGTGCGCCGGTTTCGGTCGAGACCGGCATCATAACCGACCTGTAGACCACTTCACCGTTGCGGCCCTGCTCCTCCACGACATAGGCGGGAGTTATGACTCCGCGATCATAGCGCTGCACGACCTCGTCATGCCAACGCACGCGGGGCACCGCCTCCTCAAACCGCTGTGAGCGTGGGTGAGGATGCAGGAAAGGTCGGGAAATCTCTTCACCCGCGGTCTGAATACGCGGCTGCCGGTGATAAGCGGAAGCGCCGTCTGTATTATTCTCAGATTCCGGCGCGCGCTTTGTTCCACTCCGTATCTCGCTCCGCTGGGCAGGTCCTGAATTTTCCTGGGCTGCCTTGTTCCCACCCTCGGTAACCCTGGAGCCTGAATTGTGAAGAGTGAGGATTGGCGCCTCCCTCTGCGCCATCTGCTGCGCAATCTCGCCGCGAGGCATGAACAGAAGGATGAGAGCGGCGACGGCCATGCCGGCCGCACCTGCCATGCCCAGCATCAGTGGCCGAAGCCGGACGGCCCGGCAGTTTGTCTGCCTGCCGATGGCCGTCGCAATGAAATCATTCGCAGGCGTCATGCCCGGATCAAAGTCCGCCGCCTGTCTCAACAGAAGCTCCACCCGCTCCACCGATTCGTGTTCAGGTTCGGGAAATCTATTATTATCCGTCCATCTATTTAATCGCATACGCTGCAGCCTTTCGCTTCTCGCTCCATCCTAATACGGCTGTCCACCAACCCCTCGGTAACATCCTGGAGACTCCGAGAAAGCCGCTTCAAGCCGGCCTGAACGCGGCTTCGGAGCGTGCTTTCGGAGATCTCTTCCAGCCGAGCCACCTCCGCAAGAGTAAAACCTTCGAAATAGTGAAGCCAGATCGGATCGCGCTGATGCGCGGGCAGTGAAGCCACCGCTTTGCGGATTCGCCTCTGCATCTCGCGCCTTGCCACCTCGTCGTGCAGAGGCTCCGTGCAATCGCCGCCGCGGAGGTGCATCTCTGCTGTAACGGCTATTTCGTGATTGTCCTCGGACCAGAATAAGACCCGCCGTTTCCATGCCGACCGCTGGTAGTCGTGCGCGGCGTTCAGCGCTATGCGGCAGAGCCATGCTTCAAAGGACGCCTCTCCGCGATAGCTGTGCAGCGCGCACCAGGCACGGACGATTGCATCCTGGGCAAGATCATCCACGTCTGGCCCTTTGGCTATGGAGGCGATGATGCACCAGACACGTTTACGGGATCTGTCACAGAGGGCGGCGAACGCTTCCGCGTCACCCGCCTGTGCTCTGCGAACAAGATGGTCGATTTGCAGACTGTCGGCCCGAGGTTCGTCCGTCCCGCTCAATCGCGCGCCCCTCCGATACTTTTGACGAGACTCACATGGAAAACCGCGAAGAGAATTTCGGCTCCGCCAAAACACATGCGGGGCCGCTCCGCATGAGCAGCCCCTACCACATTCGCCGGGCATGTGCCCGCTCTCAGGTGTGCAAGTCCTCTGCGGGGGCGGGAGTACGGGAACCCTTCCCCCCGGCCCTCCCCGAAGCTGACAGGGGAGCTTAGAAGGCGAATATTAACCGCGAAGACGCGACTGGCGCCAAGAACGTGAACAGCGGCTGAACCGCAAAGGCACGAACGCATAAAGAAAGGCCACCAAGAAAGTCGATGAATCCCGATCCAGGTCTATCCCCGTGCTCCCCATGCTCCCCGTGGTTAATAGTCCTTTCGTTACTTTCCTGCGGGCAATAGACCGAGCGGCCACTCCGGCGAGATGTACGGCAGCAGCGAATCGGGAGCATCGTCTCTTGGAGAGAGTCTGGCCATGAGCCGCCTCTTTTTTCCATCGTCCGACGTAATGTGTGTAAATTGCAGCCGGCTCGCTCGAATGGCAGCCAGGGTGCCAGACTGGCGGAAGACAGCGTCCTTCACTCGCGGCGCGAAATAGTCAGCAACAAACTTTACAAGTACAGTTTCGGGAAGGTCTGCCATCATCAACTCGACCGGCTTATCCATTGCGACAGAATCGAAAAGAGCGCTCCTCGTTTTTTCCGTCTGCCTGTTCAGGAGGGCCAAAACGGGATAGTTTTCGAGCAGTCGTCCCATTGGAACGCCACGATAGTTATCGGTATCGCGCCACGATACGAACGAAAGCGGATCGACCTCGCGAGCAAAATCCAGCGCGGCGGCAAGCGGCAGGTCATCCCCTGATTCCGCCGTATCCGCTTTTGATACAAGCCGCCGCGAGAGCTTGACGAATCCAGCCAGGGCATAATTGCGTCCACGGTCGACAAACGCGACCCGATTTTTTACGAAGAGCACGCCCGACTGATCGCGGAACGTCCACGATCCCTTTACCGCGCCCATATCGGCCAGCGAATAACTCATTCCCGGCTCGGTTTTCGGAAAACCCTGCCAGTATTTTGCATACTTGCCCTCGCGGAGTGGGTTGAGCTCCATGATTACCTCGTGATGCCCTTGAGCGGCCCACGCTTCGACCAGATCCGACACGCTGTCGGCCGGTCGCGCAAACATCCACTTGAATGATTCGCGGGCCGAGTCGCTTCGGAGAAAGGCGGCGGTATCCTTCTCCTCCTGCAAGAGCCATTTCACCGGAAGCTCGCCCAGGCCCGCGTAGCTAAACCCGTTCAACAATTTGCGATCTCCCTTGAACACGCTTTCCACGCCAGCTGCACCGCCGAGCCATCCGGTGCTGGCGCCCAGTCCGTTTGGTCCGAACACTTTCCCACCGCCCAGCAGGGCAACGTCGAAACGCAGTACGAAAGATTTCGGTTCGAAGCCCATTCCCGCGTACACGGCAAAATCTTCAGGAAGAGGATAGGCTTCCACAAGCTTTTCAAGCTGATAGGGTTCCCTGCTGGAGGACCTGCTCGCTACAGCCCAGATCGCTTCCAGCGATTCCCTGTCCGCCAGAAGCCGTGGGTCAACCCGGCGGAAGGGCAGCTCGCGCTTGACGATCTCCGAATAGTCCCCGCTCAAGCCATTTTTCAGGATACGCGCTGCGAGCCATGCCTCCGGGAGGAACTTCTGCGAGCTGTTCCGATCGGCCCTCCCTGCGTCTCGAAGGCGTTGGCTCTGTTCAAGCTTCTCCCCATTATCCTTCAGTGCCGCCTCCAACTCGGCGTGAAGGGAATCGTATCGATGGTAAGTGGCCGCGTAGGACTCTCCAAATTTAACGCGCCCGTCGATCTCGGCGTTCAATTCATCTTTCAGCGCGCTGATAAGCAGGCGCCGCCAACTTCGCTCTCGTTCGGCGATTGCCGGTTCAGGCTCCATCACCCACAGATTCGGCTCGCTTTCCTGCTTTGTGAACCGTACATCGAGGCTGGAGGACAGAAGCCGGGTCGCTGTTTCCCAGGGATGGTCTGCAAGGCGGATCAGCGCCGCCCTGTTTCGAATCGCACTCGCGCATTTTACAGTTCGGATGCCTACCGACAGCTTCTCCGCAATCTCCGGGAACGTAAACGTCCCGGCGCCTAAACGCGCCGGGACTTCCTGTGCCTGTACTGCCGGAGAGAGCATGGTTAGCAGAATCGGAATGAGAATGATTCGAGCCGCCGGTATTTCCACTGCCTTCTCCTACCTCTCAGACGTCGTCACGCTCGCGGAAATCGGTCGTGAGGCCGGTGCGGAACATCTGATCGATCTCGCCCTTGCTTACGAGAATCTCGCGGGGCTTTGCCCCCTCCAGCGCGCCCACAATACCCCGATCCTGCATGAGATCTACCAGCCGCGCCGCGCGCGTGTAGCCGATCTTGAATCGCCGCTGGAGCATGGACGTGGAGGCCTGGCCGTTGGTCACGACCAGCTTTACCGCCGCTTCGAACAGCTCGTCGTCATCGCTGTCACCATCCATCATAGCATTGCTGCCGCCGCTCCCACTGAAACTGCTGCTGACGTTTACTTCGACGGGAGTCATAGTGTAGTTGGGCTTCTCCTGCTCCTTCAAGTAGCCGACCAGATCGTTTGTCTCCTTTTCGGAGAGGTAGCAGCCCTGAATCCGGCTCGGCTTTGAGGCGTCGATGGGCAGGAATAGCATGTCGCCGCGCCCGATGAGCCGCTCCGCGCCGGACATATCCAAAATCGTGCGGCTGTCTACCTGCGAGGAGACCGCGAACGCGATTCGAGAGGAAATATTCGCCTTGATGAGTCCGGTGATGACATCGACCGAAGGGCGCTGCGTGGCGATGACGAGATGAATTCCGGTCGCGCGGGCAAGCTGGGCGATGCGGCAGATGGAGGTCTCGATTTCGGCCCCCGCCTGCATCATAAGGTCGGCAAGCTCATCGACGACCACGACCAAATCGGGGAGCTTCTCGTCCTCCTTGTCCTCCTGCATCATGCGTTGGTTCCAGCCGTCGATGTTGCGCGTGCCGATTCGCGAGAACATTTCGTAGCGGCGGTCCATCTCCTTGATTGCGGAGCGGAAGATGCCCGCCGCCTGCTTCACGTCCTTCACGACCGGGTGCATCAGGTGGGGAATGCCGTCCCACAGCGAAAGTTCCACGCGTTTCGGGTCGATCATCAGGAACTGAAGCTCGCGCGGCGTGCAGCGGTAGAGTAAGGAGGCGATAAGCACGTTGAGGCTGACCGATTTGCCGGAGTTGGTGGAGCCGCCGATGAGAAGGTGCGGCATCTTGGTCAAGTCCGCCGTGCGGATGACGCCGGACACGTCCTTGCCGAGCATGAAGGTGAGCTTGCTCGCCGCGTTCTTGAATTCGGGTATGTCGATGCACTCTCGGAGCGTCACCATGGTTGCCTGGGAGTTCGGCACCTCGATTCCGATAGCGGACTTGCCGGGAATCGGGGCTTCAACACGCACGTCGATGGCCGCGAGGGCCATGGCGAGGTTGTCGGCCAGGGAGACGATCTTGCTCACCTTGATGCCGGGAGCGAGCTGGATTTCGTAGCGTGTTACGGTCGGTCCGGCGGCGATCTCCACCACGTTCGCGCCGATGCCGAACTGATCCAACGTCTGCTCGAGGACCTTAATCTTGTCGGTAATGTCCTGCTGAGAACGCTTGGTCTGGGCGGGCGCGGCCTCCTTCAGCAGCGAGAGGGGCGGCAGCCTGAACGTTACCTGAAGATTGGGGGCCGACAACTCCGGCTCGCCCGACGATTCCGCGCTCCGCTCAGCGCCATCGTCGCCGTTTTTCGATGTGGCCTGCTTTTCATCCAATTCTGAGAACAGGTTCGCAAGGCGCGCCGCGCGGCCGGCGCCCGCGTAGTCGGCGTCCTGGCCGCCCCCTACATCAGCCCGGTCCGGCGAAAGGAGCCCCCGGCGCTTCCCGGCGGGAACCACAGCCATCGATTCATCATCGGGCGCAGCGCCTCTTCGTCCTGAGAGTTTGGGTGTCCCCACATCCGCGCCGGCAATTCCCTTCGCTTCGCGCCGCTCCTGCGACCTCTGCCGCACTGCAGTTACGCCCTGCTTTGCCGCATTGTAGCCAACGTCGGCGGGCCGCTTCAGATGCCGCAGCAACTCGATAAAGGGCTTGTCGAAGAGGAGGACGCTCGCGGCGCATACCATAAGCATGAGGAACAGATAGCTCGCCACCGGCCCGAACAGCTTCAGGAAGACCGTGCCGATAACTCCGCCCACGATCCCGCCCGCCTTCGGCAGCGCGGGATTCAGCGATTCGGAGCCCGACATGAAGCTGCCGCCGATTACGGCGACGTGCCGCCAAGTCGCGTAGGCGAAGAAGAGGAGGAGCGAACCGTAGGAGGAGTGCGTAAAAGACATGCGGTCGAAGCCGATGAGGAACATCGATCCGACGAACATCATGATGACGGGGATAACGTATGCGCCCGTGCCCGCGAGGAGGCGCAGGAGGCCGTCCACGCCGTCCGCGACCGGAGCGCCCTGCGGGAGCGTCAGCCAGAGCAGGCAGGCCGCTCCGATGAAGAAAAGGCACAGGCCCGTCAGATCGCTGACTCGCCGGCTCGTTATCGCGGAATTTGAAGCGCTCTTTGTTTTGATCACGCACGTTCCTCCCGGACCCGTTGGAACGCAATAAGGTCGCGCGAACGCCCAGGTCTCAGCCGGACACATTGTAGCAGAGTTCTGTTCGCCGGTCAAATTACGGGCTTCGTCTCCAAGAAGCAAGAATTGGGCCGGCTCATGGATGAGCCGGCCCGCAATCTCATAAGGTCGTCCGAGGTCATTTCATCGCAAGCCGCGCGCCCGTGAGTGGAAGCTGCGAAACGCCCTCCAGGTATTGGTCGATTCCGTGCGCCGCTTCGCGGCCTTCCGCGATGGCCCAAACGATGAGGGACTGACCGCGACGCATATCGCCGGCGGCGAAAATGCCTGGGCAGGTGGTCATATAGCCCGCGTCCGTCTTCACGTTGCCGCGCGCATCGTATTCGATTCCAAGCGCGTTCAGCAAGCCCTCCTGCTGCGGATGGACGAAGCCAAGCGCGAGAAGGACCATGTCCGCCTCGATCAAGAACTCCGATTCTGGAACCTCGTGCAAGTCGCCGAACACCTTTGCACCCGCCGCGTTGCGCTCCACCCTCACGCACTGGAGCGCTGTTAGCCTGCCGTTCTCGCCAATGAATGATTTGGTGTTAACCGCCCAGTCGCGATTGCCGCCCTCTTCGTGCGCGGACGACGTACGCATGATCATAGGCCAGTTGGGCCACGGCATAGTGGGCGTGCGGTCTTTGGGCGGGCGCGGCATAATCTCGATCTGGGTCACTTCCAGCGCGCCCTGGCGATGGACTGTGCCCAAACAGTCCGCGCCCGTATCGCCGCCCCCGATAATGACGACCTTATTGCCCTCGGCGGTCAGTCGTATGGCCTGCAACATATCGCCCGCGTTGAGGCGGTTCTGCTGTGTTAGGAAGTCCATTGCGAAGTGGATTCCCTCCAATTCCCGGCCCGGCGCGGGAAGGTCGCGCGGAATCGTCGAGCCTCCGGTGAGGCAGACCGCGTCGAATCCGGCGCGCAGTTCCTCCGCCGTAAGGTCCACTCCCACGTTCACGCCCGTCTTGAAGATGATTCCCTCTTCGGTCATCAGCTCCAGCCGGCGGTCCAGCACCGACTTTTCCATCTTAAAGTCGGGAATGCCGTAGCGAAGGAGGCCTCCGATTCGGTCATCGCGCTCGAACAGGGTGACCGTGTGCCCGGCCCGGTTGAGCTGCTGGGCGGCGGCAAGCCCGGCGGGCCCGCTTCCCACGACCGCAACCGCCTTGCCGGTTCGCATTTCGGGTGGCTCAGCGGTGACCCAGCCCTCGGCGAAGGCGTGGTCGACAATATTCTGCTCGATCTGCTTGATGGTCACGGGGTCCTGATTGATTCCGAGGACGCAGGATGCTTCGCAGGGCGCGGGGCAAAGCCGGCCCGTGAACTCCGGGAAGTTATTGGTCGCGTGCAGCCGCTCCAGCGCGTCGCGCCAACGGTCGCGGTAGACCAGATCGTTCCAGTCTGGGATAATGTTCCCGAGCGGGCAGCCCTGATGACAGAACGGAATGCCGCAGTCCATGCACCGCGACGCCTGCGAACGCAGTTTCTCCGGCGGCATCTCAAGGTAGACCTCCATCCAGTCGCCTCTTCGCTTGTCCACCGGTCGCCGCGGGGTAGTCTCCCGCCCAAATTTCAAAAATCCCTTGGGGTCAGCCATCTCCACAATATCCTTGTATTCAATCTCGACGACTCGAATTCGTTACGCCTGATCTCTGCGAGCGCTTATTCGTGCGAGAATATCTTCGAGAGATTCGTTGCGAAGCAGTTCATGACGCTCTTCGGTGTAATCTCCCGTGCCGGTCTCGAATTGCTGGAGAAACCGGACCATCCCAGCAACGCCAAGCTCGCGGCGTAACGCCTCAAGACCCCTTGCTCGAATTTCATCGGCTGTCATTGTCTCAGCGATCATGATTCACTACCTCGTTAAGCCACGCAATTGGGTTGAACGTACGTACACGAATCTCCAGATTCAATCGCGCCACTCTTCTTGCCAGTCGATCATCTGTGTTGATGAAAGCATCTATTGAAAGAGATTCGGCACAGGCCAAGTGAAGAGCATCCATCGGGGCAAAACCAAGCGCCACGAACGCGGAGGCTCTTTCTTGTTCCGATTGCGCTATATGCAACTCCTCGGTTGATATGGTCAGGACTTCCAACAGGCTTTCGCGATGCTCATCATCAGGCGATCGTTCAATCTAATAACGAACAGCGGGAGTGCTGGTCCAAATCCATTTGCCAATTTCGATGCCCTTTAGAATCTCGACTACAGCAGCCGATTCAAGACGCACTCTTTCTTGCCCCTGATCATCAAATGGGCGATTCAGGCAGCAGACATCAAGATAGATGCGAGTCATATGATCTCATTATACAGCCGTCTCCAGCGCCTCTTTGGTGACCTACTCCTTCGCCAACTCGGCGAGCATCGCTTTATACTCGTTGGAAACAACTTTGAAGAACCGGGGTGCCCGTGATCACCGGTGCGAGACCGGCTTAAATCCAATCGTTCAGTTCGAAGCCCGCCTGGAACGGATTTTGAAAGCGTACGCCCTCAACAACGGAACCATCGCTGAAATCCTCACTCAAAACGATGGGAATCTGAGCTATTCGAGCGGACGCCCATATTAGCGCATCCCAGAAGCTAAACTGATAGGTAACCACGCCCCGAACCGCTTCCAAGGAAGTGGCGGCCGAAATCTCAAGGACAGGCCAGGTTGCGGTGAAGCGCTGCAATCGTGTGAGAGCATCGGCTTGACTCAGCGGAACTGCAATCCGACGGGTGGCAACGACGAAGAACTCATTCAATGCCTGAGCGCTCAGAGCGCCCTTTCATTCGCGCGCCAGTCGATCTACGATGCCAAAGGCGATCTGCTGTTTCCGCACATCCGCTGCGTCATAAACGTAAACGAGAACATTCGTGTCCAGCAAAGGCCCTGTCATTCATATATGTCCTCGCGCTGCCAATTCCGAGTCCCGGGAGCATATGGTGAGGACATGTGCTCGCGAATGAACTCCCTTTCGGCTTGCCAGGAGTTGGTCGACTCTTTGGGCGTCGATGTAGATGCATAGGAAATTGTCGTTACGTCCACGTTGATGGGAAGATCGACAGGGAGGTCTACAGGTTCGTCGGGAACTATCACCCGGCCATCATAGTGTGCTCGTATTGAGATAGTCATAAGAGTCCCTCTCGATTCAGGCCCGCCAAGCGCAGCAGACTTGAATCTATTATACAGCGGTCTTTTGCACCTCTTCGGTAACCTGTTCCTTTGCAAGCTCGGCGAGCATAGCCTTGTACTCGTTGGAGATGACCTTCACGAACTGCGGAAGCGTGGTGTCCCAGTTATTCAGAATTTCTTTCGCGCGCAGGCTGCCCGTCAACTCTTGGTGGCGACGGATCAGGGTCTGAAGCTCGACAATGTCCGTTGGATCGATAACCACTTCCAGCTGAATCGAGCCGCCGCCCCGATTGACGCAGTTTTCAAACGTTCCGGAGCGATCCCATACATAGGCCTCGCCACCGCTCATTCCGGCCGCGAAATTGCGCCCCGTTTCGCCTAATATTACGACGGTGCCGCCGGTCATGTACTCGCAGCCGTGGTCACCCGTGCCCTCGACAACTGCTTTCGCTCCGGAATTGCGCACTCCAAACCTCTCGCCCACGACGCCCCGGAGAAAGACCTCTCCGCTTGTTGCGCCGTACAGCAGCGTGTTGCCGGCAATAATGTTCTCATGGGCGGGGAAGGTGGCCGCAGCGGGCGGATAGACGACGATTCGACCGCCGCTCAGCCCCTTGCCGAGGTAATCATTGGAGTCACCCTCCAACGTGAGCGTGATTCCGTGGGCCAGAAACGCCCCAAAGGACTGACCCGCTGACCCCTTGAAGTTGATGCGAATCGTATCGTCCGGCAGACCGGCTTCCCCGAACCGTTTTGCGACCTCGCCAGAGAGCATGGTGCCGACCGTCCGGTTTGCGTTGCGAATCGGAAGATGAAGCTCCACGCTCGTCTTGCCTTCCAATGCTTCCTGGCAGCGGTCGATCATATGGTAGTCGATGGCCTCTTCCAGCCCGTGGTCCTGCGGCTGAATGCAGCGGATGGGGACGGAATCGGGAACGGAGGGCCGTTGCAGCAGCACATTCACGTCGATCCCGTTCGCTTTCCAGTGATCGACCGCCGTTCGCACGTCCAGCGATTCAACCCGTCCCACCATCTCGTCGAACGTACGGAATCCAAGCTGCGCCATCAGCTCCCGCACTTCCATCGCGACGAACGTGAAGTAGGCAACTACACTGGTGGCGGTGCCCATAAACCGCTCGCGCAGCACCGGGTCCTGCGTGGCGATGCCGACCGGACACGTGTTCAGATGGCAAACGCGCATCATGATGCATCCCATGGCGACGAGCGGCGCGCTGGAGAAACCAAACTCCTCCGCGCCGAGCAGAGCGGCGATGACCACGTCGCGGCCCGTTTTCAGCTGGCCGTCAGTCTGCACGCGGATACGGCTCCGGAGGTCGTTCTTGACGAGCACCTGCTGCGTTTCCGCCAGGCCCAGCTCCCACGGAATGCCCGCGTGCTTGATGCTGGATAACGGCGACGCGCCCGTGCCGCCCTCGTATCCGCTGATGCAGACGAGGTCGGCATGCGCCTTGGCGACGCCCGCCGCGACCGTGCCCACGCCCACCTCGGAGACCAGCTTAACGGAGATACGGGCCGCCGGATTGCTGTTCTTCAGGTCGAAGATAAGCTGCGCAATATCCTCGATGCTGTAGATGTCGTGGTGCGGCGGCGGCGAGATGAGCATTACGCCGGGCGTGGTGTGCCGAACGTGAGCAATGTACCTGTCCACCTTATGGCCGGGCAGCTCGCCGCCCTCGCCCGGCTTCGCGCCCTGCGCCATCTTGATCTGAAGCTCGTCCGCGTTCACGAGATATTGGGTGGTCACGCCAAATCGGCCCGAGGCCACCTGTTTGATCTTGGAACGCCGGTTGTCACCGTTGGCGTCCGGTTTATAGCGTACCGGATCCTCGCCGCCTTCTCCCGTGTTGGAGCGCCCGCCGAACCGGTTCATCGCGATGGCGAGCGTTTCATGGGCCTCGCGACTGATGGAGCCGAGCGACATCGCCCCGGTCGCGAACCGCTTCATGATTTCGGCTTCCGATTCGACCTCATCCAGCGGAATCGGATTCGAATCGCGAAATTTGAAGAGGCCGCGCAGAGTCGCAAGGTCCTCGCTCTGCCGGTTGACGACGGCGGAGAACTCCTTGAACTTGTCGTACGATTCCGCCTGCACGGCGTGCTGGAGCATGGCGACCGTGTCGGGGTTGAGCTGATGGAACTCGCCGCCGCGCCGCCATTGATACGCGCCGCCCGGATCGAGGTCGATGTTCTCGGGAATGTTTGCAGACGGATAGGCGAAGCGGTGTCGCGAAATCGCTTCCTCCGCGATAACGTCCAGCTTTACGCCGCTGATACGCGAGGGCGTACCGGTGAAATACTTGTCCACAATCTCTTCATGCAGGCCGAGGGCCTCGAATATTTGCGCACCACGATAAGATTGCAGGGTGGAGATGCCCATCTTGGACATCGTCTTCAGCAGCCCCTTGTTGATCGCCTTGATGTAGTTGTACTGCGCTTTCTCGGTCGTCAAGCCGTCCGGCAGCATCCTCTCTCGCACCATGTCGGCCAGGGTCTCGAAGGCTAGATAAGGGTTGACCGCGCTCGCCCCATAGCCGACGAGCAACGCGAAGTGCATAACTTCGCGGGGCTCGCCCGATTCGATGACGAGGGCGGTGTTGGTGCGGGTTCCCTCGCGAATCAGGTGGTGGTGCACGGCGCTGACCGCGAGCAGCGACGGAATTGGCGCGTTGTGCTTATTCACTCCCCGGTCGGACAGAATGATAACGCTAACGCCCTCGTTCAGCGCGCGGCTGGCCTCTCGGAACAGGCGCGTTAAAGCTGACTCCAGGCCGGCTTCGCCCGCCGAGGGGTCGAACAGAGTGGAGAGCGTGCGCGCCTTGAACTCGCCGGTCTCGTCGCCGAAGTGCCGAAGCTTCTCCAACTCCACGTTGGTCAGAAGGGGCGATTCGAGGCGAAGCTGGCGGCAGTTCTCCGGCGTCTCCTCCATCAGGCTGCCGTTCGCGCCAATGTAGTGGATGAGCGACATGACCAGCTCTTCCCGAATCGGATCGATGGGCGGGTTGGTGACCTGCGCGAAGAGCTGCTTGAAGTAGTTGTAGAGAAGCTGCGGGCGCTCGGAAAGTACCGCGAGCGGCGCGTCGTTGCCCATGGAGCCGAGCGGCTGCTCGCCGCCCACGGCCATAGGAGACATGATGATTCGCAGGTCCTCCAAAGTGTAGCCGAACGCCTGTTGGCGGTCCAGAATCGTGTCGTGATCCGGCATGTGGACGTGCGGCGGGTCCGGAAGGTCGCGCAGGTCAATCTTGTTGGCGGCGAGCCACTGTGCGTAGGGCCGGCGGCGCGCGGTCCGGTTCTTCAGCTCGTCGTCGCTCACGATCTTGCCGGCGACCGTGTCCACGAGAAATATCTTGCCGGGCTGGAGCCGCCACTTCTCGCGAATGTTCTCCGCTGGAATATCGAGCACGCCCGTTTCCGATGCCATGACGACAAGGTCGTCTTTGGTGATCAGGTAGCGGGCGGGGCGCAGGCCGTTCCGGTCCAGAATCGCGCCTATGGAGCGGCCATCCGTGAACGCGATGGCAGCCGGGCCGTCCCACGGCTCCATCATACAGGCGTGGTATTCGTAGAACGCGCGCCGCTCGAGGTCCATCTCCTCGTTGCTGCCCCAGGCTTCGGGAACGAGCATCATCATGGCGTGCGGCAGGCTGCGTCCGCCCATGACGAGCAGCTCCAACGCGTTGTCGAGGGTGGCCGAATCGCTGCCATGCTCGTTGACGAGCGGCTTCAGCTTCTTAACATCCTCGCCGAACAGGTTTGACGTGAGCCGGGCCTCACGGGCGCGCATCCAATTTCGGTTGCCGCGCAGCGTGTTGATCTCGCCGTTGTGCGCAATCATGCGGTAGGGATGGGCGAGGTCCCACGTCGGGAACGTGTTGGTGCTGAACCGCTGGTGGACGAGCGCCAGCGCAGAAGTGAAGGCGGGATCGACGAGGTCCTTATAGTACGCGCCAATCTGGTGGGCCATCAGTAAGCCCTTGTAGATAATCGTTCGGCACGACAGCGAGCAGACGTAGAAGTAGGAGGCTTCGGTGAGCGGTTTTCGGCTGACGGTGTTCTCGATAACTTTCCGTATTATGTATAGCTTGCGCTCGAAGTCGGATTCATCCGCGATGTCCTCGCCTCTCCCGACGAAGAATTGGCATATCGCGGGCTCGACGTCGCGAGACGCTTTGCCAATCTTATTGTTGTCGCGCGGCACGTCGCGCCAGCCGAGGAACGCCTGTCCCTCGTCCTTGATCGTTTTGACGACGATGGCCTCGCAGAGAGCGCGCTCGCCGGGGTCGCGCGGCAGGAAGACCATTCCGACGCCGTAGTGGCCCGCCTTCGGCAAAGCGCCGCCCATCTGCTGCTGAAAGAGCGCGTGGGGAATCTGGGTAAGGATTCCCGCGCCGTCGCCGGTCTCGGGATCGCACCCGCACGCGCCGCGGTGCGCCAGATTGACAAGAATTTGCAGTCCCTGCTCAACGATAGTATGAGATTTGGCCCCCTTCATGTTGGCGACAAATCCCACGCCGCACGCATCGTGCTCGAATTGCGGGTCGTAGAGGCCGTCTCGTCGGTTTGTGGCCGGCAGCTTATTGTCGTGTAACTTATTGGCGGGCATGACGCATCCTCTGGAGGAAGACGGAATGCAGAAGTCGGAAGACGGAAGAACGGCCCTAACCTGCGCCTTTTTCTTCCGGCTTCCAACTTCCGGCTTCCGACTTCCGAATCAATTGCCCGTGTCCATGCGCTGCAAACCCCGGCTCTGTACCGCTGAGTCGGACAGATGATCTGCGCTGTTGGACACGGGCGTCTTTGGTACCGTGTGGAAAGTAGGACACATATTATAGCAAGCAGTTGCGGTTTAGGTCAAGGCAATATTAAGTTTTATTGACACTATTGCAGGTATTGTATACATATTCTCTGTATTGAGCCAGTGATTATATTGCTACATGCAACAAATGGTTTCCGACTGCCGGCAGAAGAGCCGCCGTCCAAAGAGGACGGCGGCTCTTCTATTGATGTTGGAGGAGTCTGTTTTGCTAACCGCGCCGGCGGCGAATCAGAAAGGAGGAGAGGGGCACGACGATTCCCAGGAGCAGCGCCAGGCTGCCTGGTTCCGGCGTGGCGGCCGGCTGAAGCTGGGGATAGATGGTCCCGGAGGCTGACGTAACGGTCCAGTCGGTGTATGGATTGCCGTTCGGATCGACGATTTGAATTCCGAAGAGCGTAAGGGTATTCGACCAGTCGCCGGAACCTGAGATAGTTTGTCCTTCGGGCCGCTGCGATACATGCGTGGTCATGCCACCGAAGAAGTCGGCGCTGGTATTGAATGGCTGGTTCCAGACGACTTCGTGCCAGGCCGTGATCCAGAGGGCGTTCCCTGTATTGGTGCGGAAAACGTCCAATAACGCGGTATCGCTGGCCGCAAAGTTGAGACCCGCCTCAACATCGCCGGATGCGCTGCCCGTTAAACGGAAATAGTAGTTGACCTTGTAACCCGAGAGCTGCGTGCCCACATACGTAAGTGTGTCATTCCAGCCGGCGTTACCATGCAGGGCGATCAAATCCGGGGATCCGTTGTCGTCCGCGGTCGTGCCGTCGAAATACGGCGTGTTATTCGGGTTGTAATAGGGATTTGTGACGGTTGCGGACGCCGCGACGTGGGCTTGTCCGTATGTTGAGTAAGAGTATGCCGAGCCTGACACCGTCATTGTCTGCTGAGTTACGCCATCCGCTGCCGTGCCTGTCCAGCTCTTGCTGCCGGCGAACGGGTTAACGGAGTCGGTTGGACCGTTGTTGAAAGGGCTGCCGACGAAGTTCTCGTTGTTTCCCGCATAGATACCCTGGAATGCGAACAGGGACTGCGCGCCTGCCGGCGTTGGCGCCGCGGCGTAGGCCAGCGCGATAATCGCCGCGAAGAG